>JAJYIM010000056.1 GCA_021790115.1 Actinomycetes bacterium | reverse complement strand
TTCCGATCTGAACGCCGCTTAAGACTATAAAATCATGCAGTGGTATTTCGGTTGCGGCTTCGGTGATGTTGCGAGGCCGATAATCTGATCGGTTTTAGGAGGTGCTGTTTGGGCGGGCAAAATAACGACAAGGACGTTGACTGGAAGGAGCTCGGCCTGGGGAGAAGGATGGACCGCCACCGGAAAAAGACTGCTGGAACAACTTCCCGGCCGGGTTCTTCCAGCAGAAAGGCGGCTTCGCCGTCCTGGTACAAGCGGCCTTCGACTTTGGGCATGATCGGAGCGGTAGTGATAATACTGGCCGCCGGCGGCGGCGCGGCCGCCCTGCTCAGGCGCTCCGGCGGCGGCTCGTCTGCCGCAACGGCCACCACGGTGGCAACATTCGGCACTGCGGCCAGTCCTCCATCTTCAACTGATCAGGTGGTTGCCGGAATGTCGCTGGAAGAAAAAGTAGGCCAAATGATGATGATCGGTTTTGACGGCACCGCCCCGGACGATTCGCTAAAAAAGATGATCCAGGACAGGCATGTCGGCGCCGTCATCCTTTACGGCCCCAATATTTCCTCAGATGATCAGGTGACACAGCTGGACGCGTCGCTGCAGCAGCTGGCAGCGCAGGCCGGCCAGCCGGCGCAACTGATGATTGCAACAGATCAGGAGGGGGGAAAGACCCGGCGCTTCATGGACATCGGGCCGGTTTACTCCGAGCCGTTCATCGGCAACATGACAGGCGGCGCCGGCGTCAGGTCGGCCACGGATCTTTCTTCTTCCGCCGGGCGCGGTTTAAAAAAACTGGGCATTAACACAGACCTGGCCCCCGTTGCGGACGTCACCTCCGGCTCCAGCTCAATCATGGATACCCGCAGCTATGGCAACGACCCTCAGGTAACTGCGACGCTGACGGCGGCGGCGGTAAAAGGTTTTAATGACGCCACAACCATTTCCTGTGTCAAACACTTTCCTGGGCTGGGCTCGGCGGAGGATGATCCGGAGCAGACACTGCCTACCATCGACAAGGACCGCGCCTCCCTGGATAGTACCGATTTGCCTCCCTTCGCGGCGGCCATCAAGGCAGATGTGCCCATGGTCATGGTGACGCACGCAGCCGTGCCGGCGCTGGACCCGGCCAAAACCCCGGCCTCGCTTTCCAGGCCAATTATTACTGGTCTGCTGCGCAATCAAATGGGCTTTAACGGCGTCATCATCACCGATGACCTGGAAATGGGCGCAATCACCGAGAGCCCCGGCGACGCTGCCGTGGCCGCGATCGCGGCCGGCGCGGACATGGTCATGTTTGCGCATACGCCGGCCAAACAGCAGCAGGCGTATGATGCCATTATTGCTGCGGTGAAGGCGGGCAAGCTAAAGCAGGCTGACATCGACAAATCCGTAGAGCGGATCCTGGAGATGAAGAAGCGGTACAGGCTGGAGATGGAGGAGTCAGCCGGAGAGACAGGAACTGCCGCCGCAGCCACGACTACAACAGGCGCAAATTAGGGTAGCTTCCGGACACTTTATTTGTCTCGGCCTTGCTACCATGGGTGACCGTTGCTGTCAACGCGCTCGATAAGGTCGCCGGTTTTACGGATGATGTAGACCGTTTTTTGGGAGTCATCGGCTTCGATATTGATTTCAAAGTTGTCGGCGCCGCCTTTTACGATGTTGACCTTCGGGTTAATATGAGGATCGAGCTCTCTTAGCGCTGCGGCCGAGGGCGCATACGCCTGGTGCGTGCTAAAGTACTCATTTTCATCGGTCTGTACGTTTCTCAGCTGCGTCTGAGCAGCAAGCTCGGCCGCCTGACCCTGAGCCAAACTGGCATTTTCGGAGGCTTCCGTTCTCCCTCCTGTGTTTGCCTGTGTTTGCCCGCTTTGGCCGGCGCTGCAGGCCAGGGGCAAAATCATCAGTAAAAGAACCAGCGGCAATACTTTTTTTTGTAACATGGCCATTTGTTGTCAGAGGCTGGATGCCGGCGCGGCAAGCGCAGTAATATGACAGTAATAATTTCGCGGCGCAGCCTCGTTGTCCTGTTGGGGCGGCTGCAGGCACCGTATATTTGATTTTAGGCTTGGAACATGGCTGTAAGCATCCCATACGGAAACACTGATTTGACGATAGAGATTCCGCCCGGACGCCTGCTTGGCCTTTTGCAGCCGCGCAAGTCGCGCCCGCTTGATCTGATTGAAGCAATCCGCCGCGTCGTTAACCATCCACCAGCCGGACCTGCCCTGCGCGATTTTGCCCAGCCGGGCGAACCTGTGCTCGTAATCGTTAATGACGCCACCCGTCCCACCCCGACGGCGGCAATGCTGAAGGCCCTGTGGGACGACGTCTGCAGCTGGAACCTTTCTTTTCTGGTGGCGACGGGTGCACACAGGCCGCCTGCGGAAGAGGAGCTTCAGCAGATGTTTGGCGTTTTTTGGAGTGAAATTCGCGGCCGCGTAGCTGTGCACGATGCCCGCCGCAAGGCGGGTCTTGTGTTTGCAGGAAAAACTGCAGCAGGAACGGAGGTCTTTCTGAACCGGGAGGCAATGGCGGCCCCCAAAATTCTTGTTCTCGGATCTGTTGAGGCTCATTATTTTGCCGGTTATACGGGTGGCAGGAAAATCGTGATGCCCGGCATTGCCGGGTTCAGCACTATTGAGCAAAATCACAAGCTGGCGTTGGACCCGGCGGCCCGGGCGCTCGTTCTTGAGGGCAATCCGGTGCACGCGGACATGGATGAGGCCCTTGGTTTTCTTTTAAGCCAGCCGCAGTTGCAGCTTTTTGCCGTCCAGGCGGTGCTTGACCGGAATGGCGGGTTGTATCATGCTGCCGCCGGCGATATCCGGTCCGCATTTGCGCTGGCTGCTCCCAAAGTAGATGAGCTCTTTGCTGTATCGGCGCCGCGGCGGGCCGATATCGTCATTGCTGTAATGACGCCGCCGCTGGACATCGATTTTTACCAGTCACAAAAAGGGATTGAAAACGGCCGCCTGATTCTGAATGACGGCGGCATCCTCATCATAGTCTCAGCCTGCCGTGACGGCGTTGGCAACGGCAGTTTTTTAAGTCTGATGCGGCGGTGCGGCTCACCGGCAGAGGTGATGGACCGGGCGCGGAGCGGCTACCGCCTCGGATACCACAAGGGGGCGCGCCTGGCTCAAACTGCCCAAAGAGCGCAGATATGGGCTGTTGCGGGAGTAGAAGCGGAAGTTCCCCGGGCAGCTTTCATGAGGCCGGTTGCCGGATTGCAGGAAGCTGTTGATGAAGCGCTTCAGGCCAGGCCGGATGGGAAGGTCTGGGTGCTAATGGACGCCGGCGTGACCGTTCCGCAACTATGACGCATAAAGCTCAAAGTGTCTTATAGTAGGCACAGGCCCGGTAGGCACAGGCTTTTAGCCTGTGCAGATGAGGGCTTCTCTTTGCGTAGATCAACCCGCCCAAAGGCAGGCTGGAAAGCCTGCCATCTACCCTACTGCCCCAGCACCTCATTAAAGTAACCGTTGTAAAGGACGCGCTGGGAAGCAATAACGTTGCCTGCGGCGCTTACCTGAACAGGGCCGCCCATCTTTCCGGAAAAGGTGGGGGTGACTCTGGCCCCAGGGTTAATGGTTGCCGGTCCCCAGACAGTGCTACCTCCTATCTTGATGGTAACGCCGCTTACCGGCGAGCTGCCCGGGTTGGCCACAAGCACCCAGTTCTCCATCCCCGGGCTCTTTTGATCGTACCAGGTCCAGTTGTAATCTGAGGTTATGGCCGAGTAGCCGCCTTTAGTTGAGGCCGCCAGGCCCGGCACCTCTTCAAAGGAGGGCCCAAAGAGGCTTCTTTGGGCGGCGATGACGTCGCCGGAGTCGGTCCAGACCTCAACCGGGCCGCCCATCACTCCGGCAAAGGTAGGGGTGACGTTACTTCCCGGAGCGATGCTATACGGCCCGTAGGTGGCGCCGGCTACCCTGATATGGGCGGTTACCGTGCCCTGGGGGGTGCCCAAGTGGTTTACGCCCGGGTTGGCGATAAACACCCAGTCCCTGGCCCCGGCAGACTGCATGTCGTACCAGGTCCAGAAGTAGCGGTCGGTAAGCTCCCTTTCCGGGATGCCGGGCGCCTCGTTAAAGGCAGAGCCGCCGCCAGAAAGCACCCGCTGGGAGGCCATCACGATAGCCTGGGCGCTGCCGTCAACCCTGTCAGACCAGGCCTCAACCTTAACCGGGCCGCCCATCACGCCCGGGAAGGTGGGGGTTGCGTTCTTGCCCGGGGCGACGCTGCCGGTAGAGCCCGGGCCGGGGTCTTTGCCCGCCACAGTGATCCTATAGTAGACAGTAAAGGGATTGTTATTGGCGATAAGCACCCAGTTGGTCATGCCGGGGCTCTTCTGATCGTACCAGGTCCATAAGAACTGGCTTGAGAGTTTTGACTGCTCCTGGCCCGGCACCTCCTCCAGGGAGGAGCCTGCCCAAAGGATTCGCTGGGAGACTATCCCCTTGACTCCCGGCGTATTAAGGGTGGCGTCAACCGGCCCGCCCATCAGGCCGGGGTAGATGGGGGTGATGCTGTTTCCCGGGGCCACCACGCCCCCGCCCGGCAGCGCCCGATTGGCGCCGGCGATAGCCAGGTTAAAGCTTAAGTTGCCTGCCGCCCCCGCCGGGTTGGCAAGTAGCACCCAGTTGCGGCCGTAGAGGTTATCGTACCAGGTCCAGTAGTAGTCCTTGGTGTCGTTGTTAATCAGGACGCTGACATTGCCACCCCAGTTTGCCACCGCCAGGTCGCTTTCACCGTCGCCGTTAAAGTCGCCGGTGGTTACCGACTCTGGGCCGCTTCCGGCGCCGTAGTTTACCGCCGCCTGAAAGGTGCCGTCGCCGTTTCCGAGAAGCACGGAGACGTTGCCGCCCCAGTTTGCCACCGCCAGGTCTATCTTGCCGTCGCCGTTAAAGTCGCCGGTGGTTACCGACTCTGGCCAAGTTCCGGCGCCGTAGTTTACCGCCGCCTGAAAGGTGCCGTCGCCGTTTCCGAGAAGCACGGAGACGTTGCCGCCCCAGTTTGCCACCGCCAGGTCTATCTTGCCGTCGCCGTTAAAGTCGCCGGTGGTTACCGAGGCTGGATTAGTTCCGGCGCCGTAGTTTACCGCTGCCTTAAAGGAGAGGGTGGCGGCGGCTGCGGGCGGGGCCGCCCAGAGGACGATCAGCAGGGCCATCAGGGCAGCGGGAGCGAAAGCCGCCGGCCTGCCGAAACGCCTGCCGGTCTTGGATTTGGTTCCTGTGGCACTCATCTGTTGACCTCCTGGTTTGCTATTGCGTTCAATGATTTAGAAATAGATTCTTAGAGATGAGAGGAATTTACAGAAGAATTTGGGCTTGACCCCTTTTTCAAAAATACACCTTTTTTCTAGTCAAAATACAACCAAAGTTTGATTGAAATCACCTGCTGCTTTGATAAATTGTTACAGAGATGCCATGGGGTCCTGCCGAAGGGGGCAAATTATAGCGGCGCAATAAAAAATAACAAAAAATCAGC
>JAJYIM010000024.1 GCA_021790115.1 Actinomycetes bacterium | reverse complement strand
GACCCATTGTTTACCTCCCGAAGTGCGTGGTAGAGTTATCGGACGGATACTATCATAATATAGTTACTATATCAACCTGATTATGGGCTATTTTTAGAGGTGTCCAAAAAATCAGCTGGGAAAATGGAAGTGGTATTGGTGGCCCATGGGCGACCTGATGCGCTGAAATGGGATGTCAAATGGCGAAACGTGGGATCCGGGAAGCGGGGAGATTATGTTGAATCAGCAGATGAAGCGGGGAAAGGAAGCATCTTCAGGAATATGCGGTCAGAAGCGCCGGTGCGCCAAACTGATAAGAATTGACAGGGTTGTAAAGCAGCCGTCACGGAGAGGGCGTAGACGGCGGAAACAGGGCGAATTTGGAATTGATGCAGGTGCTTCCTGTGCCCTGTTCAGGCCAGGATCCTCCCTGATAATCTTTTTTGTAGCAGTGGCGGCCCTGGCCTGCATGAGCTTTCCCGGGCAGTCGCGCGCGGCCGCTTTACAGTGGAATGTGCAGGAACTGCCAGTCGCCACGGGCCTTGGTGATCACCTTTTCCCGGACCTGGATGGAAGCGATGTATTTTTTCTTGATCGCGGGGCTACTGACAGCCTGTTTAGGAAAAACATTTTTGGTGGCGTTGCGGAACAGTTGTTTTCAGGTGCTGAGATCTGGGCAGGCCCGGCCAGCGATGGGGGCGCATTTGCGTGGCAGGATTCTTCATCTCAAGGCTGCCTGCGCTTTACCGGCCAGGAGACAGGCAAGTGCATTGCTGCCCCGCGGGCATCGTCGATGGCCCTTTCTGGCCAGAGAGCAATAATCAGCGATAGCGGCAGCACCATCAGGCTGCTGGATTTCAGCACGATGCGCAGCCGCATGCTTGACAGTTACGATACTCCCAATATGCGTTATGATCCCGATATCGACGGCGCCGCTGCCGTGTGGGTCAAGGAACGTGGTTACGCCGGCCAGTACTATGAGCCGTTGATCGTGTCCTGCAACCTGGAAACAGACGACATCACCTATCTGACTAAATTGGGAGGCGGCGCGGCCACCGGCGGCGGCAGCAAATATCTGAGAAGGCACCCCGTCATTAGCAACGACAAGGTTGTTTATCAACAAAAACTCAATCAGCCGGGACAACAGTGGGACATTTATACGACAGATCCGGCAACTTATGGCGTGCCTCTGGTGCAGCAACCGGGAGACCAGGTGAGCCCATCCCTGAGCGGCAACCTGTTGGTTTATCAGGATAACAGGAACGGGTTTTTTGACGAAAACGGCCAATGGGTTGACAATTGGGATATTTATCTAAAGGATTTGTCCACCAATATTGAACAGCCCATCTGCATTCAGCCCGGAGATCAAACTAGCCCTGTGATCAAGGGCAACACGGTCGTGTGGCAGGACAAGCGCAATGGCAAGCCGGATATTTACGCCGCCACGCTAACAACGCCGGCCGGCCCCGGCTCTCTCTTTCGATTGACTCGGTTTTTTGGGGAAGTTATGAGAACTACCTTTCCGGCCGGCTGGACGTCGGTTACCTGCTGACCAACAACGGCCCGGGAGTTGCAGACGATGTGTCTATCGAACAGATCATTGTCAACCCGCCGGATGTGTCGCTGGCCAGTTCGCTTCCCGCCGCACTGCCAGAGATCAAACCAGGCGGTCAAGCCAAGCTTGGGTTTCAATACAACGTGCCGGCGGGGATCTTGCGCTTCCGGACCACACTTTACGCTAAATGTGAAGATGGAACCGGCTCGCAGCTGTGGTTCCCGGCGCCGCCGGCTCAATAACATCTGTGCCAAAGCTTGTTTGGGATGAGGGCGGGCCAAAAGGCGATGGGCGGCATCCGCAAAGCAAAAAGTCCTCGACGTACCGCAACGGGTACGACTGCGGGCTTTTTCCTCCAGCGTCCTTGCCCATCGTCTTTTCGCCCGGCCTCGCTTCGAACAGTCTTTTGAGATAAATTCTAAATATCTGGTTTGATTCTTTGCTGGTTGAGAATGGCCTTAAGAGTGATAGCAAGGGTTGTGGTGTTGGCCTGAAATAAGTTGCTGCCTTTAAAAGACAACATTCCCATAAGCCGCTTTCCCTTGATTACAGTGCTGCTGATTGTGGCTAACGTTGCTGTTTTTCTTTACGAGGTCTCCCTGGGGCCGCTGATGAACAGCTTCCTGCTCAGGTACGGCATGACTCCTTTTGAGATTACCCACGGGGCCGTTCTGTTTCAACGTGGCTTTCCTGCTGATCTCACCATTTTTACCTCCATGTTTGTGCACGCCAGCTGGCTGCACATCGGCGGCAATATGCTTTTTCTCTGGATCTTTGGCAATAATGTGGAAGATTCGATGGGGCGCTTCCGCTTCATTGTTTTTTATCTGATGTGCGGCCTCATCGCCACGGCCGCGCAGATATTTGTCATACCCAACTCGCAGATTCCGAATGTTGGCGCCAGCGGCGCCATAGCCGGCGTGCTGGGCGCCTACCTGCTGCTGTTCCCGCGGGCGCGGGTGATGACGCTCATCTTTTTGGGAATTTTTATCACGTTTGTGGAACTGCCGGCAGTGGCGGTGCTCCTGTTTTGGATAGCGTTGCAGGTTATCTCGGGAGCGCTTGGACTCTCGGGCGCCCAGAGCGGCGGCGTTGCCTATTTTGCCCATATCGGCGGCTTTGCTGCGGGACTGCTGGCAGTCCGGTTATTCACATTGGGAAGATCATGCGTAAGTGACAAACAGCGTTACTGCCGGCCGGCCTGATCGCCTGATCAGATGCGCGCAGCACAAAAAAATGCCTCGATTATTAATGATTTTTCTTTTCCCGGCAAAAGCTGGAGCCAGCCCTTTTCACTTGCGGCTCATTTTGGCCGTGTGATATAATCTCGTTAAACTGCGAGGTTCGTCCGGAGTGGGTGCAAGCCCACTTTTGTATTTATTCGGGCCTATTACCGGCCCGGCAGGGTGCTTCTTGGGAGAATGGTTTTTGGCCCGGGAAACTTTTTTGCTTGCAGTGGATAAGGCAGCTATAACTTCGGATGTAGAGGAGACCCTGGAAGAGAATCTGCCAGGGGTTGAGGTAGTTGACGTTGAAGTTGGGGGTGGCCCGAACAGCCGCGGCGGCAACCCGGCGTTGCGGGTGTTTATCGATCACCCCGAAGGTGTTAGCCATGATTTGTGCGTGCGGGTTACAGGCCTGTTAGACCGGTACCTGAGAGATTTCACGGTCGAGGTTTCTTCGCCAGGCCTGGAGAGGCGGTTGCGCAAGCCTGAACACTATCTGGCTGCAGCCGGAAAAAAGATCAATGTAAAAACGTTCGGCCCGGTGCAAGGACAACGCAACTTCACCGGTTTTTTAGTCTCTTCAAACGGTCAATCATTGACGCTTGACCAGGAAGGGAGGCAGGTCCGGATACCTTTTTCACAGGTCTCCCGGGCCCGCACTGTGTTTGAATTTGGGAAAAAGAGCCCGCGGCAAAGCAGCAAGGCGAGAAAGAAAAAGCGCCGGGAAAGGGGTCGGGCTTTCGAATAAAGGAGCTTGAGAGTGAGCAGGGAAATAGTGGAAGCCCTAAGGGTCATGGAGCAGGAGAAAGGGATCAGCTTCAATGTTCTACTCGCTGCTCTTGAAGATGCCCTTTTATCCGCCTACAAAAAAACTCCGGACGCCGTTGAGCACGCCCGGGTGGTGATTGACCCGGATGACGGTCAGATCAGGATCTACCAGCTTATTCTTCCGGAGCGCCCGGCGGCGCTGGTGGAAGCCGAGGCAACGGCCGGGGCCGGCGGCGAGGATACCGGGGCAGGCGAAGCAACGCCGGCTGAGGCTGAGGAGGAAGCGGAATTCGATCTCTCCATGTATGATGAGAGCGAGATTGAGAAAGTGCTCATCGAGACGCCTGATGACTTTGGCCGCATTGCTGCCCAGACTGCAAAGCAGGTAATTTTTCAGCGCATCCGGGAAGCAGAGCGTGACATGATGTACGATGAGTACGCCGGGCGCGTTGGCGAGATTGTCACTGGCATTGTGCAGCAGAGTGATCAGCGTTATACCCTGGTTGATCTTGGCAAGGTTGAAGCACTCTTGCCTGAGAGCGAGCAGGTCGAGCACGAGCGTTACGACCATGGATCGCGCATTAAGGCGGTGATCGTCGATGTGCGTGAGCATACGAAAGGGCCTCAGGTAATTGTGTCCCGGCGCAGCGAGGAACTGATTCGCAAGCTGTTTGAGCTCGAGGTGCCTGAAGTTGCGGATGGACTGGTCGTCATCAGAAATGTGGCGCGCGAGCCTGGTTACCGCTCCAAGATTGCGGTCGAGTCAAAAGAAGAAGGGATCGATCCCGTGGGAGCCTGCGTCGGCCCCCGCGGCTCGCGCGTGCGCATGGTGGTCAGCGAGCTGCGCGGCGAGAAGATTGACATTATTCCTTTCAACGAGGAGCCGGCCCGCTTTGTCGCCAAGGCACTGAGCCCGGCGATGGTGCGCGAGGTGCTTGTTGATGATGAGGAAAAATCTGCTACGGTCGTGGTGCCGGATGATCAGCTCTCGCTGGCGATCGGCAAGGAGGGGCAAAACGCCCGTCTGGCCAACAAGCTTACCGGTTGGCGGATAGACATTAAAAGCGAAAGCCAGATGGCCGAGGAGGAAGCGGCGATGGTTTTCTCGGACGAGGAAGCCGAGGAGCTCGCCGGCCGCTGCTGCGCCCTCACCAAGGGCGGCAAGCGTTGTCCCAACGCGGCTCTGCCTGGCAGCAAGTATTGTGGTATTCCCGCCCATCAGAAGCTAGCTGAAGAGGAGACGGAAGCAGAAGCCGTTGCTGCCCCCGCGGCAGCTGCCGGGGAAGGCCAGGCTGATGAGGCCGGAGCCGCGGAAACAGGGGCCGGCGCCGACGAAGCCGGCGCTGCCGGCAGCGAAGAAACTAACGAAACCCGGGCGGCCAAGTCGGGATCCTGAGGTTGACTTCCCGGGGCCACGTGCCACAGCGGCAGTGCGCCGGCTGCGGCGGCAAGTTTGCCAAAGGCTCGCTGGTCAGGTTTACTGTAGCTTTAACCCAAGCCGGCCGGACTGCAGTTTTGGATTTTGGCGGCAGCGGCGAGGGGCGGGGCGCCTACACGTGTCCCAATTTTGATTGCTTGGAGCGGGCCTTAAAGAGGAAGGCCCTGGCAAGGCGGCTGCGGGCTGCCGTTGCCCCGGGACCGCTCCGTGATGATTTTAAGCACCTGCTTGACACACTGACACAAAATGGCGAAAAAAAGAATCTACGAGATAGCAAGGGAGCTTAACCTGGCCAGCGCCGAGGTTGCGGCAGCGCTTAAGGCTGCCGGCGTAACGGTCAGCGGCAGCCTCGCCAGCGTGGATGAAAACCAGGCAAGGAAGGCGGTGGCGGCTGCTGCTCCGGCGCCGAATGAGGCTCAGGCAGCCGAGCCGGCAGGGAAAAAGCTCCCGGATACAACCACAAAAAAAGATGCTGTCAAAAAAGAGCCGGCGCCGCCGGTTGCAAAAAAGCCTGCCGGCGAAGGTGCTGCCACAGCCGGCGCCGCCGTTAAAGAAGCTCAGGAAAAAAACAAGGCGAAACCTCCGAAGAAACTGAGGAAAGCGCCGGTTGCCATCCCTGTGCAGGGAAAGCGGCGGCGGGTTATCATTGATCCCAGCGCCGCCAAGCGGCGCAGCTTTGTGCCATCCGGGCGTCATCAACGCGTCCGGCACAAAAATTCCAAAAGCAAGGAAGCGACTGCTGTTGCCGAGCGGCCGGCTCCGGAAGCCAGGGCGGTTGACGAACTGGTCAAGGTAAATTCCGGCGTCACGGTCAAGGAGCTGTCCCAACTGCTGGGCTCTTCCACGGCCGACATTATGAAGCGGCTGATGGGCTACGGCGAGATGGCGACGATTACGCAGTCTCTCAGTGATGAAGCTGTCAGCACGCTGGCCGATGACATGGGTCGCAGGGTGGAGATTGTCCATGCCGCCGACCAGGAAGAGCCGGAAGAGGTCGTTGACCGACCGGAAGACCTGGTGAGCCGGGCTCCGGTTGTTACCATCATGGGCCATGTTGATCATGGCAAAACCTCGCTGCTTGACGCCATCCGCGAGACAGAGGTGACGGCAACCGAGGTAGGCGGCATCACCCAGCATATCGGCGCTTATCAGGCCGAGCATGCCGGCAAGAAGATTACCTTTTTGGACACTCCCGGCCACGAAGCATTCACCGCCATGCGCGCCCGGGGCGCCAAGGTAACAGACGTGGCCGTGCTGGTGGTAGCGGCAGACGACGGCGTCATGCCGCAAACCATCGAGGCAATTGACCACACCAAGGCCGCCGGCGTTCCGGTGGTGGTGGCTGTCAACAAGATTGATAAACCTGAAGCCCATCCCGACCGGGTGCGCCAGGAACTTTCCGAGCGGGGTCTTATTCCCGAAGACTGGGGTGGCGACACAATTTTTGCCGACGTTAGCGCCAAGCAAAAGGTCGGCCTGGACAGCCTGATGGAGATGATCCTGCTGGTGGCTGAAGTGCAGGAACTGAAGGCAAATCCTGACGCCCGCGCCAGCGGCGTAGTAATTGAGTCAAGGCTCGATCCCGGCCGCGGCGTCGTGGCCACCATTCTGATCAGCCGCGGCACCTTGCATGTCGGCGACGCCATCGTCGCCGGGCAAGCTTCCGGCAAGGTAAAGGCCATGAATGATTTCAAGGGCAGGCCGCTTAAGGCGGCGGTCCCTTCGGTGCCGGTGGAGATTCTCGGTTTTGACTCCATCCCCCAGGCGGGGGAATACTGCCGCGTGGTGGAAGACGAGCGCCGCGCCCGCGTCCTTGCCGGCCGCCGGTCAGACCGGCTCAAGGCTGAAATGCTGGCCAAGCGCCGCGCCCTCTCCCTGGATGATGTTTTTGCCAGGATCAAGGAAGGCGAGGTCAAGGATCTCAACCTCATTGTCAAAGCCGACGTAGCCGGCTCTGTGGAGGCGCTGCAAGAGGCGCTGGGCCAGATCAAGCACGAGGAAGTCAAGATCAATGTCATCCACACCGGCGTTGGCGCCATTAACGAATCGGATGTGATGCTGGCGGCGGCTTCGCAGGCAATTGTCATCGGTTTCAACGTGCGCCCCAACGCGGCCGCCAAGACCGTTGCCAGCCTTGAAGGCGTGGACGTGCGCACGTACAGCGTTATTTACAAAGTGACCGAAGATGTCAAGGCAGCGCTGTTGGGCATGCTGGAGCCAACTTATGTGGAAGAAGAGCTGGGAGAGGCGGAGATCCGCCAGGTCTTCAAGGCGTCGAAGCTGGGGAATATCGCCGGCTGCTATGTCACCCGGGGGAAGATAACCCGCAGCGCCCAGGTGCGCGTGGTGCGCGAGGGCACTATTGTCTGGACCGGCAAGCTGGCGTCACTGAAACGGTTTAAGGAAGATGTGCGTGAAGCCGAGGAGGGTTATGAGTGCGGCATCCTCCTGGAAGACTTTAATGACATCAAGGAAGGCGATGTCCTTGAGTTCTACGAGACGAAAGAAGTTAAGCCAGGCTGATGGCTATGTCGGCATCCTGGCGGTCGATATCCATTTCCCGGAGAACGGGTCTCTCAAGGACAAGCGCCAGCATCTTCGCAGCTTAAAGGCCCGGTTATCCCGGCAGATGGGCGCCTCCGTTGCCGAGATTGGTTTTCATGACCTCTGGCAGCGCTCCCGCCTGGTGATCTCCTATTGCTCCCCTTCATTTCCGGAAGCCAGCCGCGCCTTGGCCGAAGCCGAGCGGCTCATCGAGAGCAGGGGCCTGGAGCTGGTTGACATCCGGCGGGAGACAGTTAAGGTGCCGGAAGAGGAATACTAGGCTGGAGCCGGCGGGGGCGCAGCATACTGCCTCCTGGCAACGATTATCCCCCTCGGAGAATCAGATGAGCGTAAAGAGAATGAGGCGTGTCAATGAAGTCATCCGCGAAGTGCTCAGCGAGGCGGCCGCGGCGGGCCTTAAGGATCCGCGCATTGGTTTCGTCACTATCACTTCTGTTGATACAACTGCTGATTTAAGGTCAGCGCGCGTCTACGTCAGCGTGCTCGGCGACGAGCGCGCCCGGGAGGAGACTTTGGCGGGGCTGGAGCGCTCCCGGGGCTACTTGCAGTTGCTGATCGGCAAAGAGCTGGGCCTGAAACGGACGCCGCTTTTGTCCTTCGTCCACGATGAAAGCATCAATTACGGCTTCCGCATTGACAGGCTGCTTCAGAAAATGGAAAGCGAAGAATAAAGATGGCAGATGCGAACCCAAGCGGGCGGACGCAGGCCCGGCAGGGCAATCTGGGTAACGGGTCCGGCTGCGGCGTTTTGCTTGTTGATAAACAGGCCGGGATTACGTCCCATGACGCGGTGGCGGCTCTGCGGCGCCTTGCCGGCATCCGCCGGGTAGGCCACGCGGGCACACTTGATCCTTTTGCCAGCGGGCTCCTCTTGATCCTGGTTGGCAGGGCCACCCGTTTCTTTGACTTGCTGGCCCCGCTTGCCAAGAAATACAAGGTTCTCGCACAATTTGGCGCCAGGTCAACGACGGGCGACATTGCGGGAGAGATCACACCTGTGCCCGGCGCCGTCACAGAAGCTGGGCTGAAGGTGGTTCTCCCCCGTTACACCGGCACGATAATTCAGCGCGTGCCGGCGTATTCGGCAGTCAGGCAGGGGGGCGAGCGGCTTTACAAGATGGCGCGGCGGGGAGAGCCGGTGGCGCCGCCGCTCAGGCAGGCCGTTGTCCACAGCCTCAAGCTGGAGTCGTTTGACGAGGCTGCGCAGCAGGCCCGTTTGGCGGTAAGCTGCGCCAAGGGCACGTATATCAGGTCGCTGGTAGAAGACATTGCCGGAGCGCTCGGCGCGGGAGCTTATGCCGCCGCCCTCAGGCGCGTTGGCGTAGGCAATTTTAAGGTTGAGGACGCTGCTACGCTCGATACGCTGGCACAGTTTGAGCGCGGCGCGCTGCTTGGCTGGCGCAATCCGTCTTTCCTTTCCCCGGTGAGTGCGTTATATTTCCTTCCCGTGAGGGAACTCGAGGCAATTGAAATGGAGGCCGTAAAAAGCGGCTGCTTTTTAACGGGTGATGAGACAGGACCAGTGCTCTTGACCTCGGCCGGCAGCCTGCTGGCGGTTTACCAGCCGGCCGGCCGGGGGCGGATTCGCCCCCAGGTGGTGTTGACATGAGAGTTTACCGCGCCCTGGAAGAAGTGCCTGCCGCCGAGCGGATAGTGGCGATTGGGAATTTTGATGGCGTTCACATCGGTCACCAGCGCATCATTACCGACGCTGTCAAGGCAGCCGCCAAGGCCGGATGCCGCAGCATGGTGATCACCTTTAATCCACCGCCGCTTTCCGTGATCGCCCCTGCCAAATGCCCTCCCATCCTGACGCCGCTAAATGTCAAAACAGACCTGATCGGTCAACGCGGGGCTGATGATTTGCTTATTATCCCCTTTACGAAAGAATTTTCCCGCCTGCCGCCAGACCAATTCTGCCGGTTGCTGTTTGGCTCAAACTTGGGGGCAGCCGAGGTAATCGTGGGCAGCAACTTCCGTTTTGGCTTCAAGGCGGCAGGTGACATCAGCTTTCTGAAACAGTTTGGGAAAAGGGCCGGCATGAAAGTGAAGGCGGTGCCGCTGGTAACATCCGGTGGCGAGCCCATCTCCTCCACCCGCATCCGCAACCTGTTGGCCGAGGGCAGCCTGGAGGAAGTCCGGGACATCCTCGGGCGGCCGCCTTCTACTCATGGCAAAGTTGTGCATGGCGACAAGCGGGGCCGCACCCTGGGCGTGCGGACAGCCAATATTGAAGCGCTGATGGACTGTATTTTCCCCGGCCGGGGCGTATATATGGCTGACCTTTACATTGGCAATGACGCTTATGCCTGCCTCGTCAATGTTGGCCATAATCCTACTTTTTGCACAATTGATGAAGACGTCAGGCAGACTATTAAAATTGAGGCTCACATCCTTGATTTTGACCGGAACTTGTATGGGTTCAATGTCCGCATTGATTTTCTCAAGCGTCTGCGGGACGAGATGAAGTTTGACAACGCCGGCGACCTTGTCACGCAGATCAGGAAAGACATCGCCGCCGCCCGCAGTTACAAAGGTTTCGCGGTCAGGCAGCGGAAGGGTTAGGGTGTCTGCGCCGGCTCACGCCACTTCCCGTTCTTTCTGGCAATTGTCCACGGGCAGGACAACCGTGAACGTGGAGCCTCTGCCTGGCGCCGATTTCACCCTGATCTCACCGCCATGCTCGCTGACGATCCTGTGTGATACAGACAGCCCCAGGCCGGTGCCTTCGCCGATGCGCTTGGTGGTGAAGAAGGGGTCAAAGATGCGCGCCATCGCCTCGTCGTCCATCCCAATGCCGCTGTCGGCAAATTCCACTTGCAGCGATTGAGCGCCGCGGCCGCCGCTGGATGAGGTCGCGGATATCACCAGGCTGCCGCCGGCGGGCATTGCTTGCACGGCGTTCTGGATGATATTCATAAATACCTGTTTCATCTGGTTGGCGTCCAGATGCAGCTGCGGCAGGCCATCATCCAGGCGGGTCTGCACCTTGACGCTGGCGAGTTTGGCCTGATGCCGCATCAGAAAAAGCGTCTGCTCAATGAGGCTGCCAAGGGAAATGGCTTCAGTTTTAATCGTGTCGCCCTGATGGGCGAAGTCAAGCAGGTTGCGAACGATATCCCGCGCCCGCAGCGCTTCGCTCTCGATCACGGCAAGGTTTTTTTGGACGTCCCTGCCAGCCGCGGTTTTTGACTTCAGCAGCATGGCGCTGGCCAAAATCCCGGTGAGCGGGTTGTTAATTTCGTGAGCGACGCCCGCCGCCAGTTCGCCGATCGCCGCCAGTTTTAAAGAGCTGTAAAGGCGCCGTTGCAGCTCCTTCTGTTCCCGCACGCGCTGTTCCAGGATAGCCATCATGTTGTTAAAGGTCTCGCCGAGGAGTGTTATCTTGTCCGGACAGGCCCGCTGGAGCACCTCACATTTTTCACAGTGGCCCAGCTTTTGGGCGAAGACGCCCTGGATTTCGCCACCGCAGTGGGTGCCGGCAATTTGCCAACAGCGCAAATTTGGCGAGCCATATGCGGGACATTGCTCAAACCGGCAATGCTTGAACTCCCAGCACTTGACAAGGTTATTGTTTTGGTACCTGGTGCTGAAGCTTTTGCGCGATTCTGCTTCGGAGATGAGGCTGGCGATCTCCTCGGTGGCCTGATTAAGCTCAGCGGTGCGGGCCTCCATTTCCTCAAACAGGACCATATTTTCGATTGCCACAACCAGCTCGCCGCCGATAGCCGAGATTGTTCTCAGCGCCTCCGGCGAAAAATGGTCCTCAGCGCTGCTTAAGCAAAGCGCTCCCCGGAGCCTGGTTTCGAATGTAAGCGGCACGCAGGCAATGGCATGGAAAGGCTCGGCTTTGCTGCCTGGACATTTATAAACAGCCGTTTTTCCCGTTCGCGTGGCCTGCCTGGCGGCATTTTCGAAAACAGCCGCGCTGGGAGCCGGAACGCTTTTGTCAGAAGCGTGGCAAACGGCAGATTTAAGCTTGCCGTCCGGGCCGGCAAGCATCACGCAGCCTGCAGTCGCCCCGCTAATGGCAATCGTACTGGCCAAGGCGCTGTTTAGCAGTTTGTCCTGGTTCCGCGTTTCTGCCATTGTGTGAGAAATTTCGTAGAGGACTTGCAGCTCGCGGCTGCGCGCTTTTATCTCGGCTTCGCGAGACTTTTGCGAGATGGCCATATTGTTTAAAGTTGAGGCCAGCTCTTCCAATTCATCCTCAGTGTCGGTCTCTACCCGAAAGTCGAGGTCGCCGCCACCGATCCGGCGGGCTCCCGCCTGCAGGGCCCGAATGGGCCTGACAACGCTGGTGGCGAAAAAATAGCCGAGCACCAGCGCCACGGCCAGGCCGTAACCGGCGTACGCAAACGTCTGGATCTCGGTCGAGCGCAGCAGGGCGGCGCTTTCCGCCGGTTTAACCTTGCCGCTGTCAACCAGGTGCTGCATCTCATCCGCCAACGATTGATATCCCCGCAGGCCCATAATCAATGCGGGCACGAGCGCCACGATTACAAAAACCACCGCTGTTTTGCGGAAGATGCTTTTGCCTCTTTTTTTGTTGCCGGCTCGCATCGGCTCAGCCCCCCAGAGCAAATACGGGAATCATTACAAACAGGAAAAAAATACAAACGGCGGCCCAGCCGGCGAACCCCAAAAGCAATGGCTTGGAACCCTCCGATTTGATTGACTCAAAGTTGACTGTCAGGCCGATGCTTGCCAGCGCCGTTGACATGCAAATCGTCGCCAGGGGCTCGAGCGACTGCCTGATGTTTATCGCCGGTTGAAAAAACGAAAATGTGATCCCTGCGGCGACGAATAAAGGCAGGAACCAGGCGCGGCTGACTCCGGCCCGCCAGGCCCCAGGGATGCCGCCCTCACGGCCGGCGGCCGCCCGGCCTTGATCGCGCCGGCAGGCCTCTGCGCCTTTCCTGCCGGCCCTGGCCAGCGGCGCCGTCGCTCCCAGGAGAATCGAGATTGGAGCGAGCATGGTAATCCTCATCATCTTGACAGTCACGGCAGTCGCCAGGGCCTCTCTGCCAAGATGCGCCGCCGCCAGCCTGACGATGCCTATCTGTTGCAAAGTAGACCCGCAAAAAAATCCATAGGTTGTCTTGGAGAGGGATAAGGAGTCGCCGATCAGCGGGTATAACAGGGCGCCGGTGAGGCCCGCCGTCGTTGTAATAATCAGGGCCATGGAGGTATTGCGGTTGCGGGCTCCCACCACAGGAGCAAGCACGGCAATGGCTGCCGCGCCGCAGATGGCGGAGCCGGCAGCGATCAGCAGGCCCGTGTTCTTGTCGATCGCCAGGGCTTTGCTGCCCAGCAACATGACCATGAAGAAGGAGGCTACTCCAGTGATAACCGCCATTGTCGAAAAAACCGGAAGCTGGGAAAAGGTATTGAAGTTGAGCCTGGTTCCATAAAGAACTATGCCGGCGGGCACGAAAAGAGCTGTGGAGGCCATAACGCCCGGCTGGCGGACCGCGGCAGAGCCCAGCACATTCCCGAGCACCATGCCCATGATCAATGATAAAGCCAGGGGGTCGAGGGAAGTGCTCAGCCCGGAGATTTCATAAGCCGGCAGCGCGATCGCCAGGCAGAGCAGCGCCCCGGGCCCGGTTTCAGAAATCAGTTTGCGGAAAGTAAAGTGGCGGCTCCAGGCCGCGCCGGCCTCTGCCGTAGTGTTCATTCTGCCTCCCCAGTGGCGGTATTGGATTGTCCCGGTAGGCTCTTATCATCGGCATTTTTTGTGATTAATAAAGGTGTATTTGCTGAATTCATAGCCCGGGCCTCGTTCGCCTTCAAAAGCCAAAATGTGATAAGCTTTAAAAAGTGTTTAGGCCGGGGACGCAAAACCAAATTTGCCGATGTTCGCATCATGTCCACGGATAATCAAATAGGCCGGGGACTCGGAGTTTCTCGCGTGGTTCAGAGTTCCAAATTCCAAGTCAATAATCATTTTTTCTTTGAGCTTGTAATTTGGAACTTTGAACTTCCATCATATCCCCGGTAGTTAATGTTGGGGAGGAGGTGAAGGATTGACATTAAGCAGGGAAAACAAGGGCCAGGTTATTGAGAAATTCAGTAGCCACGAGGGTGATACAGGCTCTCCGGAAGTCCAGATCGCGCTTCTTACCGAGCGGATTAACGGCCTGACGGAGCACTTGAAGACGCATAAGAAGGATCACCACTCCCGCAGGGGATTGTTGAAGATGGTGGGGAAAAGGCGGCGCTTGCTTACTTATCTGCAAAACAAGGAAGTGAGTCGCTACCGCGCCCTGGTGAAAGAATTGGGCTTGCGGAAATAAAGCGGGCGGTTCTTGTGATAATCCTTCTTGGCGACCCGGCGCCATGCTGCCGAGCCTGGAAAGTATTTCTCTAGGCCTGAGGCTGAGAATCTGCGTGTATTATTCTTATTGATCCATCCCGGCTGGGCAATATTTGTGAAGAAGTATTGGTCCTTGTTGCCCGGGGCCGGCAACAGCGCGGATTTTGAGCCTTAAGCCTAGAGCAGGCCGCGGGAGTGTGTCAGCCCGTGGTTTTTTTGTTGCGTTGCTTTTAAGGAGCATCCGTCCCGGAACATAAGGAGTTCCAGGTTCCGGGCTCAAAGTCCCAAGCAATAACCTTTGCGGTGCAACTTTGAATACGGAACCCGGAATTAATTAAAGGAGAAAGAGTAACTTGATAATTAACAAGAATATTGACATAAATGGCAAAACGATATCCATCGAGAGCGGCCGCCTTGCCGGGCAGGCGAACGGGGCCGTGGTTGTCCGTTGCGGCGACACAATGGTGCTGGTAACAGCTACGGCCCGGACAGAAGCCAAAGAGGGAATTGATTTTTTCCCCCTTACTGTTGATATCGAAGAAAGAATGTATGCCGCCGGCAAGATACCCGGCGGCTTTATTAAAAGGGAGGCCCGGCCCAGCGAAAAGGCCATCCTCACCGCCCGGCTGATTGACAGGCCGGTACGGCCGCGGTTCCCCAAGGGATTTGCCAATGAAGTTCAGCTGATTGCGACGATCCTTTCCACCGACCAGGAGAATGCCTACGACGTGCTGGCGCTCAACGGCGCATCGGCGGCGCTGACAATCTCCGAGGTTCCCTTCCAGGGGCCGATTGCGGCTGTCCGCGTGGGCTGGCTGGCGGGGGAGCTGATCGTCAACCCTACGCTGCCTCAACTGCAGCAGCCTGAATGCGACCTGGACTTGATCGTTGCCGGCACCGCTGATTCGATTCTGATGCTGGAGGCAGGCGCCAATGAAGTTGGCGAGGATGTGGTCATGCAGGCGGTCGAAATGGCCCGGGAGCCGATCCGGCGCCTCTGCGAGTTGCAGGAGGAGCTTCGCGCCGCCACCGGCAAGGGAAAGTGGCAATTCGAGGAGCAGAAAACGGATAAGGAGCTGATGGCCAAGGTTGAGTCCCTTTGCCGGTCCGCCCTGGAGGAGGCCAACCTGATCACGGAGAAGCTGGAGCGCATCGAGCGGATCGAGAAAATCCGCGCCGATGTCCTGGCCAAGATGGCGGCAGAAGAGGCCGGCGACGAATTTGAGCGCGAAGTGGCTGCGCTGGTAAGGCAAGTAGAGAAAGATGTGATCCGCCGCAGCATCGTGCTGGAAAAGCGCCGGCCCGACGGCCGCGGGGCCGAAGATGTGCGCCAGATCAGCTGCGCGGTGGGCGTTGCTCCCCGCACGCACGGGTCGGCCCTCTTTACCCGGGGGCAGACGCAGGCAATGACTCTGCTGACCTTGGGAGCCGTCGGCGATGAGCAGCGCATCGACGGCCTCGGGCTTGAGGAAAGCAAGCGTTACATTCATCATTACAACTTTCCGCCCTTTTCCGTCGGCGAGACCGGTTTCATGCGCGGCCCCAAGCGCCGCGATATCGGTCACGGCGCCCTGGCGGAAAAAGCCCTCCGGCCAATGATCCCCGATGAAAAGGATTTCCCTTACACCATTCGCCTGGTTAGCGAGATCCTGGAAAGCAACGGATCCTCTTCAATGGCCAGCACCTGCGGCTCGACATTGGCGCTCATGGATGCGGGCGTCAAGATCGCGGCGCCCGTGGGCGGCATCGCCTGCGGCCTCATCGTCCATAGCACCTGCCGCGGCTGCGGCGCTACGGGCGTGTTTTTGCGCCGTTGCCTTGATTGCGGCTCTGAAGATGTTGACCGCAATTACGTGATTCTGACCGACATCGCCGGAGTGGAGGATCATCTGGGCGACATGGACTTCAAGGTTGCGGGCACTGAAAAGGGAGTCACCGCCATTCAGATGGACCTGAAGATCAAGGAAGGCATCACGTCCGATGTGATGGCGGCGGCGCTGGCGCAGGCCAAACGGGGGCGGGAGTTCGTCCTTGGCAAAATGCTTGAAGTTATGCCCGAGCCCAGGGCGGAACTGTCCGAGTTTGCGCCTCGCATCTTCACCATTCAGATCAATCCGGAAAAAATTGGCGCCTTGATCGGCAAGGGCGGGGAGACGATCCGCGGCCTGGTGGAGGAGTTTGATGTGTCCATCGACGTGGAAGAAGACGGCACTGTTTTCATCACCAGCCCGGGCGGCGCCAGCGCCGAGGGCGTCATCCAGCGCATCACCGCCCTCACCAAGGACATCGAGGCCGGCGACAGGTATACCGGCAAGGTTGTCAAGACGACAGACTTTGGCGCTTTTGTCGAGCTGAAGCGGGGGGTAGATGGGCTCGTTCACATCTCTAATTTGTCCGACAGGCGTGTTGACAAGGTTGAAGATGTTGTTAGGCGCGGCCAGTTGATTGAGGTGGAAGTGATCGAGGTGAAAGAGGATCGGGGCAAACAGCGCATCGGACTCAAGGTTCTTGACCTCAACCCAAAAATATAGTTTTGATCAGTTGCCTGCCGGCGGGCGGGTGGTCAGTGAAAGGCTCAAGTCCGTGCGCTCGGTTTCCCTCGGTCTCTGGATTGGCGCCGGCTCCCGTTACG
Source organism: Actinomycetes bacterium (assembly GCA_021790115.1). Taxonomy (GTDB): domain Bacteria; phylum Actinomycetota; class Thermoleophilia; order BMS3ABIN01; family BMS3ABIN01; genus JACWAD01. The sequence continues at coordinate 11,817 of JAJYIM010000024.1, read as the reverse complement.
AGCGGCAAGCAGAGAGCGGCATTAGCCACTTCATTGAACATCTGCTTTTCAAGGGCAGCCGCCGCTTTGGCGCAACCGAGATCGCGCAGATCTTTGATGCTTTCGGTGGCGAGGTAAATGCAGCCACTGCGCGCGAATACACGGTCGTGCACGCCCGTTTTCTGGACCGTCACCTACAGGAGGCTTTTGACGTAATTGCCGACATGGTTCTTAACCCTGCCTTTGCCGACATCGACTCCGAGCGGCAAGTGGTGGTGGAAGAAATTGCCATGTACGAGGACTCGCCATCGGAGCTGATTGCGGACTATCTCACCCAGGCGATTTTCGGCAAGCACCCATTGGGCAAAAGCGTGCTGGGGACCGCCGCCATAATCGGATCGGTGACTCCGGATCAGATCGGTGAATATCACCGGGCCCACTACCGGCTCCCCAACCTGGTCATCGCCGCCGCCGGCAACGTGGAGCAGGAGCGGCTGGTGCAGATGGCCCGGACAAATTTGTCCGGCGGGAACGGCTCGCCGCCGCTTGCCGCGGCGTTGAGGCCGCCGGAGGCGCCCGCCGGTGTGGCCCAGGCAAGTTTTTATGTCAAGGATACCCAGCAGTACCATGTCTGCTTCGGCGGGCCGGGGCTTTCCCGCCATTCCCCCAAGCGGTTTGCCCTTTCCATTCTGGACACTGTTTTGGGGAGCACCGCCAGCTCGCGACTGTTTCAGGAAGTGAGGGAAAAGCGCGGACTTGCCTATTCCGTTTATTCCTACGCCACCAATTTTTCTGACACCGGCCTGGTAGGGGTTTATTTTGGCTGCCGCGCCGACAGCGTCGCTGAAGTGATGAGCATCGTCGCCGGTCAGCTTCGCTCCTTGGCGGAAACGAGTTTAGGCAAAGAAGAGCTTGGCCGCGCCAAGGAAAACGCCAAGGGGCGCCTCGTGCTGGGCTTGGAGACCACCCACAGCCGCATGACCCGGCTGGGCAAGCTGACTGTGACCGGCTCCGAGATTCTCGATATCGATGAGATCATTGAAAGGATTGATGCGGTAACCGCCGCTGAGGTGATGGAGCTGGCGGCGGATTATTACCGCCCCGAGAGCCTGACCGCCGTGGCGATCGGGCCGGAGGCAGAGGTTTTTGAAAAGGCGCTGGCGCCGATGGGTGGCCGGCGCGAGCTAACGCTTATGGCGGGATAGTCAAGTTTCGAGTTTCGAGTTGCCAGTTTCTAGCTAACAATCAAAACATTCATGGTTCAAAACCGGAAACCGGAAACCGGAAACCAGAACCGGAAGTCGTGGCGATGACGAAGACGGCCCTGGATTTTATCGAAGCGAAGGTGCTGGCCGGCCAGCGGCTTTCCTTTGAGGACGGCGTGGCCCTGCTTGAGTCAGGCGACCTGCTTTGGCTGGGAGGCCTGGCGGACCTCGCCCGGCAGCGGCTCGCCGGCGACCGCGTTTTTTTTGTCAACAACCGCCACATCAACCATACCAATGTTTGCGGCAACAGCTGCAAGTTCTGCGCCTTTAGCGCCAGGGAGGGCTCGCCGGAAGCCTACACCATGAGCCTCGACGAGGTCCTGGCCGCCGCCCGCCAGTCGCTTGCCGACGGCATCACCGAGCTCCATATCGTCGGCGGCGAGCATCCATCGCTGCCATTCGAATACTATCGGGAGATGATCGGGGCGCTGCATCAGCTTGACCCGGCCGTGCACATTCAGGCGTTTACGGCCAGCGAGATTTCTTTTTTCGCCCGCCGGGCCAACAAGACGGTGGCGGAGGTGTTGCTGGAGCTGAAGAAAGCGGGGCTGGGATCGCTTCCCGGCGGCGGCGCCGAGATTTTCTCCGAGCGCGTGCGCGGGCTGGTCTGCAGCAGGAAGATCTCCGGCCGGGGATGGCTGGATGTGATGCGGATAGCCCACGAAACGGGAATCAAATCAAACGCGACCATGCTTTACGGCCATGTTGAGTCGGGCGCGGAGAGGATTGACCACCTCCTCCGCCTGCGGGAGCTTCAGGACCAGACGGGCGGCTTCGGCAGCTTTATCCCGCTGCCGTTTCATCCCGCCAATACGGGGCTGTCGCACCTGCCGGGCAGCACCGGGATTGAGGACCTGAAGATGCTGGCCGTGTCGCGGCTGATGCTTGACAATTTTGCCAATATCAAGGCTTTCTGGATTATGCTCGGCGTCAAGGTGGCGCAGATCTCCCTCCATTTTGGCGTCAATGACATCGACGGCACGGTAGTGGAGGAAAAAATCACCCACGCCGCCGGGGCTCAGACCGGACAGGAGATTTCCCGCAACGAGCTGGTCGGCCTCATCCGGGCGGCCGGGCGAATTCCGGTTGAGCGGGATACCCTTTACAACGTGATCCACACATATGAGGGCGGCAAGGACGAGCGCCGGCCGGTTGAAGAGGTGGAAGAATTATGAGCACTGCCGAGGGTCGTCAAGGCGGCAGCGCGGCCGGCAGCCGCAGGGAAGCCGCACCTCCGCGCCGCGGGGAGGCAGGGCCGGGCCGGTCGGTCATCCGGATCGGCCACTTTGAATTCCTGAACGGTTATCCCCTGTATTATGGCCTGGAAAAAGGGGAAGGCTGGGGCTGCTTTGAGCTCGTCCGCGGCGTGCCCACGATGCTTAACGGCATGCTGCTGGCCGGCCGGCTGGACATCAGCCCGGTTTCATCAATTGAGTACGCCGCCCACCCGGAGCGGCTGCTGCTCTTTCCCAGCACTTCTATCACCGCCGACGGCGCCGTGGACAGCATCCGCCTGATCTCAAAGCGGCCCATTGACGAGATTGGTTCCGTGGCCCTGACTGGCCAAAGCGCCACCTCGGTGGTGCTGCTCAAAATTTTGCTTGGCCAGCGATATGGTTTGCGGCCTGATTATTCTGCGCTCTCAGGCAGCGTCGAGGCCGCGCTTGAAAGCGGCCTTGATGCAGTGCTGCTGATCGGCGATCAGGCTCTGGAAGCATATTACCGGGGGGATTGGCAGCTTAGCTATGACCTTGGCGAGCTGTGGAAGGAGTTTACCGGTCTGCCGATGGTATTCGCCCTCTGGGCGGTGCGGCGCCGTTTTTTTGAGGCTCGTCCCGATGAAACTCAAGAAGTCCAGGACCGCCTGCTTCATTCGCTTCAGTACTGCCGCAGCCACTGGGGCGAGGTGGTCGAGGCGGCAGCGCGGCAATATCCGTTTTCGCCGGTGCTGCTTGGCTCTTACTTTGCCAAGCTTGGTTATGATCTCAGTGAAGATTGCCGGCTCGGGCTGAAAGAGTTTTTCCGCCGCGCCGCGGCGATCGGGGAAGTCGGGCAGGTCCCGCGGCTGGAGTTTGTCTGATGACGGCCGGCGGCAAACGACTGCTTCCGTCGCCGCCCGCGGAAGGCGTGACCCGCAAGGCCATTGCCGGCGGGCGCATCAGCGAGGCAGAAGCCTTGGCCTTGTTTGAAAGCGGCGATCTGATTCAGGCCGGCCGGGCCGCCGCCGCGCTGAGACAGCGCCGCGCGCCGGCCGGCCGCGTCACTTTTGTCATCGACCGCAATATCAACTATACGAACTACTGTATAACCGGCTGCGACTTTTGCGCATTCCACCGGCGGCTTGGATCCCCGGAAGGCTTTCTGCTTTCCCGGCGGGAGATTTTCGACAAGATCGAGGAGACAATTGCGCTCGGAGGCACCGGCATCATGATGCAGGGGGGGCTCCATCCTGATCTTGACATTGAGTATTTTTGTGATTTATTTCACGCTATCAAGCAAAACTACGATATTTATATTCACTCATTGTCGCCGCCGGAGATCTACCATATTGCCAAGGTCAGCCGCATCCCTGTGGAAGAAGCCCTGCTCCACCTGAAGCAGGCCGGCCTGGACTCGCTGCCGGGCGGCGGCGCCGAAATCCTGGTGGATGCAGTGCGCCGGCGCGTCAGCCCCCGCAAAATTGGCAGCAGCGTCTGGCTGGAGGTGATGCGCGCCGCCCATCTTGCCGGCCTGAAAGGCACCGCCACAATGATGTTTGGCGGCGTGGAGACATACGCCGACCGCATTGAGCATCTGCGGCGCATCCGTGAGCTGCAGGACGAGACCGGCGGCTTCACCGCGTTCATTCCCTGGACTTTCCAGGACGCCCGCACGCGGCTGCGGGGGCAGGCCTCGTCCAGCGGCATTGATTACCTGATGACGGTGGCGGTCAGCCGCATTTACCTGGACAACATCGCCAATGTCCAGGCCTCGTGGGTAACCCAGGGGCTAAAGGTGGCCCAGATATCGCTGGCGTTTGGCGCCAATGACCTGGGCAGCACGATGATTGAGGAAAATGTAGTGGCGGCGGCCGGCGTCAGCTACCATGCCGGCAAGGAAGAGCTGGTGCACGCGATCAAAGCCGCCGGCCTGCAGCCTGTCCAGCGTGACAATGCCTACAATTTTGTTGACTTCTACTAGCCGGGGCTGCTAAAATCCGTTTAAGCTGTTAAAACATTCACAAAGTTGACCCTCCCCGGGCGGGGTTGACAGCAGCGCCATAAAATAGCTCAGGACCTTATCCGGGTGGCTGAGGATAAGAGCCTATTTCGATAGGCGTATTCTGCTGCGTCCGGCTGCAAAGACCATGGGCGGCGTCCTCGAAGCAAAAAGTCCTCGACGTACCGCAGCGGGTACGACTGCGGGCTTTTTGCTCCTGCGTCCTTGCCCATCGCCTTTTCGCTCGGCCTCGCTACGAATTGCCTATCGAAATAGGCTCTAACGTCCTGAGCTATTTGTTTTTCAATATTAAGGAAGCTGCCGGTGTGGCAGGCCAGGGTCCATGTTCGCCAGAAGGAATCATGATCAGCTTTCCGATCAGCATTAACGAAGGGGCGCGGTTGCTTGCCGAGATTGAACAGCGCAGCGGCCAGCGGCTGTCGGCCTGCTACCAGTGCGGCCGCTGCACTTCTACCTGCGTAGCTGCCTTTGCTTTCGACTACCCCCCGCATAGGTTGATGCGCTTGTTGCAGGTTGGCATGGTGCGGGAGGTGCTCGCTTCAAAAACGGCTCAGCTTTGCCTGGATTGCATGACCTGCTCGATGCGCTGTCCGATGAAGATAGACGTTGCCGGCGTCATTGAGACCGCCAAGGCCGTGGCTGACGAGGCGGGCCTGCAGGACACGGAGCGAAACGTGCGCCTTTTCCGGCGCGGCTTTCTCAACAATGTCCGCCGCCATGGGCGCCTGCACGAGGCCGGCCTGTTGATCTGGTTTAATTTCAAGACGAACAATCCGATGAACGACGTCAAGCTTTTGCCGCTTGTGCTGCGCAAGAAAAATTTTCATATCTTTCCGCCGAGGATCAAGAACAGGCGCCAGGTGAGGAGATTATTCCGGGAGATCAACGGCAGCGGCAAGCAAGGGTGATCCGGCATGAGTGTTTATTCCTATTTCCCCGGCTGTTCATTAAGCAGCGGCGCCATGGAGTTTGACAAATCCTTCCGATTGGTCGCCGCCGCTTTCGATATCGGCCTGGATGAGCTTACGGACTGGAACTGCTGCGGCGCTTCGCCGGCGCCGCACCACTGGGGCGGCGACCTTGGCATTTTGCTGCCGGCGCGCAACCTGCACATCGCCGGCTCCAGCCATGACTCGATGGTGGCGCCCTGCGCCGGCTGCTTCAACCGGCTCAAGTATGCCCAGCATGAACTGGCTCATAACGGCGAGCTGCGCCGCCGCACGGAGCGGGTCCTGCGCGAGCCGGTCCATTACCAGACCGAAGTCTTGAATTTGGTCCAGCTTCTAAACAGGGAAATCGACCCTGGCGACCTGGCCGGGCGGTCCCAGGGGAGGCTGGCAGGTATTGCTTTGGGGACCTATTACGGCTGCGTGCTGGTGCGGCCCCCGGAAATTGTGCGTTATGACGATCCCAACAACCCGGTAAAAATGGAGCCGCTGCTGAAGGCGGCCGGCGCCACTATCCCTCACTTTCCTTTTAAAACCGAGTGCTGCGGCTCTTACATGGGACTGGCGAGGAAGGAGATTGTGCTGCAGGCCAGCCGGCGCATTATTGAGGTTACGTTGGAATGTGGCATTGATGCCCTGGTGACTGTCTGCCCGCTTTGCCATCAGAATCTGGATTTGCGCCAGCAGCAGATCAATGATGCTTTCGGAACCGACTATCATCTGCCGGTTTTGTATCTGACCCAGGCAATCGGGCTGGCGCTGGGCTTCTCACCAGCGGAGCTGGGCATCGAAGCCCACCTAAATGCAGATGTTGGACATTGGACGTTGAGAAATGATGACCAGTAAAATTTGCTTGATGATATATTCGATATTTAGTTTTATCACTGCTGAATTTATTCAAAATCCGGCAGCCAGTATCTAGTATCCAGCATCTAGAATCCAGGATCCAGCATCTGCATGATTGGCGTTTTCATCTGCCAGTGCGGCACCAATATCAGCGCCACGGTTGATACCGGCAAGGTGGCGCAGGCGGCTGCCGCCATGCGCGGCGTAGCTGACGCTGAAAGCATCCAGTACGCCTGCTCTGACCCGGGCCAGGCTGCCATTGCCGCCGCCATCCGGCACAAGCGCCTCGACCGCGTCGTGATTGGCGCCTGCTCGCCGCGCATGCATGAGGCCACTTTCAGGCGGGCGCTGGACCGCGCCGGCCTGAACCCATTCATGCTGGAGATGGTGAACATCCGCGAGCACTGTTCCTGGATCCACTCCGATGTTGACCAGGCAACGGAGAAAGCGGCCGGCCTGGTGCGCAAGGGAATTGCCCGGGTCCGCCATCATTTGCCGCTCAGCGCCGGCAAAACGGCGGCGGTGAGGCGGGCGCTTGTCGTTGGCGGCGGCATCGCCGGCATCCAGGCGGCGCTGGACATCGCCGCCGCCGGCATCCCGGTCACTTTGGTGGAGAAGAGTCCCACCATCGGCGGGAACATGGCGCGGCTGGACAAGACATTTCCTACCCTTGATTGCTCCTCATGCATCCTGACGCCGCTGATGGTGGAGGTCAAGCAACATGAGAATATTGAGCTGATGGTCAACTCCGAGGTTGATGATGTTCATGGTCATGTGGGAAACTTCGAGGTTGACATTCGCCGGAAAGCCACCTGTGTTGATGAAAAAAAATGCAGCGGCTGCATGATCTGCCAGGAGAAGTGCCCCGCCAAGGCGCCGGACGATTTCAATGCCGGCATGGGCCAGTCCAAAGCGATCTCCGTTGCCTCCCCCCAGGCGGTGCCGCTGGTCGCCAGCCTGCGCAAAGAGCACTGCCGCCGCTTTAGCGGCGGCAAATGCCGGGTCTGCCAGAAGCTCTGCCCGGCCGGCGCCGTTGATTACGGGCAGCAAGACGAGGTTGTCAGGCAGAGTTTTGGCGCTGTGGTTGCCGCCACCGGCTACGGTTTTTATGACTGGACCGGCGCCTATCCAACTTACGGCATGGGGCTGTATCCGGATGTGATCACTTCCCTGCAGTATGAACGGCTGCTGTCCGCCTCCGGGCCTACCGGTGGTCACATCAGACGCCCGTCGGATGGGGCCGAGCCCAGGCAGGTTGTTTTTATCTCCTGCATCGGCTCGCGGGACGAGTCGGTGGGGCGGCCGCAGTGCTGCAGCGTTGGCTGCATGTATATCGCCAAGCAGGCAATTCTCACCAAAGAGCACATTCCTGATTCCCAGTCTTATATTTTTTATATCGACATGCGCGCCGGCGGCAAGAATTATGAGGAATTCGCCCGCCGCGCCCAGACGCGGTACGGGACTCTTTATATCCGTGGCCGCGTGGGCAAGATTTTTCCCCGCTGGGGAAAGCTGGTGGTCATGGGGACGGACACCCTGGTGGGCGACCAGGTTGAGATCGAGGCGGATCTGGTAGTGCTGGCGACCGGCCTCACTGCTTCTGATGGCGCCGGCGGGCTGGCCCGCAAATTCAACATCTCCTGTGACGAAAACGGTTTCATGGCTGAAGGGCACCCCAAACTGAAACCGGTGGAGGCGGAAGCCGCCGGCGTCTTCCTGGCAGGCGCCTGTCAGGGGCCTAAGGACATTCCCGCCACGGTGGCGCAGGCGGGGGCCGCGGCTGCCAAGGTGATCGGGCTGCTTTCGCGTGGCGAGCTTGAGACCAGCCCGATGGTGGCGGCGGTGAGCCAGTCCAAATGCAGCGGCTGTTTCAAGTGCCGCGACGTCTGCCCCTTTGGGGCCATCGAGGATGAGCGGCCGGCGGCCGGCCGGACGGCCGCGCGGGTGTTGGCGTCGCTCTGCCGCGGCTGCGGCATCTGCAGCGCCGCCTGCCCGCCGGGGGTAATATCACTTAGTGGCTATACTGACAAGCAGTTGCTTGCCGAAGTGGTGGCGGCGCTAAGATAGCTCCAAGTTCAAAGTTAAAAACTTTTTGCTTGGAACTTTGAACTTAATTAATGATTTGAATGCCTAGAGAAACTTTGAAAATAGTCGGGTTTCTGTGCAACTGGTGCTCTTATGCCGGCGCCGACATGGCGGGAATGGCAAGGATGAGGCAGCCGGACAGCCTGCGCATCATCAGGGTTCCCTGTTCCGGCCGGGTGGACCCGTTGTTGGTGCTCAAGGCTTTTCAAGAGGGGGCGGACGGCGTGCTGGTGAGCGGCTGTCATCCCGGCGACTGCCATTATGGCAACGGCAATTATTTTGCCCGCCGCCGGCTGGAGCTGCTTAAAAGAATGCTGCCGGTCCTGGGTATTGACCCCGGACGGTTTCATTACACCTGGGTAAGCGCCTCGGAAGGGGCCAGGTGGGCACGGCTGGTAGAGGAGTTCACCGGGCAAGTGGAGCGCGTGCAGGAGGCGCAGCCAAATTTAAAAATCCAGAGCCGGATCCCTTGAATCTTGAACTTGGCGATGAATGAATTCGTTCAGACAATTAAACAGACCTTCAAGGAAGTTGATCTGGTGCTGGGCTGGGTGCGGTCGCCGGCTGCCGGGGTGGCCGTGCCGGCCTGTTTTCACACCCCGGCCCAGGCTGATGATGCCGTTTTTGACTCAACCTGCATGCATAACCTGGTCGTGCACCTGCCGCGGCTGGCCGGCAAAAAAGTGGGAATCGTAGCCAAGGGCTGCGACGCCAGGAGCATCGCGCAGTTGGTTGCCGAGCACGCCGTCGACCGCAGCCGCGTCATCGTAATCGGCGTCCACTGCCCAGGCATGATAGATGTGAAGAAAGCCTGGCGTTGTTTCGGCTTTGGCAAGCGGATCAGCGACGCTGGCGGCCGGGTGGCGATGGAGGGAAAGACGGTTGCGCGCGAGGAGGTCCTGCTTCAAAAGTGCCGCGGTTGCCGCGACTGGGAGCCTGTCATCTGCGATGTGACGGCAGGGGGCGCCACAAAGGCAGCCACGGCCCCTCCCGCTGAGCCTGCCGGCATTCGCAAGCGGTTCGCCGCCATGAGCCCGGCCGAGCGCCGGCAATTCTGGCAGGACCAGTTTTCGCGCTGCATCCGCTGCTATGCCTGCCGCGAGGCCTGTCCCCTCTGTTTCTGCCGTGACCAGTGCGCGATGCAGGCGCGCGACCCCGGCTGGGCCACAGCCGCCATTGACGCTTCCCAGTCATGGATGGCGCAGCTGATCCGCATCAGCCACATGGCGGGGCGCTGCAGCGGCTGCGAGGAGTGCGAGCGCGCCTGTCCGGTGGGCATACCGTTAATGCTGCTGCTGGAGGAGCAGAACGCGGTGATCGAAGAGCTGTTTGGCTACCGCGCCGGCGCCGGGCCGGAAGTCAAACCACCACTTCTCACCTTTAATATCAAAGATGATGCCTGGGGCGAAAGCTGATGAGGTTTATTGCAGAGGAAAATATTCCCCGGCTGCTGGGGCGGCTTGCCGCAAACGCCGCGGTATGGGCGCCCCAGGTTGTCAAGGATACGGTGAACACTGTGCTCTTCGCGCCCTGGCGCGCAGGCGGCGAGATCGAGACCGGCGCCTACAGTGCCTTGTCGGCAAAAGAACTGGTTCTGCCGGCGACGGAGCGCCTGTTTTCCTACCGTTACCGCCGCGCCGGCGAGGGGGAGAGAATTGGGATAAAGGGGTGCGCGCCGCAGGAGCGGGTGGTTATTTTCGGCATGCGTGCCTGCGATGCCAAGGCGCTTGCTGTGCTGGACGCCCTTTTCCTGAGCCGGTCTGCGGGCTCGTACAATGATCCATATTACCAAGGCAGGCGCAGCGGGCTGACGGTGATCACGCTTGCCTGCACTTCCTGTGACAGCGCCTGTTTCTGCTCGTCTTTTGAAAAAGGCGCCGCCGAGACGGCCGGCTCTGACTTGATCTTCTATCCGGTTTCTGGCGGTTACCTGGCCGGCCCGGTTAGTGAAAAAGGGAAAGAGCTGGCTGCCGTTGACCTTTTCCAGGATTCCAGCCAGGAGAAACCCGGGCTGGCCAAAACCGCCAAAGTCGAGCTGGTCGGGATTCAGCAGCGCTTGCTGGAAAGATTTGATGATATTGATTTTTGGCGCCTGGCCACGGAGGTCTGCCTCTCCTGCGGCTACTGCAGCTATGCCTGTCCCGCCTGCCATTGTTTTAACATCTTTGATGAAACGGACGGCGATCGCGCCGGCGGCCGCTACCGCTGCTGGGATGCCTGCATGTTTTATGCCTACACTCTTGAGAGCTCGGGCCACAATCCGCGGCCGGAGGCCGCGCACCGCTACCGCAACCGTCTGGCCCACAAGTTCAGTTACTTCCCGCTGAACAGGGGGGAGATCCTCTGCACGGGCTGTGGCCGATGCATCCGTGGTTGCCCGGCAGGCCTGGATTTCCGGGATGTCATCAGGGCGGTGAGCGCCGGATGAGCACTGTGCCCAGGAAAGGCATCAAGGCGGCTGAGCCGTTAGTCCCCGAGCCGGCGACAATCATTGACGTGATCAAGGAGGGCCCCAACATCCGCAGTTTTCGGCTGATTTTTGATGATCCCGGCATAACGACGGCTTTTTCATTTGCGCCGGGGCAGATCGGGTTGATGGGGATTCCGGGCGTGGGCGAGTCTACCTTTGCCATCTCCTCGCCGCCTTCTCAGCGGGATTACATCCAGTTCTCGGTGATGAAGACCGGTTTTGTCACCAGCGCCATTCACGAGCTGGCGGCCGGGGACGCAGTCGCCGTGCGCGCCCCGTTAGGTTGCGGTTTCCCGGTTGACAGCTGGAAGGGAAAGAATATCCTCATTGTGGGCGGCGGCATCGGCATGGCGCCGCTGCGCTCATTGCTGATGCATATTCTTGACCGCCGGAAGGAATTTGGTAGCCTCCGCGTGTTCTACGGCGCCCGCACGCCGGCCGATCTTTGCTTTGCCGGCGACCGGGTGCAGTGGGAAAACAGGGATGACATTGAGTTCATCGCCACCGTTGACGAAAAACATCCCGGCTGGAGCGGCCACACGGGCCTGGTGCCGCAAGTGATCGCAGCGCAGCCGCCGGCGCCGGAAAATGCCGTGGCAGTGACCTGCGGTCCGCCGGTGATGATCAAGTACACGCTGGCAGCCCTGCAGCAGCTCGGGTTTACAGAAGCACAGATTTACACAACGCTTGAACGAAAGATGAAGTGTGGTATCGGCCTTTGTGGCCGCTGCAATATCGGCGCAAAATATGTGTGCATCGATGGACCGGTGTTCTCGCTCGATGAATTAAAAAACCGGATGGTGGATGGTAGATGGTAGATTGAAACCAAAAACTGATAAATTCTAAAAATCTATCTCAGAAGGCTGTTCGTAGCGAGGCCGAGCGAAAAGGCGATGGGCAAGGACGCAGGAGTAAAAAGCCCGCAGTCGTACCCGCTGCGGTACGCCCTGGACTTTTTGCTCTTAAGGACGCCGCCCATCGCCTTTGCAGCCGGCCGCAGCAGAAT
>JAJYIM010000023.1 GCA_021790115.1 Actinomycetes bacterium | reverse complement strand
ATAGCTTTCAAACGGCGGCGTTCCAATTGCTCCGGGCTTCCGAATGGCCTCATGTGCCACCTCCTAAAGCAGGGTAACCTTCTGCCCGGATATTACAGGACATTAGTTATGCAGTAATCAATAGCCTAAGAATCTATCTCAAATTGCTGCGCGCAGCAGAATATCATTTTGAGATAGATTCTTAAGCTTGGTTGCGGGAATTGCTGACCATCATGTTTAACATGGAACTTTGCGGGTAGATCAATATTTCCGTTTGATTGTCAGCCGGGCTTAACTTTAATGGCCCAGGCGCTGCGGGAACGGGTTACCACCAGATCGAAAAAAAGCAAGTCCACGCCCTAAGAGGGTGGACTCGATGGAGGTGGCCAGATGGAAGCAACCATTTGCAGGCCCAGACCAACCACAACCGGTGTTTCCCACAAGCGTTCCGAGGAAAAACAGCTGCTGCATGCGTACCATGTAAACGGTGATTCAAGAGTCCGGGATGAGTTAATCGTTCGTTACATGCCGCTTGTTTACGGTGTCTCCAGGCGGTATAGCCAGCGGGGAGAGCAGCTCGAAGACCTGGTCCAGGTCGGTTGCATTGGTTTAATAAAAGCCATTGACAGGTTCGATCCCGGGCGTGGTGTGGCCCTCTCTACTTACGCAACCCCAAATATTATCGGCGAAATAAAGCGTTATTTTCGCGATAAGGGGTGGGCGGTCAAGGTCCCGCGGGGTTTGCTGGAGCTTAACATGAAGCTGGAGCGTGTTACCGGTTTTCTGGCAGGCAATAATCACCGCTCTCCTACCGTCGACGAGCTGGCTGGCGCCGTCGGAGCCACGCCTGAAGAAGTAATGGAGGCCATTGAGGCCGGCCGCTCGCGCTGTTCCCTTTCCCTGGATCACCGTCTTGGCGGTGATGATGACGATGAGCGCTCGCCGATGGAATCCGTTGGCGATTATGATGATGGTTTTGATGACGCCGAGCGGCGTATTATTCTGGAGCCTGGCCTGGAGCGTTTATCCAGCCGTGAGCGCCGGATTTTGCATCAGAGGTTCTTTGCCGGCTTGACTCAGTCGCAAATAGCAGCGAACATAGGCGTATCACAGATGCACGTGTCCCGTCTGATCCGGAGGGCCCTCAGCAAGGTGCGCGCCGAGATAGAGCTGCGGGAGGGAAAGGAGAGTTGACAGTTCTAGTTGAAGAGTCATGAAATCCGCTCCAGTTTTCGTGATTTTTTTACGCAAAACGGGCACGAAAACCGGCCTAGTGCTTCCCTGGTCCCGGCAAATGATCCATCAGTGCTGCTTACAACGGCCGGCATGCAGCAATTCAAGCCTTTTTTCCTGGGGATTCAGCCGCCGCCGCACCCGCGTTTAACTTCCTGTCAGAAATGTTTTCGCACGACCGACATTGACAATGTCGGCAAGACTGCCCGCCATCTTACTTTTTTCGAGATGCTGGGCAATTTTTCTTTTGGCGATTATTTCAAGGCCGGAGCGATCGACCTTGCCTGGCGCTACTCAACCCAGGTGTTAAAACTGGACTCCGGCCGTATCTGGGTAAGTATATTTAAAGGCGATGAAGATGTTGCGCCTGATGAGGAGGCCAGGGGAAACTGGCTTCAGGCCGGCTTGGCGCCGGAGCGCATTGTCGCCCTGCCGGCCGGCGATAATTTTTGGTCTGCGGGGCCCACAGGGCCATGCGGTCCCTGCACGGAGCTTTACTTTGACCTGGGCGAAAAAGCGGGCTGCGGCAGCCCGGACTGCCGGCCGGGCTGTGATTGTGACAGGTTTATCGAATTCTGGAACCTGGTCTTCATGCAGTTTAACCGGGACGAGGCGGGCGCGCTTTCGCCGCTGCCACGCCAAAATGTTGACACCGGCATGGGCCTGGAGCGCATATCCGCCGTCATGGAAGGAAAGCTGAGCGTCTTTGAGACGGATCTTTTCAAGCCCCTTATTGATTACGTATGTGGAATTTCGGGCGTTAAGTATGGCGCCGACAGAAAACATGACCGCGCCATCCGGGTGCTTGCCGATCACGCCAGGGCGATTTCGTTCCTGGTCGCGGACGGTGTATTCGCCGGAAATGAAGGCCGTGGGTACGTGCTGCGGCGCGTGATGCGCCGCGCCATTCAAGCTGCGTCCACGCTTGAGATTAAACCGCCTTTCCTGGCTGGGCTTTGCGATAGCGTGGTGGGCTTGATGCAGGCGCATTATCCGGAGCTGGCCCACGGGAAGAAAATGATCGCCGCCGCGGCAGGCCGGGAGGAAGAACGCTTCGGCGTTACCCTGGAGCAGGGCAACGCCATGCTGGCGGAGGCCGTTGCCGCAGCCAGAAAGTCGGGAGGTCATATGATCGATGGCGAAATTGCGTTTCGCCTGCACGATACATACGGATTCCCCTTTGATCTTACAAGTGAGATTGTGCATGATGAGGGCTTGCAAGTGGATGAGGAAGGGTTTGACATGTTGATGGAAGAGCAGCGCCGCCGCGCCCGCGCTTCCATAAAAGCGGTGGGCGGCAAGGAGCGGGACGCGCTGGCGGAGCTGGGCCGCACGGCTAAAGTCAAGGCTGAGTTCGTCGGCTACGGGAAGCACGAGCTTTACACGTCGATAGGAGATTTAAGGGAACTGGAGGACGGGCGCGTGTTGATTAAACTGCGCGAGTCTCCCTTTTATGCAGAATCTGGAGGCCAGGTCTCGGATACAGGCTGGATCCACACCGACGATGGCAAAGCGGATGTGGTTGAGGTATTTCCCCTGGATGGAGACCAGGCCATCCTGGCGGAAGTGGTCGAAGGCAGGCTCGAGGCCGGAGAGAGGGCCAAGGCGATGATTAACCGCGTGCGCCGCCATGCAATTGCCTGCAATCACACCGCTACCCATCTGCTCCAGAATGCCCTGCGGCAATTGCTGGGCGAGCAGGTACGGCAGGCCGGCTCGGCGGTTGGTGCGGAAAAGCTGCGGTTTGATTTTAGCTACCAGGAGGCAGTCGGCGAGGAAGAGCTTGAACGGATTGAGGATATGGTCAATCGCAAAATCATCGAGAACCATCCTGTCAAGGCCTTTACAACAACGATCGATTATGCCCGCGACATGGGCGCTATCGCCTTCTTTGAAGAAAAATACGGCGATTTTGTGCGCGTGGTTGAGATTGGTGATTTCAGCCGCGAGCTATGCGGCGGCACCCATGTCAGCAGCACCTCCCAGATCGGCGCCTTCAAAATTATCTCCGAGTCAAGCGTGGGAGCCAACCTGCGCCGGATAGAGGCGATCACGTCAAAGGAGGCGATTGATTATTTGCGCCGGCGCTCGTCGCTGTTTGGGAGCCTCGCGCGCGAGCTGAAAACAGAGCCGGAATTATTATTTGATGAGGTGGTCAAGCTTAAAGCCGAGCGGGAGCGGCTCAGCAAGCTTGAAAAGCAGGCAGCCGCGAAGTCACTGATGGATCTTGCCGGGCGGGTCAAGGCATCTCAAGTCATCGACGGCATCAAGATAGTCACCATAAATGAGGAAAAGATTAAAGCGGTGGAGCTGCCGGCTTTTTCCGACCTGCTCAGGGAGCGTTTTGAGCCGGCTGCCATATTTGTTACATCCAGCTTCGAGGGCCGTGTGGATATCGTCGCAAATTTTTCGGAAAAAGTTGTGGCCCGGGGCGCCCGGGCCGGGGAACTGGTCAAGGAAGTTGCGCCGATTGTCGGGGGAAAGGGAGGAGGGCGGGCAAACCTGGCGAGGGGGAGCGGGCCTGACATTAAACAGATTCGCCGCGCTCATGAAAGAGCTCGCGAATATCTTGCCGCCAAACTCGGCAGCCGCAGCGATTAGGAGACAGGCGCCTAAAAGCAGCCGTTTTTGGTTCGCCAGGACGGCCGTCGCATTTAGAATCTATCTCAAAAGGCAGTTTGTGGCGAGGCCGAGCGAAAAGGCGATGGGCAAGGACGCAGGAGTAAAAAGCCCGCAGTCGTACCCGCTGCGGTACGCCCTGGACTTTTTGCTCCGAGGACGCAGCCCATGGCCTTTGCAGCCGGCCGCAGCAGAATATGCCTTTTGAGATAGATTCTTAGCCACTCAGTTGCTTGAATCCAAAAGATCAACATCCTAAGACTCGTGGTCGCGTGCTCGCCCTGGATTATGGCCGTGTCCATACCGGTGTTGCCATCAGTGACTCTTCCGGGACGTTGGCGCGGCCGCTAAAGGACATCGCCGAAGCTGCCGCTCCCGCAGGGATCAGGAAGATCGGCCAAATTATGGAGGATGAAACAGTGTTTTGCGCTATCGTCGGCATGCCTCTGTCGCTAAGCGGACAGCGGGGGGAGCAGGCTCGTGAGACGGAAAAGTTTCTGGCGGCATTGCGGGCAAGCGTTGATGTGCCGGTCTTTGCTTGGGATGAGCGTTTCACTAGTAAAATGGCTGCTGCGCAAGCCGGCCGCTCTAACTCATCTGTGCATAGCCTGGCTGCCTGTGTTTTGCTGGAGGACTATCTCAGGTCCGCTGAGTATCGTCGCAGGGTTGATAAATGAAGAAAATTATCAGGCATTATCATCAGAACAGCAGCACTCCCCGCAGCCCGCGGGGTGGCGGTCATCGCCGGCCGGTTCTGTTTTGGCTGCGGCGCTACGGAACTTTAATTGTTATCGGCGCCGTTATTTTAATTTCGGCAGCGACAATGCCGGCGCATGACTCCAGGTCAAAGGGAGGCGAGGCGGTAATTCACATCGCCAAGGGCGCCAGTGCAGCCCAGATTGCGCGCCTGCTGGTTGACGAAAACGTCATTGACAACGCCGGAGATTTCATGGGTCAGGCAGAAGCCTCTGGTGAAGCCGGCGACCTGAAGGCGGGCACATACCGGTTTGAACGAGGCGAGCCAATAGAAAATATCCTCTCTGACCTGCGCCAGGGCAGGCAGGCTCCCGAAGCCGTGCTAACCATTCCCGAAGGTTTCGATGCAGCTGATATTGCCAGGCTGGTGGCTTCAAAAACTGCAATTACTGACCAGCAGTATATTTCGGCTGCGGGCGCTCAGGGGAAGAAGCTGCCGCTGGCCGGCGGCCGACAGGCAAGGTCTTTGGAGGGGTTTCTGTTTCCCAGCACCTATAATCTCGATCCTGGCATCAGTGCGGCGGCTCTGATAAGTGAGCAGTTGGCCGCCTTCAGCGCCCAGACATCCGGACTGGACTGGGACGGAAGCAAGGGAGGACGGACGGCGCCGCCCTCCTTGACGCCATACCAGATTTTGATCGTCGCATCAATGGTGGAGAGGGAGGCCAAGCTGCCGGAAGAACGTCCACTGGTGGCGGCAGTCATTTATAACCGGCTGGCGGCAGGAATGAAACTTGAGGTTGACGCCACCGTCCAGTATGCAATTGGCTCCTGGAAACAGGACTTGACAGAGCAGGACCTGCAGGTTGATTCTCCCTACAACACCCGCCGTTATCCCGGACTGCCGCCCGGGCCAATCTGCAATCCGGGGCTGGCGTCCATCAGGGCGGCCCTGCAGCCTGCTAAAGTTGACTATCTTTATTATGTCGCTACCGGCGACGCTGCCGGCCATCACTTTTTTACCAGGTCGTATGATCAGTTCCTGAAAGCCGGGCAGCAGCCCTAGTCGCCCGGTCTACCATGGAGGTACTTTTAAGTCAACAGAGAGGTGAAAGCGGCAGATCTCCCTGATTGCCCGCCAGACTTCCGGCGCCGCCGTCATGCCGGGATCCGCGAGGCAGGCATCTGTGAGCGGATGTTCAAGCAGCTGGCGCATCAGGGCCAGCGAAGCGGGTGAGATTGGGAACGAGTCGCCGGGACAGTCGGCGCAGAGGGCTCCGCCTGCCATCGCGGAAAAGCGGGTTAACTTCTGCCCGGTTGCGCCGCAGCCGGCACAGCTGGAAAGGTTGGGCAGATAACCGGCAAGCAGCAGAAGCTTAAGGTCCGCCGCCAGCGCCAGGAAAGCAAAGCATTCGCCTTGTGCATCCGTTTTTGCTGTTTCATTAAGTACGTCCAGAAACCTCGTTAGCAGATTAAAGCTGCGGGGACGTTTTTCCATCTCGTTTGTTTCGCGGCTGATGAGATTTATGAATGAAAGCCCTGCCTTTAAGGCGGCCGGATGGCTGCGTGCGGCGGCACGGGTCTTGATCGTGTCTGCCCCGGTCAGGGTATGTAGGCTACGGCCCCGGTGCAGCTGAACGTGAAGCTGAGTGAATGGTTCCAGGCGGCCGCCAAAGCGGGATCTGACTTTGCGCACTCCTTTGACAACAACGGGCAGCTTCCCGAGGCCGGAGGTAAACAGGGTGACAATCCGGTCTGCTTCCCGCAGCTTGTGGGAGCCGAGGACTGCCGCTTCCATGGAAAAAGAGTTGGACATTTACAATTCCTGCCTGTTTCTATAGAATAACTTTCCGCCTTGAGCCAATTTCCCGTCTTTCAGGAAATTATACTGTCTCTGCAGAACTATTGGTCTTCGCAGGGCTGTGTCCTCATGCAGCCATATCACACTGAAGTGGGTGCTGGTACGTTTAATCCGGCAACTTTTTTGCGCTGCCTGGACCGGTCTTCCTGGCGGGCGGCCTATCTGGAGCCTTCCATTCGCCCTGCTGACGGCCGCTATGGCGAAAACCCTTACCGCCTGTCTCACTACTACCAGTTCCAGGTTATTTTAAAGCCGGCTCCCGATGATGCCCAGGATATCTACTTAAGCTCGCTGACGGAGCTTGGCGTTGACCTTGCGGCACATGACGTGCGCTTTGTCGAGGATGACTGGGAGGGGCCAACGCTGGGCGCGTGGGGGCTGGGCTGGGAGATCTGGATTGACGGCATGGAGATCACCCAGTTTACCTATTTCCAGCAGGTGGGCGGCATTGACCTTGATCCCGTGTCCGTGGAGATTACATACGGCCTCGAGCGGATCGCGATGTATTTGCAGAAAAAGAGCAGCGTTTTTGATTTAGTCTGGGCTGGGGATGTCAAATACGGGGATGTCTACCGGGAAAGCGAAGCCCAGTTTTCGCGGTACAATTTTGAAACTGCCGGGACGGATATGCTCCGCAGCCATTTTGTTGACTTTGAGCAGGAGTGTGAGAGATGCCTGGCGTCAGCGCTGCCGTTGCCCGCATATGATTATGTCCTTAAATGCTCACACATGTTTAACCTGCTTGACTCCCGGGGCGTGATCAGCGTCACCGACCGCACCGGCTATATCGCCCGGGTCCGCAATCTGGCGCGCCGCTGTGCGGAGCTGTACCTGAGTCAGCGGGCAACGGGGGGGCAGTAGTGCCGGCCGGCTCTGCTCAAAAATCTCATGCAGGCGATTTCCTTTTTGAAATTGGGACGGAAGAATTGCCGGCTGCTGCTTGCAGGGCGGCTGTACAACAGGCGCCGATTCTGGCCGAAGCATCATTTAAAAAGCATTTAATTAAAGTTGAAAAGGATCAAATTAAAGCATGGATCACGCCCAGAAGAATAGCCATTTTCATCAGCCAGGTTCCCGTCAAGCCGGAGCCCCAAGAGGTGGTAAAACGGGGTCCCAGGGCTGACATTGCTTTTGATAAAAGCGGAGAGCCAACCAAAGCGGGCAAGGGCTTCGCCAAAGCAAACGGCGTGCCTGCCGGCGCGCTGGAAATTCGTGAGCATCAAGGC
This sequence comes from Actinomycetes bacterium, assembly GCA_021790115.1. Classification (GTDB taxonomy): domain Bacteria; phylum Actinomycetota; class Thermoleophilia; order BMS3ABIN01; family BMS3ABIN01; genus JACWAD01. The sequence continues at coordinate 21,404 of JAJYIM010000023.1, read as the reverse complement.
CAGCAATTTGTTTTTGTGGTAAAAAAAAGCTCAACAGAAAAAACCACAAAGGCAATCATCCAGAGTGACATTTGCCTGGAATTATTGAGCGGGTTTTCTTTTGAAAAGACGATGGGCTGGACTAAATCGAAATTCCGGTTTCCCAGGCCTGTCCGCTGGATCATGTTAAAGTTCGGAGACGAAGATCTCACCCCGGACGGTGATCTGTTTCCAGGCAGCGGCTTGCGCGGGTTGTTTGGCCATACGACCCGGGGGCACAGGTTTCTGGGCAAGCGGGAGATCTCAATTGAAAAGATTGATGATTACAAATCAATACTGGCGAATAATTTTGTCCTGGTCGACCCGGGAGAGCGGCGGCAGGTAATCCTGGATGGGCTCGCCCATGAGGCGGCGAAAGTTGGCGCTACTTTTTCCGACCCCGGCGGCAAGCTGGATGAGGTTGTCTACCTGGCAGAATATCCCAGCGTTCATGCTGGTGTGTTCAGCGCCAAACACCTGCGCCTGCCAGCCAAGGCCCTTGTCACGGCTATGCAGTCGCATCAACGATATTTTCCGCTGCTGGCTGATGACGGATCGCTTAAGGCAGGGTTTTTATATGTTATAAACGGCGATCCGGCCTGCGCCGGCGGGATTACTGGGGGCAATGAGCGGGTGCTGGAAGGCAGGATTGAAGACGCCGAGTTTTCTTTTGATAAGGATCTTGCCGCCGGCATCGAAGCCATGGCAGCCGGCCTGGAAGATGTTGTTTTTCACCGCCGCCTGGGGTCGCTGGCGGACAAGAGCCGCCGGCTGTGGTCTTTGGCGGAGGCGTTTTCTGACCTGGTTGACCTTTTCGGTCCCGGCCGCAAGACAGCGGCAACGGCAGCGCGGCTGGCTAAAACCGATCTTGTGAGCACCATGGTGCAGGAATTTACCGATCTGCAAGGATATATGGGATCGGTTTATGCACGGCTGGAAGGATACCCGGAGGATGTCTGCCAGGCTCTCGAGGAGCAGTACATGCCCACCGTCGCCGGCGGGGAACTGCCCGCATCGGTTCCGGGGGCGGTGCTGGCCATCTGCGACAAGGTCGACAACATCATCGGCGCCTTCTCAGTGGATGAACTGCCCAGCGGTTCCAGCGATCCATACGGCCTGCGGCGGGCGGCGGCAGGGCTGGTGGAAATCGTTGGCAAGTTTAACTTCGACTTTGATCTGACTGCGCTGCTGGAAGCTTCACACTTGCTGTTTGTTGATCAAAAAGCCGACCTAGTCACGGACGGCGGGATAATTAGCCGGGCATTTGACTTTGTTTGCGAGCGCTTCCAGCGCCGGCTGGTAGAAGATGGTTTGCCCGTAGAGGTGGCAGAAGCGGCGCGCGCCTCCGGGTCAAAGAGCGTCCTGGCTTTGATTTCTCTTGCCCGGGCGATTGACGAATTCCGCAGCTGGCCCGCCTTTGATGATTTGCACACTGCTTACTTCCGCCTGACTAAGATTGCGGCCAAGGCCGGCGCGCGTTTCGAGCCCGGTCAGATCGACCAGTCGCTGTTTGAGGCAGCCGCAGAGGGGGAGCTGTTTCAAATGGTTGATAGTCTTCTGCCCAGGATTGAAGCGCTCTCGGCTGAGCGCAAATTCAAGGAAGCCCTGGAGCTGGCCGCGGCTGTCCGTCCCGTGGCGGACCATTTTTTTGATGAAGTTCTTGTCATGGCAGAAGATGAACAGTTGCGCAATAACCGGCTGGCGCTTGTTGTCAAGGCGGCGCTTATGCTGAGGTCGTTGGGAGATCCAATGCTGGTGGCCGCGGCTCCCGCTCCTCAACGCCTGTAAAACCGGGTACTGGATTTTGGATTAGAATCTATCTTAAAAGGCAGTTCGTAGCGAGGCCGAGCGAAAAGGCGATGGGCAAGGACGCAGGAGTAAAAAGCCCGCAGTCGTACCCCTGCGGTACGTCGAGGGCTTTTTGCTCCGAGGACGCCGCCCATCGCCTTTGCAGCCGGCCGCAGCAGAATATGCCTTTTGAGATAGATTCTTATTGATGGGACCGAAAAAATGATGGCTTCAGGAGATTCCATAAGATAAACTTGGAAGCCCGGATTTGCACATCGGGCTATCGAAAATATTTATCATCCATCATCTGCAATCTGATTTTTTAGGAGGGAAAGTGGGCAAGAAATTTGTTTATGATTTCTCCGAGGGGTCGCGCGACATGAAGGCCCTGCTAGGCGGCAAGGGGGCCAACCTCGCTGAGATGACAAACCTGGGCATCCCGGTTCCCGGCGGATTTACCATCACCACTGAAGCCTGCATTGCCTACGGCGTGGCCGGCAAGCAGTTCCCCGAAGGCCTCGCGGAAGAGGTTGCTGATCATCTGGCGGCCCTGGAAGAGAAGGCAGGAAAGAAACTGGGGCAGGCGGACAATCCGCTCCTGGTGAGCGTCAGGTCCGGAGCCAAGTTCAGCATGCCGGGGATGATGGATACCGTGCTCAACCTGGGCCTCAACGATGAATCAGTCCAGGGCCTGGCGGCGCAGACCGGGGATGAGCGCTTTGCCTTTGATGCCTACCGTCGTTTCATCCAGATGTTTGGCAAGGTTGTCATGGAGGTTGACGGGCAGTTGTTTGAGGATGCAATCAGCGCCGAGCGTGAAAAGGCAGACGTCAGCTTTGACAACGAGCTTTCCGCAGAAGACCTCAAGGAGCTGGTGGGGACCTTTAAACAGATTCTCGAAAGAGAAGCGGGCCGCTCCTTCCCGGACGACCCGCGCGAGCAATTAGACATGGCAATTGCTGCTGTTTTCGGCAGCTGGGATGCGCCCCGGGCAGTGACCTACCGGCGCCATTACAATATTTCTGATGATCTGGGCACGGCCGTGAACGTGGTAATGATGGTCTTTGGCAATATGGGCGATGATTCAGGCACCGGCGTCGCGTTTACCAGGAATCCGTCCACGGGCGAGAAGGAAATATTCGGCGACTACCTGGTTAATGCCCAGGGTGAGGACGTGGTTGCCGGGATTCGCAAAACGAAGAAGCTGGCGGAGATGAAAGACGACCTGCCCCAGGCATGTGAGAAGCTGATACAGGTTATGCATACCCTGGAGCAGCATTACCGCGAGATGCAGGATATTGAGTTCACGATTGAAAAGGGCCAGCTTTATATGTTGCAGACCCGTGATGGCAAACGGACGGCGGCGGCGGCGGTCAAAATTGCAGTTGATATGTTTGGCGAGGGCTTGATCAGCAAGGAAGAGGCGGTGGCCCGCGTCGACGCCGGCCAGCTGGATCAGCTGCTGCATCCGATGCTTGACCCTGCCAAGGAGTACGATGTAGTTACAACCGGGCTGAACGCATCGCCGGGTGCGGCTGTGGGCAAGGTTGTCTTTGATGCTGACACGGCTGCCGCCCGGGGAAAGAGCGGCGAGTCCGTGATTCTCGTCCGGTGGGAAACCAGCCCCGATGACATTCATGGCCTGATTCAGGCCCAGGGCGTGTTAACCTCGCATGGCGGCATGACCAGCCATGCGGCCGTTGTTGCCCGGGGAATGGGCAAGCCGGCCGTTTGCGGCGCGGACCAGATCAGGATCAGTGAAGAAGACCGGCGGTTCACAGTTGGAGAACATACCATCAGCGAGGGCGACATTATCACCATTGACGGCACCACCGGCAATGTGATCCTTGGCGCCGTGGAGCTGGTGCCGCCGCAGATCAATGAGAACTTCCAGTCAATTGTGGAGTGGGCCGACCAGATCCGCACGATGGGCGTGCGCACCAACGCTGATACTCCCGAGGATGCTGAAAAAGCGCGCGAATTTGGCGCCGAGGGCATCGGCCTTTGCCGCACGGAGCACATGTTCATGACGCCCGGCCGCCTGCCGATAGTCCGCGAGATGATCATGGCCTCTGGCACCAGGGAGCGCTCTGCCGCCCTGGAAAACCTGCTGCCAATGCAGCAGGGCGACTTTGAAGGCATCTTTGAAACGATGCAGGGCCTGCCCGTTACCATCAGGCTGCTGGATCCTCCCTTGCACGAGTTTTTGCCCGACTATACCGAGCTGATGGTCGAGATCGAGAGGCTGAAGCTTACCGGCGGCTCAGAGGCAGATATTGCGGAAAGGGAAGCCGTCGCCGCCCGGGTGCGCTCGCTTAAGGAAATGAACCCGATGCTGGGCACACGCGGGTGCCGGCTGGGCATTCAGTGGCCTGAAATTTACGAGATGCAGGTTCGTGCCATCATGCAGGCGGCGGCAGCGGTTCAGAAAAAAACAGGCGCAGCGCCGCAGGTGGAGATCATGATACCGCTGGTGGGGTATGCCGAAGAGCTCAGGCGGATGCGGGGGCTAACCGTCAGAGTTTGTGAAGAAGTGCTGGCCGGCGCCGGCACAGCTATTGATTACAAGGTGGGCACCATGATCGAGCTGCCCCGCGCGGCCGTAACGGCCGGGCATATATCGGATTACGCCGACTTCTTCAGCTTCGGCACAAATGATTTAACCCAGACTACGCTTGGCTTCTCGCGCGATGATGCGGAAGGCAAGTTTCTCACATATTATCTGGATGAGGGAATCGTCCAGAGTAATCCTTTCGAGACGATTGATGTAAATGGCGTTGGCAAGCTGGTGGAAATGGCTGTGGACGCCAGTCGTGAGAAAAACCCCGGCATCAAGCTGGGTGTCTGCGGTGAGCATGGTGGAGAGCCTGACAGTGTTAAATTCTGCCACAGGGCAGGCCTTAACTACGTTAGCTGCTCGCCTTACAGGGTGCCACTGGCGCGGCTGGCGGCGGCCCAGGCCGTCCTGGAAGAGAAAAGGATGGTATTTACCACCGCTTAGAATCTTTCTGTAAATTTTCCGTCCGGGCCGGCTGGTAATGTAGTTGCAAGTGCTGAGTTTTATTTAACACGACGCCGGGAGCGAATCCCCGCCCAAGAGCCTATCGAAATAGGCTCTAAGCAGATCGCATTATGATCGAATCGCAACGCAAGACACGAAGCGCGAAGCGCGAAAATGATCCTTTCGCTTCTGTTGAAGAGCAGGAAAAAGAGAATCTGTCTCGCTATGCGGTGCCGGCGGCCCAGAGCCGCGGCCGCGCCACCCCGGAGGAGCCCTGCAGCTTAAGAACCTGTTTTCAGCGTGACCGCGACCGCATCGTTCATAGCAAGAGTTTTCGGAGACTCAAGCACAAGACCCAGGTTTTCATTGCGCCCGAAGGTGATCATTACCGCACCCGCCTGACGCACACCCTGGAAGTGTCGGGCATCTCCCGCACGGCCGCGCGGGCGCTTGGGTTAAATGAGGATCTTGCCGAGGCAATCAGCCTCGGCCATGACCTCGGCCACACGCCTTTTGGGCACATGGGTGAAGAGGCGCTGTCGTCCTCACTGCAAAAACGAACAGGTCAGGCTTTTGAGCACCAGAAACAGAGCCTGCGCGTTGTCCGCCACTTGGAGCGGCAGGGAAAGGGGCTCAATCTTTGTTATGAAGTGGAAGACGGGATTCTTACGCATACCGGGCCGAGGCTGCCTGCTACCCTGGAAGGCAAGATTGTGCGCCTGGCCGACCGCATTGCCTACATAAATCATGACATCGACGATGCCCTCAGGGCAGGAATTATCGGCAGCAGTGATCTGCCGGAAAAAGAGATCTTGTTGCTGGGCGATACCTGCAGCCGCCGTATCGATGCGCTGGTGCACGATCTTGTTGACAACAGTCTGGGAATAGGGGAGATTCGCCAAAGCCCGGAGATGAAAAAAGCCATGGGCTGGCTGCGCGATTTTTTATTTAAGAGGGTTTACCTTGGGTCGGTGGCCGGCCGGGAAATGCGGCGCGTGAACCTGGTGGTTGACAACCTTTTTGCCTATTACATTGAAAATCCAGAGCTGCTTCCTGACTGGGCGGGCGCCGGCGGCAAAGGCATTGCCGTGAAGGTGACTGACTACATTGCCGGTATGACCGACCAGTTCGCCATCCGCAAATTTAAGGATCTCTTTCTTCCGCGGGGCTGGGAGGGAGACGCCGAATAGGAGCCAGCAGCCTGAAAACCCGAAACTCGAAACCCGAACCTCGAAACTACCATTCATGGCTTTGATAAAACAGTCTTCAATTCAGGCAGTCCTGGACGCCTGCGACATGCTGGAGATCGTGTCTCCTTATACAGAGTTAAAGAAAACAGGCGCCAACTACATGGGAAGATGCCCATTCCACAATGAAAAAACTCCTTCTTTTTCTGTTGACCCGGCGCAGAAGCTCTATTATTGCTTTGGCTGCGGCGAAGGCGGCAACGCCTTCACATTTTTGCAAAAAATTGAGAGCCTCGAATTTGCTGATGCGGTGCAGGCGCTGGCGGACAAGTATGCCGTCAACCTGGAATTTAAACAAAGCAGTGCCGGGCAGGAGGAACGGTTTCGGCGCCGCGAGCGGGTCCTGTCGCTTCTTGATCAGGCAGCTTCTTATTACTCAAGGTGCTTGCGCGATTCCGCCAAAGCGGAATCAGGCCGCCTGTATCTGAAGCGGCGCGGTTTTAAGGAAGAAGTGATTCGTCAATACCGGCTGGGATTTTCGCCTCCGGGAGGACAGGCCCTGGCAAAGGCGGCTCAGGACAAGGGCTTTTCGGCGGAGGAGCTGATTTCCACCGGCCTGGTAATGCAAAAATCAGGCCGGTTTTACGACCGCTTTCGCGGCCGACTGATGTTTCCTTTTACCGACCACCGTGGCCGCGTGCTTGGCTTTGGCGCGCGCGTGCTCGATGACAGCAAACCCAAGTATTTAAACTCGCCCGACTCCGGTCTCTACCATAAGGGCAATCTCGTTTTTGGCCTGGGAAATGCCCGCCAGGATATTGTCCGCCAGGACAGGGCCTACGTCGTCGAAGGCTACACTGACGTAATGGCTTTGAGCCAGGCCGGGATAAAAAATGTGGTTGCTTCGATGGGAACAGCCCTTACCGGGCAGCAGTTGCGGGAAATATCAAGGTTCACAAAAAATATCTACCTTTCTTTTGATGCTGATGCCGCTGGGCAAAAGGCAATACTGCGGGCTCAGGAGCTTGCAAATAATATGGCAATATCATTATGGGTTGTCAAGATGCCCCCCGGTCAGGATCCGGCGGACCTGGTGATGTCGGCGGGCGGTGGCCAGGATTATGACTGCCTTGCGGCTGAAGCTCCCACGTTGCTAGAGTATCAAGTCCAGATGACACTGTCGCGCTCCGATTTAAGCACTGCTGCTGGCCGCAACAAGGCCTTTGCGGCGCTTAAAAAGGTTCTTTCCGGTGCCGCCGACGCCATCGAGCGAGACGAGCAGCTGCGAATTATTGCCGGCCGGCTCCGCCTTGACGTTGAAAATGTGGCATACTTAATGAAGGCGGTTTCGCATGCGGCTGCGGCAAGCGATGAGGGCGAAGCCCGCCAGCGGGTTTTAACACACCAGGAAAGTAACGAAAGAAGTTTCCTGAGCTTGTGTCTGGCATATCCAGGGGAGGCCAGAAGGTATTTGCAGGCCATGACTGACGCCTATTTCACGACGGAGCAGACCCGGGCGGCTTATCACTGGGTCAAGGAGAGAATTGAGGGTCACAATGCCGGCTCTAAGGCCGCGCCTGATTTTTCGACCGGTGCGGCTGCTTCCATTTTGCCTGAGCTTCAGATCAGGTCCCGCTCCGGCCAGGAGTTGCCGCCTGACGCCCTCCATGAGCTTTTCTTTCGCCTTTCTGAAGCAAGAATAAACCGCCGCATTTCCGTTCTCAAAGAAGAGCTCTCCCGCGACGATAATAATTCTGAAAGTTTTAAAGACCTTTGCCGGTTAGAGACTCGCCGGAGGGAGATAATTGAGCTCATTCAATCCGGTTCTTATGAGTTTTAAATGAGTCATCCGGAAGAACTCAGCCTGGATGAGGTCCGGGACCTGATTGCCGAGGGCAGGGTGCACGGCTACCTGTCTTCTGACAGGGTGGCCGATGTTCTTCAGGAAGTCGAGCTTTCCACAGACCAGATAGAGAGCATTTATTCAACTTTCCTTGATATGGGGATCGAGGTAGTTGAAGAGGATGATGAGGCCCTCACATCCGGCATTCCTGGCGACGGCAAGGCGGGCGAGGAAGAAATTCTCAGCCGCCTGGACCTGTCTGTCAAAACGCCCACGAGCGACCCGGTGCGCCTCTACCTTAAAGAGATTGGCAGGGTGCCGCTGCTGACTGCGGAAGAAGAGGTGACACTGGCCAAAAGGATTGAGCGGCAGGACATGGAGGCCAAGCGAAAGTTGATACAGGCAAACCTCCGACTTGTCGTAAGTATCGCCAAGCAGTATGTCGGCCGGGGAATGCTGTTTCTGGACCTGATTCAGGAAGGCAACCTCGGCCTTATTCGTGCGGTGGAGAAGTTTGATTACCGCAAAGGTTACAAATTCTCAACATACGCCACTTGGTGGATTAGGCAGGCGATTACGCGCGCCATCGCCGATCAGGCGCGTACAATCCGCATCCCCGTTCACATGGTGGAGACAATCAACAAGCTCATTCGCGTGCAGCGGCAACTGCTGCAGGATCGGGGCAGAGAACCAACCCCGTTTGAGATTGCCAAGGAGATGGATACAACTCCGGATAAAGTTAGGGAGATTATTAAGATATCGCAGGAGCCGGTATCGCTGGAGACTCCCATTGGCGAAGAAGAAGACAGTCAGTTAGGTGATTTTATCGAGGACAACGAAGCCGTAGCCCCCGTGGAGGCGGTTTCAGATATTATGCAAAAGGAAGATCTTGCTGAAGTTTTAAACAGCCTGACGCACCGCGAGCGCAAGGTTATCGAGCTCAGGTTCGGCTTAAAGGGCGAGCATCCGCGGACGCTGGAAGAGGTGGGGCAAAAGTTTGGGGTCACCAGGGAGCGCATCAGGCAGATTGAAGCCAAAACCCTGGTGAAACTGAAAAGTTACCGGGAGTCCCAAAAGCTGAAGGAATTTCTGGAATAATTGACTCCGCGCGCCCTGCCTTGTTAACAAACAGGGTGTTTTTTGCCAATTTGCAGCAATGTGGTTCTTGAAAAGCCTCTTTACCGCCCTCTATAATGCAGGTGCTTCATTGATTACGCTCCTCGGTAGCTCAATGGTAGAGCAACCGGCTGTTAACCGGTAGGTTGCAGGTTCAAGTCCTGCCCGAGGAGCCAAGCAAGATGGTTATTTAATCTTGCCCACAACGGGAAATTCGGCCAGTAAATCGGGGTCATGTGGGGCATCGGCCATTTCGCGGGTCAAGTCCTTGCCGGCTAAATGCTCTTCTTGGTGGGATCCTTCCTGCCACAGGGGGCTTAGAGAGACATCGTAAACCTTGCCGCGGAAAGCAACGTAAACGGGTGCTCCGTCCTGGCCGGCGCAACCGGCCAGCTCCGCGGCTGAAAAAGTCTTTAAATTCAGGCTATTTTCAGGGTAATCCCCGATGCAAATCACCCCGCATGGCGGTTATATTTTCTTCATGAATAACTTTTCCTGCCCATATTGTGGCCATCCAAAGGAGGAAAAGCCAAAGAGCGATTACTACGGCTGCCGTTATTGTTGTTACAAATCGGCGCTGATTGACGCCGGCGGGCACAAACTGCTCATCGTTGATCATAAGATACCTTTTCTTAACCGCCGCTGTCATGAGCTTTCCGAGCAGATGCCGGAAGTAACAGTTGTTGTTGACCGCCGTGTTGTCCAGGATCCCTTCGTAGACTCAGACAGGCGCGATGACGAGCCTGCCGGCGTTTGATCAGCTTTCCGTTTTCTTGGCTAAGTATCTATCTCAAAAGGCTGTTCGTAGTGAGGCCGGCCGCAGCAGAATATGCTTTTTGAGATAGATTCTAAAGTTCTTGATGGTGATAGCATCAAACTCATTGCGCTTATGCCGGATATTCTGCCGGAAGCGGATAGATTCTAAAGTTCTTGATGGCGATAGCATCAAACTCCGGCGATTATAGTTTCGCCAGCGCCTTGCCCATTTTATAGGCCGCGTCCAGCTCGGCAGCCCTTTCCATTATTTCGCCCTTTTCATCAACTTTGCGGATCAACAGGTATAGATCTTCACGCGGCTCAGCGCCTATTGCATCAAAGAAATACCTCAATGTCAAAATCGCGCCGTCAAACAGGCGTTTGCCCTTGGTGGCGCCGACACCGATGAAACTGCCGTAGCGCGGAGGAGCTTCCGGGAGCCGCGGAAACGGCTTGTGCAAAACATATTTAAGGGCCCAGTATCTTTGCGTCCGGTCAACCATTGCTTTTGTTTGGGAAGGAAGCCCCATAAAAAATATTGGCGATGACAACAGGATGCGGTCGGCCCATTCCAGCGCGGCGTAAACGCGGTCCATATCGTCGGCGGTGCTGCAGCTGCCATCTTCGTAGCAATCATTGCATTCCGTACAGCCAGAAATATTCAGGCCCGCCAGCCGTATTCTTTTTACCTCGGCCCCGGCTGCGGCTGCTCCCTCCAGGGCGCGGCTGAGCAATATCTCCGAATTGCCATCGCGCCTGGGGCTGCCCATGATTCCCAGCACCTTAACCATCAATCAACCCAGGTAACCTTTAACTTTAGCGGCAGGCGGCCGGGGGATGGGGGCGGAATCGCGGCGTAGCCAACCAGGACCATGGCTACCAGGTGCTTGGCGCGGTCAATCATGAGGAACTGCCGCACCAGCTTCTGGTCAAACAGGGTAAACCAGAGGCTGCCCAGTCCTAGCGACTCGGCTGTGAGCAGCATATTCTGAATCACGGCCCCGCAAGAATATTTGTAGCTGTTGCGAGTCTCCTGAAAGCCGGCAGATTTCACCGACGTCAGCGGCAGGCCAACCACGGCAATGATGAGCGGAACATTTTTGAGGAAGGAGAGGGAATAATGTTCCAGCGCCAATCGCTCCGCCTCTTCTGATTCTTCCGATATATTTTCTGGCAGCGGCCGTATATAACTGAAGCCGCGAACTTCAATGCGGCCGCTTTTTTTTGCCTCTTCTGAAAACTCATAAAGCCGCTTTCGGGCATCGGCACCCCTGACCACGACAAATTCCCAGGGCTGCGTATTAGCCGGTGAGGGAGCCCAGTGGGCAGCGTCCAGGATTTTGTCAATTTTCTCCTGCTCAACAGGCATGTTTTTAAACAGACGGTGACTGCGCCTGCTTCTGATTGCCTCCAGGACGTCCATGATGAGGAAATTCCTCCTTTCTTATTATTGCGACTTTAATCTATTTGCCATATTTATAAAAGGTCATACAAGACAAATATCATCTTTTTAAAGTTCAAGAAGTTAGAGGCTCTTGCCGATGCATTTTACGCCAATAGCAGGGAAAGAAGTAGGCAATTTGTCCAAAAAGCAAGGTATAATTTGCAAAGATTTTCATACGGCTTTTCAAGGGACCGGTCTTGGTTCAACTTGGCGCCGGCAATTTTTTTTCACCGCGCCTTTGTTTTTTTCTAGAACAGCACAGACCTGATTTCCTTTATGCCGGATAGACAAAATACCAAGATTCTTATTGTTGATGATGAGGCTTCAGTCCGGGGCGTGCTCAAGCGGGCGCTTGAAGAAGAGGGTTACAGCTGCACCCTTTCAGCCGATGTAGAATCTGCCCTTCGCATCCTGGAATCAATCCCTGTTGATCTGGTGCTTAGCGATATAATGATGCCCGGAAGATCCGGGGTCGATTTGCTTAAAGAAATACGCGGCAAGTGGCCTGAGATTGTCACCATCATGCTTACCGCTGTTGTCAACACCAAGATAGCTATTCAGGCGATGAAGCTGGGAGCCTATGATTACGTGATGAAGCCGTTTGACCTTGACGAAGTACGTCTCAGCGTCGAGAGGGCCCTGGAAAAACGGCACCTGATTCAGGCCAACCGTGAGTACCGCGAGTTTCTCGAACTAAAGGTGGAAGAACAGACAGTAGAGCTGAGGGAAACTTTTCTGGGTTCGTTAAAGGCGCTGGCGGAGGCTCTTGAAGCCAAGGACGCGTACACCAACGGGCATACTCGGCGCGTGACAGAAATTGTGGTGGCGATGGCGAAAGAAAAAGGGCTCCCGAAAGAGGAAATTGCTCGAATTCGGCTTGCCGGACAGGTGCACGATATTGGCAAGATCGGCGTCACTGAAGAAGTTTTAAGAAAGCCGGGCAAGCTCACTGATGAGGAGTTTGACCGCATCAAGGAGCATGTTACTTTAAGTGAAAAGATCCTGAAGTCCATCATTAAGGACGAAGGCATTCTGGCCATGGTCAAATATCATCACGAACGCTATGACGGCCGCGGGTATCCGGATGGCATCTCTGGCGAGGATATTCCTCTGGGAGCAAGGTTGCTGGCGGTGGCTGATGCTTATGACGCCATGACATCAAACCGGCCCTACCGGCCCGCCATGACGCCTGAAAAAGCGCGCGGCCAGTTGCTTGCCGGCCGTGGTTCCCAGTTTGATCCGGAAGCGGTCGACATTTTGATTGAGGCTGAGGAGAAGGTGTCTTTTTGTCCAATCTCGGCCGCTCCGGCAGGAGAGCAGCCGGGAAAAAGCGGCTAACCAACTCGGCAAGCACGCTTTCTTGTTGAAGAGCTTGCCGGAAAACACCTAGGGTTTATGTCTGCTTTGTTTAGGGTAGCTAGTAAATAACGCTTTTTAACCCCTTATTTTTCAACACCAGTTTTTCGCGTGACGCTTTATTTGCCTCGGGAGGGATTCAAATGGAGATGTATGATTGTGATGTCTGTCTTTCCGCAGGGTCAGTCAATCAATGGGGATACTGTGAAATTTGCGGGGAGGAGTTTGAAGATCCGCAGTCTCAGGTTGCGCAGCCGCACGGCGGTTGGGCAGGGCCACAGCGGGATCTTGCCGCAAGTAACCAGGCTGGAAAATCAAGCCACAGCCTAACACCCGTTGGCGGCGCCCTCACGGTTGGCTAGCGCCGGGCTGGATTGGTTATGCGAAAATGCGCATTGATTGTTAGTTATTGCGTGATATAATCTGCCTGTACATTCGCGGGGGAGCTGCTAAAAGCGGCTGAGAAAGTGATGTATCACTGACCCCATGAACCTGATCTGGGTAATGCCAGCGCAGGGATGACTCTGTGGTTAAGAATCTATCGCAAAAGACATATTCTTTTGCGGCCGGCTGCAAAGGCTGTGGGTTGGCCGGCTTCGCTTTGAACAACTTTCTGAGATAGATTCCAAGAGCCGTGCCGCGTTGGCGCGGCTTCTTTTTTTGGCGTTTAGCATTCCTAGAGGAAAGGATTTAACATGGCTGTTTTTCACCCTATCGATGAAACGGATGTTACCAAAGCTATTGTTGGCAGTTTTATGCGGCAGTTTGAGGAATATGCCAAAAGCGACGTCATAATAGTTGGCGGCGGCCCCAGCGGTCTGATGGCAGGCCGGGAGCTGGCGGCCAGCGGTCTGAAAACCTTGATTGTCGAAAGGAACAACTATATCGGCGGCGGCTTCTGGATTGGCGGTTACTTGATGAACAAAGTTACCTTGCGGGCGCCAGCGCAGGAAGTTATGGAGGAACTCGGGGTCCCCTGCGAAGAGGCGCAGCCCGGACTTTTCGTTGCCGATGGCCCTCACGCCTGCTCCAAGCTGATAGCGGCGGCATGCGATGCCGGCGTAAAGTTTGCCAACATGACAGTTTTTGAAGATGTCGTGATCAGGGAAGGAAACCGCGTCGCCGGCGTGGTTATTAACTGGACGCCGATTAATTCATTGCCGCGGGAGATAACCTGTGTTGACCCTGTTGCGATTGAGGCCGACCTGATAATCGACTCCACCGGCCACGACGCCTGCGTGGTCTCAAAGCTGGAGCAGAGGGGCATGGCCGAGACAGTCGGATTTGGCGCTATGTGGGTTGAACGGTCTGAGGACCTGATTCTGGAGCATACAGGCGAGTTTGTGCCGGGCCTTGTTATCACCGGCATGGCGGTTTCCACGGCATACGGCCTGCCGCGTATGGGCCCCACCTTCGGCGGGATGCTGCTTTCCGGAAAGCGGGCCGCAGCGGTTGCTATCACAAAACTGGCGGAAAGAACAGCTCCGGCGAAATAGAGCAAGCGCCAGGCAAGGGCTACGGCAATGATCGAGGTAGCCAAAGTCTTCATATATTCAGAGCCAAGGTGCAAAGCGCTCAACTATGATGAGCTTGCCGCTTACGTTCGCGGCAAGCTCCCGAGAGCCCGCGTTTTGCTTAGGGGACCGTTGCTGGAAAGCGCCGTTGATGGAAGCCGCGGCAGTTATAACACAGAGTTTCTTGCCGCAGCGCTGGCCCGGGCGAAGGTCAGGGATCTTGGAGCGCCGGCCCGGCCCAGCCAGCCGGTTCTCAAAGGCGAAATTCAATATGAGCTTTCCAGGCTAAAAAATTTGAAGAGCAATGTGTTTGGGTTTCTGTATGACGCCGGTTTGATTTTGGATATTTACAGGCAGATGCTTCCGGCCGCGGAGTCGAGACTGGAGTGCGCAAACATTATTTTTACAAATCAGCTAATTGGAAGTTGGAAGGAAGCCGACAAACGATATCATGCAAGGTCTGTTATTTTGGGGGGGCCAACGGTGGTCTCAATAAGCGGCATCGTGGAGGCTCCGGCCAAAGCGGCGGGTTTTTATATCGCCAGAAGAACTTCGCAGGCCCTTGGTTTGCCTGGAGCGGGAAATATGGAATGGGCCCGGGCGCTTGCGGGCGATCACTTGCAATTGGATGATTCGCGGCTAACGAATGTCGCGAAGGGTTTGATTTTGCAGGCTTTGTCGTATCGTATGACAGACGAGCCGTTTTGCGAGGACTCGGATTGCCGGCTCTATAATGCCCACCGGCAAAGCGAGCTGATCAGGTCACAGTTTGGCGAAAAGGAATTTTGTCAAAGGCACGATGAAATATTTGCCAGGAACTTGCGCGAGTAGGCGCCAGGTATTGAGGCAAGGGGGATCTGTCTTGGATTTTGGATTATATGTGATAACCTGCTCGGTTCCGGAGTTGGGGAGGGATCATATCGATGTGGCCGCCGCTGCAATTGAGGGTGGCGCCAATGCGGTTCAGCTAAGGATCAAACGCCGCAGCATGGGCGAAGCGTTAAAGATCGCCAGGGAAATTCATAAAATGACGCAGGCGGCTGGCATCCCCCTGATTATAAATGATCATGTGGGCATCGCGATGGCCTCCCAGGCCGAGGGATTGCATGTCGGCCCCGATGACCTGCCCGTGGCGGCGGCGATCCGAATGCTGGGCCGGGGAAAAATCGTGGGCAAATCTGCAGCAAGGCATGATGAAGTACGAAAAGCTGAGCTGGAGGGCGCTGCTTATGTTGGGGTTGGGCCGGTATTTAGAACCGCCACGAAACCGGGGAAATTGCCAATCGGACTAGCCCGCATCAGCAAAATCAAGGCATTGGCGAGTGTCCCGGTAATTGCTATTGGGGGGATAGACGCAGGCAATCTTTCCGAGTGCGTTGCCGCCGGCGCCGATGGCGTTGCCGTAGTGTCGGCGGTGGCGATGGCAGAGGATATGATTGCTGCTACAAGGAAGCTGCGGCAGGCCTTGGACCGCGCCCGTCTGCGTCAACCGGTGCCAAAAAAGTCAAGGTCAGCGGCCCAGGGGTAAAAGATGCCCACTCTTCTTAAATTGTTGGGGTCCGGGAGTGCGCCGCAGGCGGTTACAGAAGTTGCGCTGGCCGAGTCCGTCGACGTAGATGAACTGGCAGGGAGAATTCTAAAAGGCGCGGCGGTGATTCCGGCCGGCAATAGCGGCAGGCGGGTGTGCCCGACCGGCATCGGCGCGGGACTACGGACAAAAGTTAACGCAAATATTGGCGCTTCCAGCGAGTTTTTTTCTTCGGCAGATGAGCTGGACAAACTTGAGACGGCCGCCAGGGCAGGCGCCGACACTGTCATGGACTTGTCCAGCGGCGGTGATGTTGGCCTGTTACGGCAGGCGCTGATTTCCTCCTGCAGCTTGCCGTTCGGCACGGTGCCAATATATGAAGCAGCGTCGCAGGCTCGCGAGGCTTCCGGCAGCGTCGTCTCCATGACCCGTGACGAACTGCTCAGGGTTGTTGAGCGCCAGGCTGCCAGCGGCGTTGATTTCATGACAATTCATGCCGGACTGACTCTCTCTGCCCTGGAGCATTTGGAGGCCGAAGGCCGTGTCATGGATGTTGTCAGCCGCGGCGGCGCTTTTATGATCGCCTGGATGATTCACCACGGCTGCGAGAACCCTTTCTATGAAGACTTTGATCTGCTGTTGGAGATTTTGGCGCGCTTCGATGTCACCGTCAGCCTGGGCGATGGGCTCAGGCCGGGTTGTCTGGCTGACGCCAGCGACAGGGCCCAGTTCGCGGAGTTGGTAACTTTGGGCAAGCTGGCCAGGCAGGCGCGTGAAGCCGGCGTTCAGGCTATAATTGAAGGGCCGGGACACGTGCCGCTGGGCGAGGTGGAAGCCAATGTCTTGCTGGCGAAGAAGCTTACCGAAGGAGCTCCGTTTTACGTTCTCGGCCCGCTGGTAACAGACATTGCTCCAGGTTACGACCATATCACTGCGGCAATTGGTGGTGCGCTGGCCGGCGCGGCGGGTGCAGATTTCCTTTGTTACGTGACGCCGTCTGAACATTTGGGATTGCCCGCGCCCGAAGATGTCCACGCCGGTGTTATTGCCTCCCGCATTGCTGCTCACGCCGCCGATATTGCCAAGGGCGTGGCCGGTGCGCGGGACTGGGATTTGCAAATGGCCATCGCCAGGAAAACACTGGATTGGCAGCGCCAGATCGATTTGTCGATTGATCCGGAGACGGCCGGGGCAATATACCAGGTGCGGCGCAGCGCTTCGGTTCCGGGATGCAGTATGTGCGGCGAGCTGTGCGCCATGAAGATTGTCTCAGACCATCTGGGAATCAAGGCTGGTGAGATTTCAGGTTGCTAGTTGGCGAACTGGGCGAAGAAGCCCTGCTTGAGAGAATGCGCCGGGTGTTTGCGCCGGCGGCCGCAGAAGTTCTGATTGGCATTGGCGATGATGCTGCTGTGACGCTTCCCCTCCCGGGGAAGGAACTCTGGACGACAGATTTCTTGCTGGAGGGAGTCCACTTCAAAAGAACATGGCTGACGCCTGCGGAGCTGGGCCGCAAGTGCCTCGCAGTAAACTTGAGCGACCTGGCAGCGATGGGCGCCGCTCCGTTTTACGCAATGGTGTCGATGGCCTGCCCGGCGGAAACTTCCGTTGATTATATTGATGATATTTGCCAGGGTGTAGCCGATTTGGCGGGCAGGGAAAAGGTGACAATAATAGGTGGCGATACGGCGCGCTCACCAGGCCCCCTGATAATTGGCATTGCCGTGTGCGGCGCCATCGCAGACGGGCAGGCAGTGCTTAGGTCCGGAGCGCGGCCCGGTGACAGGATTATGATTAGCGGTTATTTGGGAAGTGCTGCGGCCGGCCTCTGGTTTTTTGAGAGAGGCCTTTCAATTGATGAGTTCCCGGAATTAAGGCGCGCCTTCGTATATCCTGAGGCGCGGCTTGCCGCAGGCGCACTGGCGCGGAGGCTGGGGGCGGCCTCCATGACCGATGTCAGTGACGGCTTGGCCGGCGATCTTCGTCATATTTGCAACCAGAGCGGCACGGGAGCGAGGATAGATTTGAGAAGATTGCCTGTTCATCAGGAGCTAAAGCTGGCGGCGCATAAATTTGGCCTTGATGTTGAAGAGCTGGCCCTGCAGGGCGGTGAGGATTATGAGCTTTTAATTACTGCTCCGCCGGAGAAGTGCGGGGCTATCATTGATGAAATCAGCCGGTCAGCCGCAATTCCAGTGACGGAGATAGGTGAAATCCTGACACAAGCTGAAGGCATTTTGACCGTGCGTAGCGATGGCGCCGAATGCGTCATGAAACGTCGCGGTTTTGATCACTTCGCCGCCAGTGGCTGAGCGGGTTGGCTCATCTGCGGTTCTAACCATCGCCGGTTTCGATCCCTCGGGAGGCGCTGGCGTCCAGGCTGACTTTCGCGTCTTTAACTGGATGCGAATGTACGGCGTAGGCGTGATCACAGCCATTACATCACAAAACACAAATGAAGTCAAAAACGTATATCCGCTTCATCCTAGGCAGGTTCGCAGCCAGCTTGAGGTTCTGTTTGATGATGTTTCTCCCTTGGCGATCAAGACCGGGATGCTTGGAACTGCTGAGAATGTGAAGGTCGTGGCGTCAACAATTGCGGCCAGGAAAGCGGGGCTGCTGATCGTCGATCCGGTTTTAAAAAGCACAAGTGGCTTTGATGTGGGCAGCGCCGAAGTTGCGAAAGCGATAAAGAGGCATTTGCTTCCCATTGCTGATATGGTGACGCCAAACCTTTACGAAACAGAAGCGCTAACGGGGATCAAGGTCGAAACGGCTTCCGAAGCGGGCAAGGCGGCGCAGGCCCTGGCGGACTTGGGTGCCGGCGCCGTATGTATAACCGGCGGCCATTTCAGCGCCGCCCCAACAGACATTGCGTTCTACAATGGCAAGCTGGAAATTTTCTCCGGCACGAGGCAGGGCGGCGGAGAAGAATATCACGGCACCGGCTGCTTTTTTTCCGCAGCACTTACCTGCCTGCTGGCAAAAGGCGCGGAACCTGGAGATGCTGTGTCCGGCGCAAAAAAGCTGGTTGAACGGGCAATATCTGGTGCTATCAGAGTCGGCGGCGGATTTAAAATTCCCTGGCTGAACGTTACTCTTGAACCAGACCAATGCAGGCATTAACATTCAATGCTCAGAATCCCGGCTGGCCATAACCTTGCCGGCCAAAGGCGGTCAATCATGAGAACTCTGAAATTAGGCGACCGGGGGAAAGAGGTGCTTGATGTTCAATCCCGGCTTTGCGGCTTGGGATATGATGTGGGCACTGACGGTGTTGATGGCTTTTTCGGTCCGGATACACAGGCCGCCATCCTTGCTTTCCAGCAAGCCAACGGGCTGCTGGTCGACGGGATTGTTGCTGACAATACCTGGCAGGAACTGGTCGAGGCCGGTTATAAAGCCGGTGAGAGGCTGCTTTATTTGAAAATGCCCCCGTTCCGCGGAGCAGATGTTTTGGTTCTGCAGCGCTCCCTGAACAGGTTAGGATTTAACGCCGGCCCCGAGGACGGCATTTTTGGATCTTTTACCGAGAGAGCAGTGCTCGACTTTCAGAAAAATGCGGGACTGGTTGTAGATGGCATGGTTGATGAGTCGGTGCTAAAAGTTATGGCCAAGGTAACCAAGGATGGCGGGCCCCATGCCGGCGAAGCCAAGATACCCGACCGCAACGGCGGCCACTCAGCGGGGCGGTCATTGGCCAGCATTGCCGTTGTGGTTGACCCAGGTCATGGCGGGGATGACCAGGGAGCCGCAACCGCTGGAGGGCTTCTTGAAAAAGACTTGAATCTACAAGTTGCACTTCGCTTGAGCCAGGCCCTTGAGTCGGCCGGCTCGCGCGTGTTCTTAACGAGGGAAAGTGACAAAAATGTTGATCTTTACGAGCGAGCGGCATTGGCAAATTCTTGGGGCGGCGATCTTTTCATTAGCATTCATCACAATATTTATTCCAAACCGGATGTCCAAGGAGTAGCGGCATATTTTTTTTGCCGGCAGGGATATTTTTCTGAATCAGGCCGATTGCTTGCTTGTCATATTTTGAACAGTCTGTCAGAGCGGCTGGCTATCACGGCGCTGCCGGCTATCGGAAGGAATTTTGCCGTGCTTCGAGAAACCCAGATGACGGCCATTCTTGTCGAGCCGCTTTTCCTCTCGGGCTCCGAGACCGCTAAGGAATTATTTAATGAAGGCTTGGCCGCTCGTGAAGCAGAGGCAATTTTGGTTGGCTTGAGGCAGTATTTTGTCTCCGAATAGCATACGAGAGCTAAAAAAATCACGCAATTTGCGGCATTTATGTTAAATTTCACTCTGGTTTATTGACTTAGGCAAAACGCCTTGCTATGGTTCACGGAGTTTTGGGGTCTTAAAGTGGATGCCAACTGACCGGCACAACGTGTCCTGAAGGAGGCGAAGAAAATCCGGCATAAGCTACAGTCATTATCAGATTCAGGTTCAAATTCCCCACACGGCTCCCCAAAAAAGCGCCACCACAGAAGGCTCCCGCTCTTCTTTATCAGTCTCCCCTTGATTGTTCTGCTACCACTGTTTTTGGCAGTGACTCTGGCTTCGGCCGATCCCGCCGGCGACATTGCGTCCAAACAATCTCAGGCAGGTGCGGTCAAAGCTGAGATTGACAGCATGAACCAGCAGTTGGAAGCAAAAGTGGAAAGCTATAACGCCGCCAATCTCGAGCTGGGGAGTATTGAGGGCAGCATCAAGCAAAACGAGCAGCAGCTTGCCGATGCAAAATCAAAGCTGGATCAGAAGCAAGCAACCCTGGATGAGAGAGTTTCCAGGATTTACCGGAATGGCTCTACGGGAATGCTTGACGTTCTCATGAATACAACCAGCCTAAATGATTTTCTCTCAACCTACGACATGCTCTCAAAGCTTAGCGAGCAGGACCGGAATGATGTTGACCAGATTAAAATTTTAAAATCCCAGGTTGAGCAAGAGCAAGTCAAGCTGGATAGCGATAAGTCTTCCCAGGAAAATCTGGTTTCGCAGCTAGCGTCAGACAAGAATCAGATAGAATCCGGCATTTCTGACAGGCAGCAGAAGCTTGCCAGTATCAATACTGATATTCAAACTTTGCAAAAACAGGAGCAGCAGCAGGAAGCGGCCGCGGCGGCCGCGCAAGCAGCGGCAGCAGCCCAAAGGCAAACTGCTGCAGTCAATTATAATAATAGCGCCGGCTCGTCAGACTCCGGTGGCAGCAGCGGGCCTGCGCCTGCCCCGCGCGCCGGTGGCGTCGTAGGCATTGCCATGCAGTATCTCGGCGTACCGTACGTCTGGGGCGGCGCCTCGCCGGCCGGTTTTGATTGTTCAGGATTGGTGATGTATGTTTACGCTCAGGTGGGCATCTCGTTGCCGCATTCGGCAGCCGCTCAATATGAAGCCGGCACGCCGATCAGCCAAAGCCAGCTGGCTCCCGGAGACCTTGTCTTCTTCGGCAATGGCGGCATTGAGCACGTAGGCATCTATATCGGCGGCGGCAGCATGATTCATGCTCCATATCCCGGGACGGTGGTTCAAATCTCGCCGCTCTCCGGCGGCGGCAGCTATCGCGGCGCTTGCCGGCTTTAGAACTAATTAACAAGCAAATCAACGAGCCCGGCCCGGTGTGTTTTAGCCGGGCTCTTCTTGTTCGGGCGGTTTTTTGCCGTTTCGCGGACGTAAAATCGGATCAATGAGCTAGGCTTTTTTGTTTGCAGCCAATTTGCTTGTTAATGTCCCCATCGGGGATGGTTGAAATCCCTCGCCGCAAGTTTTCGTGTAATGTGGTCGCATGCGAAACTACCGGCTGGGCGCGCACACGAAATCAGATCTCAAAGTGCATCTGGTATGGGTTAC
>JAJYIM010000022.1 GCA_021790115.1 Actinomycetes bacterium | reverse complement strand
TCCGGGTTGCCCATGCCGCCGCCGGGCCTGTCGTCGCTCCAGACGGCGATGTTGCCGCTTATGTGCGGCTGTTGCTGGAAGCCGTCATGGGTTAGGGTCAGGGGCGCTGAGGACCCAAAAACGTATTCATCCCCCGAGGCTGCGCGGGCTGCCGGCAACCATATTAGGAAAATCAGGAAAGCCCCCACAAGAAGCTCGACAACTAACATTCCCCCGCGCTGACGGCGGCGCCGACGTCCGGAAACAAGCATGGTTCCCCCCACCCTTTCTTGGAGCCTGTTTCAATAGGCCCTTGAAGTATTGCAGCCGGTTCTCAGGTGAGAGGATTACTGCACAAGCATAAGCATTCGCAGGCAGGCGCGCAATCCAACTTTGGTTGTATTTTGCTCAGGCAAAAGTTGTATTTTTGCAGCGGGCTGAGTTTGAGGCGCCTAGGCGGCCGACTACGGCCCCGACTTTTTCCCGACCGTGATCGACACGGTGCTGTCCACGTTTACCATCGTGCCAGCGGCAGGGCTCTGCTGGATCACATTGCCCACCTGTGCCGGGTCGGCCGTCGCAACCTCGGTAACTGTCGTCAGCAGCCCTGCCGCCGAAAGGGTTGAAACGGCAGTCGCCTGGCTCATGCCCGTAACAGCGGGAACGGCTACCCTGGCGGGCGGTTTTTGTCCTTCACTGACAACCAGGCTCACCGAATCGCCCGCGTTTACAGTTTGGCCGGCTGCCGGATTCTGGCTGATCACCTGGCCATTGGGAACGCTGCCGGAGAACTGCTGCGTGACGCTGCCAACCTCCAGGCCCGCCTGCCCCAGCTTGGCCGATGCATCAGACTGGGTGAGGCCGGTGACATCGGGAACCGTAACCTGTTTCGGCGGCACCGGGCCCTTGCTGACAGTGTACTTGACTGTTGATCCTTTTTGCACTTGAGTTCCCGACTTGGGGTCAACGGAGATGACATTGCCGGCGTCAACTGAGCTGGAGTAGGCATCGGGCTGGCGTTCCGGGTTCAGGCCGGCTTCCTTTAGCTTGGATTCCACAAAGCCGGCTGTCTCTCCCACCAGGCCATCCGGCACCGCCACCTTGTTGCTCCCCTTGCTTACCACCAGGCTGACGGTGCCGCCCTTCCTGATCTGGGCGCCCGACTGTGGGTCCTGCCTGATAACCGTGCCTGCGGGAACGGTATCACTGAACTCCTGCGCCTCAATCGCCGGCTGCAGCCTTTGATTCCTGATCGCGTCCTCCGCCTGCTGCTGAGTCATGCCGACAACGTTAGGGACATTTATCGTTGCGAATTGCTGGGCAAAGGCCAGGAAATAAATTCCTGCCGCCAGCAGCGCCAGTGCTGCCAGCAGAATAAGCGCATAAAGCCATTTCCGGCGCGACTTCTTCTTTTCGGAGCCAGGCCGCGCCTGCACCATCGTGGCCGCGGCGGGATCGGTTGCGCCTCTGGCCACCGGACGGATGATGCTGGTCCGGGCGGCGTCATCGGCAACGGGGGCCGGCGATACCGGCAGCTGCGCGCGGCAGCGATCGAGGTCAGCCAGGAACTCCTCCGCAGTTTGGTAGCGGCCTCCGGCATCCTTGGCCAGCGCCTTCATCACCACGATGTTCAGATTGTCAGGAATCTCCGGCACGAGCGCCTGCGGCGGAACCGGCTCATCGCTAATGTGCTTCAGGGCAATGGCCACCGGATTTTCTCCCTCAAAAGGAACGCGGCCGGTCAGCATCTCGTAGAGGACAACCCCGACTGAATACAAATCAGAGCTTTGTTCAACTGATTTGCCTTTGGCCTGTTCCGGCGACAGGTACTGCGCCGTTCCCAGGATGGATCCGGTCTCCGTCATCTTGGCCGAGGTGCCGGCCCGGGCGATGCCAAAGTCAGTGACCTTCACCTGCCCCCGGCCGTTGATAACTATATTGTGAGGCTTGATATCCCGGTGGATGACATTATGCTCGTGCGCAAACTGGAGCGCCTGCAGGATCTGCCTGGCAACGAAGATTGCCATGTCGCCCGGCAGGCGGCCTTTCTCCGCGATCAGCTCCTTGAGGCTTTTGCCCTCCAGGTATTCCATGGCAATGTAGTAGTTTCCATCTGCCTCGCCCCGGTCATAAATGCTGACGATGTGCGGATGATTCAGCCCGGCGGCAGCCTGCGCCTCGCGGCGGAAGCGGGCCACAAACTCTTCGTCTCGAGAGTAACGCTCGTACAAAATCTTGATGGCAACTTCCCGGCCCAGGTGAATGTCGCGGGCCAGATAAACATCGGCCATGCCGCCGCTGCCCAGCAACCTGACGATCTTGTAGCGGTTGTCAAATATTTCTGGTATTTCTGGCATCGTTTAGTCCCGGGTTCCGAGGTTCGAGGTTCGAGGTTCTGGTTCCCGTTGTGGCGTTGTCATTTCAGAGGTTCCTATTAATTCAAATTTTGCCGCCATTTCTCCTCCAGCATTTGAGCCAAACGGCCCTAGCTCGTAACTCGGAAGCCGCAACCCGGAACTCATTTTTCACATCCCCAGCGCCGCCAGCAGAACATCGCGCGCGATCGGACTGGAATCGTGGCCGCTCTCGTCCGCGTTTTCAACTACCACGGCAACGGCAACCTTCGGGTCCTGGGCCGGGGCAAACCCCACAAACCATGCATTCGGTCCGCGGCCGCTGACTTCGGCAGTGCCTGTTTTGCCCGCGATCTGGACCTTGTCGCTGCGGGCCCCGAAGCCGGTGCCATCGTTAACCACCTTCACCATCAAATCCGTCATTGTCTTGGCCGTATCGGGACGGATGGGCTGCTTCCACCCGCTGGGACTGGTCTGTTTGATGACAGTCGAGTCGCGGTCCATAATTGAATCCACCACGTAGGGCTTCATCATGACGCCGCCATTGCCAATCGCCTGGGCGATCATGGCCATTTGCAGCGGGGTTACCTGCAAATTCTCCTGCCCGATTGCCATCCAGGCCACCTGCACCGGGTCCAGGCCGGCCCCGGGCGACGCCAGGCTGCCGTTTTCGTAGCGGCCGCTTATCGCGATCTCATCCGGTGGCAATTCCAGCGGCGGTTTTTCGTAAAGGCCAAATTTCTGCTGATATTCAACGAGCTTGTCCTGCCCCAGCTTCTCGCCCACCTGGGCAAAGGTAGTATTGATCGACTGGGCGAAAGCCTCGGCAAAAGTGTGCTCGCCAAACGGTTGATCACGCCAGTTGTGAATGATATTGCCATTGACATTGAGCGTTCCTTTTTCGTCATTGAACTTGCTGTCCGGGTTGAAGTCGCCGCTCTCCAGCGCCGCCGCCGTGGTCACCAGCTTGAATGCTGAGCCCGGCGTGTAGAGGCCCTCGGTGGCCCGGTTTAGCAGCGGCCCGTTCGGGTCCTGATTCAGCTGGTTCCAGTCAGCATCAAGGTTGTTTAAATCGTAAGTCGGCGTGGAGGCCATTGCCAGCACGGCTCCGGTTCGGACATCCAGCGCCACCACCGAGCCCCGTTTGCCCAGATTCTGCAGGTCCGACAGCGCTGTGCGCTGCACCTTCGGGTCCAGAGTAAGCTTGATATTGGCTCCGATTTGCTGCTTGCCGCTGAGCATATCAAAAAAGTTGGTCAGCTCCACCTCATCCGCCGTCCCTGTCAGGTAGTCATTCTCTGAATGTTCCAGCCCGGTTTGACCATATTTAACATCATTGTAGCCAAGCAGCGGCGAGGCAAGGTCGCCCTGCGGATAAACACGGTAGTAGAGACCGTTTTCCTCACGGTTCTTGGCCAGCTCCGTCCCGTCGCTGGCAAGTATCAGCCCGCGGTCAATACTCATTTGCGCATAAACCTTGCGCGTATTATAAGGATTATTCGCCAGGGAGCTGGCGTTAACAACCTGCTGGTAGGCAAGCATGCCCAGCAGCGCGGCAAACAAGGCAACAGTGGCGTAAAAAAGGCGGCGGATGGGGCCATTCATGCCGCGCCCTCCGAGCTGGCGGCGGGCAGGGGACGGGCCGCGGAGCGGCCCGTCCCCGCCCTGGCCGAGTTGGTGCGGTTGCTAATCAGTATCAGCAAAGCCAGCGAGGCAAAATTTGCAACTATCGAGCTGCCCCCGTAACTGACAAACGGGAGCGTAATGCCGGTCAGCGGAATAAGCTTCATCACGCCGCCGAGGATAAAGAACGTTTGCAGGCCAAAGCCGGCGGCAATGCCCGCCGCCAGCAGCTTGGAAAAGCCGTCTTCAGCATGAATGGCAATCTTGAAACCGCGGTGGCAGAGCAGGAGAAAAAGAATAATCAGGCCGGACGCTCCCACCAGGCCCAGCTCCTCGGCAATGGCTGAAAAAATGAAGTCTGTGTGCAGCGCCGGAACCACCGGCCGCCCGTTGGCCAGCAGCAGATAGCCCTTGCCCAGGCCGGTGCCAAACAGCCCCCCGTCGCCAATGGCGAACAGCGACTGGGCCAGCTGGTAGCCCTTGCTTTGAATGTCAGTCCATGGATTTATCCAGATGTCAACGCGCAGATGGACGACCGCTTTGGTAAAGTAGGCAACCAGGCCGGCTGCCGACATCAGCACCAGACCAATGCCGGGATACGACAGGCGGTTCGTGGCCACATAGATCATCGCCAGGAATATCCCAAACAGCAGCAGCGAGGGGCCCAGGTCGTTCATCAACAGCAGCATCCCAAATGACATTCCCCACACGGTCAGCAGCGGGCCAAGGTGCTTGACGGGCGGCATCGGTATGCCGGCCAGATGCCAGGTTGTTGTTGACAAAAGCTCCCTTTTGCTATGAAGATAGCCGGCCAGGAAAATCGTGATCAGAATTTTGGAGAATTCGCCCGGCTGGATTGACATGCCGCCGATTTTTAACCAGAGGCGGACGCCGGAATTATTGGGGTCCTGCCCGGCCACGGCAGTCACAGCCAGCAGCAGCACGCCGGCCAGGCCGAGCACGTAAATGTAATCATCCAGCTTGCGGTAATCGCGCAGGAAAAAAATGATTGCCGCAAACAGGCCCACACCCACCAGCAGCCAGGTGGCCTGGGCCGCCGCCAGCGCCGGATCGATGCGGTAAATCATCATGATGCCCAATGCCGCCAGCAGGCCGGTGATCGGCATTAGCAGCGGGTCCGCGTGGGGAGCCGCCAGCCTGAGGATGACATGGATGACCAGGAAAATCCCCAGAAACAAGAGGCCGTAGCCAAGCGAGCCGGCGCCGATTTGGGACGAGCGGGCCGCGTAAACGCTGGCGAAGCCAACAACGGTCAAAAGCAGCACCGGCAGGAAACTGACAAGCTCGCGCCTTCTTTCCATCCTAAGGCGCCACCCCGAAATTGCCGGCGTTGCCCGTCGTGCCGGTGGTGCCCGTGCCCTTTATGGCTGCCTGCTGAGCAGCCCTTTCCTGGTTTGCCTTGACCTCAGACAAATAATTGTCAATTATCGTGTGTGCGCCCCCAAGGGTATGCGGCTCATGCTTTTCGACCTGATCCTGTTCGTTCTGGGCCAGGCCGCTGAATTTTACCGGGCTGCGCCAATTCAGGGAAAACAGGCTAAACGGACCGAGGTTATAAGGAACGCCGCGGTAAATAACCACATAGCCGTTATTCACATCCAGGAAGTAGATCTCGCGCGTGCCCAGCCACGCTCCTCCCACCAGGACAGCTGCGATTAAAAGGGCAATTATCGATACTCCGGGCACGGTGCGGAACATCCAGTTGCGGCGGATGCTTTGCATAAAACCAGTTTTGGATTCTTCTGCCGGGGAAGGCGCCCTCTGGGGCGACACCTCGCCTTCCGGCCCGGCAACAACGCCGTCGGGGAGCCGAATAACGCCCGTATCGGCGTCCGCGGCGCCGGCCCCGCCGGCAACAGAGCCATCGGGGCAAAATAACACCACGGAAATATTGTCATGGCCGCCGCGCTCGTTGGCTTCTTTGACCAGCGCCTCCGCCTTGCCGTTTAAGTCTTTCCCCTTGCCCACCACGGCGGCTATTCCTTCGTCAGGAACCATCGTGGAAAGGCCATCACTGCAGAGGAGGAAAATGTCTCCCGCTTCCCAGAGGACCCTGAGCGTATCCACCTGCACGCTTGACTCCACCCCGAGGGCGCGGGTTATGACGCTGCGTTGGGGGTGATCCACGGCCTCGGCGGAGCTGATCTTGCCCTCGCGCACCAGCTCGGCAACAAGCGAATGGTCCTCAGTCAACTGGGAAAGGCGCCCGCCCCGCCAAAGGTAGGCACGGCTGTCTCCGACGTGCGCGAAAATAACGGCGCCGCCCTCAAGCACGGCGGCAGTGACAGTCGTCCCCATTCCCAGCCGGCCTTCTGCCAGCGCCAGGCGGTAAATTTTTTCATTGACCTTTTGGACCAGCCTTGATAGTTCGTCCGCAGTGGCCTCGCCCTGGGGCATGTACCACTCAAATGCCTTGGCGGTCACGCCGGAGGCAACCTCTCCGCCCTGGGGGCCGCCCATGCCGTCGGCAACCATGAACACCGGCGGCCGGGCAAAGAGGGCATCCTCATTGGAGCTGCGCACGCGGCCGGTATCAGTTGATGTGGCAAATGTTACGGGCATGAAGCTATTTTTTGAGAGCGGTTTGGCGGCCGCTATTCTTCATAGCGGAAAACCGTATCCCCAATCACTATATCCTGCCCCGGCTTGATCTGGATTTCACCATCCACCCGGCGGCCGTCCACAAAAGTGCCGTTGGTGCTGCCCAGGTCCTCCAGATAAAGAAACTGGCGCCGGGCGAAAATGCGCGCATGCGTTGACGATACATAATCATCCTCAAGAACAATGTCGCTGCGCGGGGAGCGGCCAACGGTGGCGCCGCCCTTGAGCCGGAAAACCTTGCCATCTTCAAGGACTTTGCTGTGCTGCACAACTAGGCGCGGCTTAATCTTGGCGGTGAGAAACTGAAACTCGCTGGTGTTGCCCACCTCCGCTTCAGCCGGATCCGTCGCCGGTATTGGCCGGCGCTGCCTGCGCGACGGAGCCGGACGCGGCTCCGGGGCGGGGACTGCGGCAGGCATCGCCACGGGCTCCGCCCCGGCTTTCAAATCGCGCACCAGGCTGCGCACGATGCGGAAAATGAACAGGTATAAAAGCAGCAGGAAAAGGGCCTTAAGCCCCAGGAGGACAGGTTCTAGCATGATCTTCTCTCATACTTTATGTTCGTTGTCCCCAGTTTGATCATATCGCCATCGGCCAGCGTTTTTGTCTGCACCCGCCTGCCGTTGACCTCGACTCCATTAGTGCTATCGAGGTCGACAATGACATAGTCGCGGCCGCGCTGCCGCAGCTCCGCATGGCGGCGCGACACGTTCGCATCTGTCAGCACAAAGTCAGCATGACTGCCGCGGCCGATCAGCACAACGCGCTTGCCAACTTCATAAATCCGGTTTCCCGCCGTAAGAGTCACGCATTCACGGGCCAGGCCCAGCTCCCTGGCATCACCAGCGCTGACCGCCATCGTTCCCTGGGCCGGGGGCCGGTAGATCACGGTGCGGCTAATTTCAGGCTCCGGCACCGGCGCCTCGGGTGGCGGCTTCGGGCCGGAAACCATCCGCGTTGCTATGCCAAACTCGCCCACCTGGAGATCCTCATCAGCTTCCATGATCACCGCGGGCGTGCTGAGCAAGTCATAATTCTCGCGCCGGGCGTGCTCGGCCAAATAATCGGACAGGTCAGCCTTGAGGTCTTCTTCATACGCCTCGAACTGCTGGCTGTCGGCCGGAGACAGAAACACGGTGTACTCGTTGGGGGCGTAGATCCTGGAGACGCTTATTACCTTGTGATCATCCATCTCCTTGACCAGCTTGCGGGCCAGCTCCACCGGCTGGACAGGCGACTTAAAAGCCCGGTTGAAGCCGCCTTCAAACAGGCCCTGGATTTTTTCCTCGAGTTTCTTAAGCAAGCTCATGGGGAGAGGCGGCCGGCAGCTTGGTCCTGGGAGAAAGCAGAATCAGCACGACCTGGATTATAGCGCATATTAGCAGCGTTTTCATAAAGAAGAGAGAGGGCAGGCGATAGTCTTTAAAAAGCTGCGGCAGCGCCAGATACCCGGTCGTCAGCAGTCCGTCAGAAAGGGCAAGTCCCGCCAGATCGACCCACAGGCGCCGGCGCCGGATCATCAGCGCCGCCGGCAGGGCGGCGGCCATCCATATCACCGGCTGCGCCGCCAGCACCGGCTGGTCCCTGAGCGGCCGGGCCAGCTCTCTTAGCACAAAAACCGGATTATGGGAGCCGGCCAGCTTCCCTGACAGAGCAAAGGTGTTGGGAATGCCAAGGAAATCGATATTGGCGGAATTCGAAAAGAGCTGCAGGGCTGTGAACACGGCGCCGCCCGCCAAGGCCAGGACAAGGCCCCGCCGGAGGCGGCCCAGTGAGCCGGCAACGGCCGGATAAACGAGTCCCAGGCCCAGCGCTCCCAGGCCCGCAGCCAGCGCCGGCAGCAGGGCCACCCGGGGCCAAGCCAGCCCGAAGACAAAATAATAGGCAGCAACAGCTCCGGCCAGAAAAGCGCCCAGCGCCATTGAAAAAGCAGCCACGGGAAGCAGCGCCATCACGGCCAGGGCGGCAAGCCCCAGGCGGGGCAGCAGGCCCACTGCCAGCGAGGCGCCCAGCACCAGTGGCAGCCGCCAGGACAAGGGATAATAAGCGGAGCTCTCAGCAGCCGCCCAGGCAACCAGCGCCGCCAGCGCCGCATTGGCGACGCGCGGCGCCAAAAACCCGAGCCGGTCCGCCAACACCTGCGGCAAACCAGGGCCGCGCCGGCGCGCCCTTCTCAGCAGTGCCGTTTTTTGCTCGGCTGCCCCCGCAGGCAGATGTTCCGCCAGGCCAGCGGCAAAACTGCGCAGGCCCAGCCGCAGCGACGGATCCGGCTCCATCGCCTCATCAATTAAACCGGACAGGCTTTCAGGAAGATCGGGGCGCAGTTGCAAAAGCGGCAATGCGCCGGCGTTGATTCTTGCTATCGTTTCGGCGGCGCCTTCCCCCTTGAATGGGTTGAAGCCGGCCAGGCATTCGTAAAGAGTAAGCGCCGTTGAATACACATCGGTAGCGCCGTCAACGGGCCTGCCGTCGGCCTGCTCCGGAGACATGTACGCCAGCGTGCCGATCACATCTCCCTGCCGGGTGAGCCGCTGGGTGTTTTCCAGTTGCGCGATGCCAAAGTCCATAACTTTCGCCTGCACGTCCCGGCCGCCGGCCAGCATGATGTTGTCCGGCTTGATATCCCGGTGAATCACCCCGCGCCCATGCGCATGCCCGAGCGCCTCCAGCACCTGCAGGGATATTTTGATTGCATCCCTGTCCACCAGGGAAGCCTCGGCAATGCAGCGCGCCAGCGTTGTCCCCTCCACGAGCTCTGAAACCAGGTAGACATTTTGCTCATCCTCGGCCAGCTCAAACACGGTCACGATATGGGGATTGCTGAGCTTGGCGGCGGCACGGGCTTCGCGGCCCGCGCGGCCGCTGAGCTCCTCCGACCGCTGGATAACCTTGACGGCAACCTGCCGCCCCATTTTCAGGTCATCGGCGCGGTAAACCGTGGAGAATCCGCCACGGCCGATACGCTCCATCAGCCGGTAGCGCTCCAGCACGAGCGGCGCGGCACCGGGCTCCCGAGTCATTTTTGATGTTTGCTGACCGCTGTTGATCATATGATCATAAGTAATTGCTTCTTTTCCAAGAGCCGGAAACCTTTTCCTTTAAGGAAATTGGCCCTAAAATCCGGGCCCTGCTTGGAGGTTGAACAAAAACCCGTTAAACTCAAATTAATACCTTGCAATATACCCGTATCAAGTGAAGAGCTCCAACCCCCCAAGGATTAAATTAACATGAAAACAACAAGTGGTTTGGCTGCGCTTGTCACGCTGCTGGTCTTGGCGTTTGCGGCCGGCTGTGGGCCGCAGACAGGCGACGCCAATCAGCTGGTGCACGAGGCTGGCAATATCATCTATTCTGTTTCCGGCCAGCTTAAACAGGCAGACACTTTAATGAGCGAGGCAGCGGCGCAATCAAACCAGCGCCAGCTGGAGACGGAAAAAACTACCCTTTTGGAAACCAAAAAAATAGTAACTGGCGCAATTCCCCAGATTCAATCTGCCCAGTCCAAGATCGATGAAGCCGGCGGCCTGGAGATCAGCAGCGCTTTTCATCAGTATCTTCAAGCAAAGAGCAAAGCGCTTGCTGCGGCGCTGGCCCTCCGGCAGACGCAGCTTCAGAAGATCAACCTGATGCTGGCCGACCCGGGCCTGGACAATCAGGCCTCGCAAAAACAGTTTGCCCAGCTGCAACAGCAAGAAGCGCAGCAAGACAAGAATGTTCAGGATGCTGAAAACGAGGCTGACACGATCGCCAACGCCCATCCAAACGAAATCCAATAGGCGGACTATGGGCTTTGGACGTTGGAATGAAAAACACGTCGGGGGAGCAGGGTTTTTCACTCCGCATTCCGCATTTTCATGCCCGTGTTATATAATACAGGCGCCTGCTGCCAGTTAACTTCACAACCGGGCTAAAAAGTTTCACTTGCAGGTATTTCTGATTGGTCGTACGACTCCAGGCGGGCGAGTGGTGGAACTGGTAGACACGCTAGGTTCAGGGTCTAGTGCTCTTAAGAGCATGGGGGTTCAAATCCCCCCTCGCCCACCAACAAACCAGATGGTAGATGGTGGATTATTTCAAACTGCTCCTCTAGCGTCACTGCATGAAAGGACTTGCGGGTGTCTTTTTTTGATGATGAAGAAGAGGAACCGTACCAAGAGGTAACCGCAAGATCAAGGCGGACGGGCCGGCGGGGACGCGGCCCCGGATCGAGGTCGCCTCTTGCCAGGGTGCTGATAATCCTGGCGGCCGTCATTGTGCTGGTGCTTGTTACCAGTTTGGCGATCAAGAGCTGCCTGGACCGGAAAAAGGTTGGTGAATTTCACGACTACTTTGATGCCGTTGGCAACGTTGCCAAGGACTCAGACGCCATCGGCAAACAGCTTTCCGGCATGCTGCAGAATCCAAATCCGGGCGTGCGCCAGTCGCTGGAAAGCAAGCTTGGCGATTTCCAGGCCGCTTCTGACCAAATCGTGGCAAGGGCGAAGGCAATCCAGGCGCCCGACCAGTTCAAACAAGAAGATGAATGGTTTATTGCCAGCATGCAAGTGCGTTCGCGCGGCCTCAATGGCCTGCAGCCGGCCCTTCTGAACGCGCTGGGGGCGCAGGACAACCAGGCCGGCGCCGCCCAGGTTTCCGAGGAGCTGCTAATCCTGCTTACCAGCGACGTCGCTTACGACGAATTCTTTTACCAGCCTTGCCAGCAAGAACTTAAAAACGAGCAGATTAACGACGTGAAAGTTCCCGAGTCCAAGTTTTTAGCCGACCCCAACCTGGCCAGCCAACAGTCTGCGGTAAGCATCCTGGAAAAGCTGAAGGGCGGACCAACAGCGCAGGTGACGGGACTGCACGGGGTGGCCCTGGTGAGCGTCAAGGCAGAGCCCAGTGGCATGCCCCTTTCAGCAGATAACCAGAACAGCCTCAAGGCATCGGGGTCGCTTGCATTTCAAGTCGAGGTTGAAAACCAGGGCGAAGCGGCTGAAACCAACGTGCCGGTCAGCCTGACGCTGACCTCGCCGGGGCAGCCGACGCCGCAAAAAGTGGACGGGCAGATCCCGACCATTGCGCCAAATGAGCGCAAGACAATCGACCTTTCCGGATTGGCGGCAGACGCCGGTCCGCAGGTGGCGATACTGAAGGCCGACTGCGGCCCGGTGCCCGGAGAGACTTATCTGCAGAACAACTCGGCGCAATACAAGATCGTTTTTAGCTAGAATCAGTGCTGAAAAAACTCTCAAGCGAAGGTTGGAGGTCAGTGGGAAAAGGGAAATATCCCTTTTGACTTTCAGCCTTTGATGTTTTAACGGCATCCACATGGTTGCCGGCCAATGCTTAAGTATCAATATGACAGGACGGCTCGTTGGGCACATTCTTTGCAGAAAATTTGACAATCAGTTTTATATTTGCTATTGCGCTGGCCGTTTTGGCGCTGCTGCTGGCCGGCTACCTGCTGCTGAAGCTGGCGCGCCTTCGCCGCGGCCAACAAGTAGTGCTGGGCGACGCCAGCATCCGCGACATCATTGCCCATAGTTGCGAGCTTCAGGACAACGTGGACGCCCTGGGCGAAAAACTGCGGGGGCTGGCGGGCAGACTCGAACAGTCTGAGCGCCGGGTCGATGAGTGCCTGATGTTCCGCAGCGTCACCCGCTATGACGCTTACCGCGACTTAAGCGGGATGCAGAGCAGCTCCGTGGCCCTGATTGACGCCGGGTTTTCAGGCATCATCGTTAGCGCCATTCAGTCGCGCGAGGACGCCCGCATTTACGTCAAAGAGGTGCGCCGCGGCGAGAGCAAAGAAAAGCTCTCCCCTGAAGAAATCCAGGTTCTTAAGGAAGCCATGGGCCTGAAATCCATGGCTTCCACCGCCGCGGGTGGCAGGCCGCCCCTTGGCTAGCGGCAAAACAGGATTCCTTGGCCCGGCCGGAACATGGTCCGAGGAAGCGCTGATGCAGCATACCCGGCTGACGCCGGCAGACACGGTGCCGCTGGCATCTGTCCCTGATGTGATCATGGCGGTTTCCTCCGGCGAGATTGAGCAGGGCATTGTGCCAATGGAAAATACGCTCGAGGGATCGATCAATGTCACGCTCGATTACCTTGCCTTCGAGGTCGACAATGTCCGCATCATCCGCGAGATCGACCATCCTATCCACCAGAAGCTGATCGCGCGCTCCCGGCTCGAGCTGGGTGAAATCTCGCGGGTGTTGTCACTGCCGCACGCGCTGGCGCAATGCCGCAAGTTCCTGCGCGAAAAACTGCCCCGGGTAGAGACAGCCGCCGCCAGCAGCACTGCCGAGGCCGTCAGGATCGTCAGCGGGTCCGCCGAGAAGTGGGCGGCGATCGGCAGCCAGTTGGCTGCCGATCGCTACGACTGCGTCGTGCTTCAGTCCGACATCGAAGACCGCCCTGACAATGAGACCCGTTTCGTGCTGCTGGCCGCCAGGCCGGCGCCCCAGGACCTGCCGGGGCGCTACAAGACCTCGATCGTGTGCACGATCGCGCACGACCAGCCGGGCAGCCTGCTGCAGATCCTGCAGGAATTCTCGCACCGCTACGTCAACCTCACCAAGATCGAGTCGCGGCCTTCCAAGAAAGGACTGGGCGATTATATCTTTTTCATCGACGTAGAAGGCAGGCAGGATGACGCGCCGGTGGCGTCGGCGCTCAAGTGCCTCGAGTGCAAGCTGGCCGGGGTGAAGATGCTCGGTTCCTACCCGGTTGGCTGAGGCGATGGGGCGCAGGCGGCTGGCACCCGGAATGTTCAACCTGCCGGTGGAGCCGATCCGCCGCGGGGTCTACACCGATGTCTATTTCTGGCGCACAAAGAGAGTGCTGGAGCAAGGCGGCCTGCATCCGCGCGTGCTGATGCAGGTCTTTCAGAAAAAAGAGGCGTGGGTGGGAGGCATGGATGAGGCCATCGCCTGCCTCAAGCTTTGCAGCGGCCACCTCGGCCCCGGCGGAGATTGGGTCAGCGGCTGGGACCAGCTCCAGGTGCGCGCCCTCTACGATGGCGACCGCATCTCGCCCTACGAAACCGCCATGACCATCGAGGGAGATTACTCCCTTTTTGCCCACCTGGAAACTGTCTACCTGGGATCTTTGGCGCGCGGGACCATTGTCTGCAAAAACGTCAAGCAGGCACTTGCGGCCGCCGGCGGCAAGCCGGTCCTGATGTTCGGCGCCCGCCACGACCACTATTCCGTGCAGCCGCTGGACGGGCTGGCGGCGCATTTGGCAGGGATAGACCAGGTATCAACAGACGCTCAGGCGTCGCTTTGGGGCGGGAAGGGGATCGGCACCATCCCTCACAGCCTGATTGCCTCCTACGGGGGCGATACGGTGGCGGCCACCCGCGCCTTTGCCGATCTTTACTATCCCGATGTCAACATTATCTCCCTTGTTGACTTTGACAATGATTGTGTCAACACGTCCCTGGCGGTGGCGCGCGACCTCGGGGAAAAACTCTGGGGAGTGCGGCTTGACAACTCCGAGACGCTCGTGGACAAAAGCCTGATCCGTGATATGGGATACTTCAAGCCAACCGGGGTGCAGCCGGAGCTGGCCTTCAAGGTTAGGGGGGCGCTGGACCGGGAGGGGTTCAACCATGTCAGGATCATTGTCAGCGCCGGCTTTGACGCGGCCAAGATAGCCCGCTTCGAGGCGGCCGCTGCGCCGGTGGACGCTTATGGGGTTGGCAGCAGCCTGCTCAGGGGAGAAAATGATTATACGGCCGATATCGTTATGCTCGAGGGAAAGCCGGCCGCCAAGGTTGGCCGCCGCTACCGGCCCAACGAGCGGCTGGAACCTGTCAGCTGACGGCATGCATATTTAAAAACACGGGGGAGCAGCCATGAAAAGGGCAATGATCATTGCAGATGTTATCAACGGATTCCTCAAATTTGGGAACCTGGCCAGCCCGCGGATGGAGCGCGTGCTGCCCTGCATCGAAGAGAATCTGCAAAGAGAGGCCGAGGCCGGCTCGAAAATAATCTTCCTCCACGACAACCACGCCCCCGATGACCCCGAATTCAGGATGTTCCCTCCACATTGCATCGCCGGCACCGGCGAGACCAGGGTCGTGGACGAGCTGATGCCCTACACCGCCGCCGCTACGCTGATCCCGAAGACCAAGTACGATGGTTTCTTTGGCACAACCCTGGAGGAAGAGCTGGCGGCCTTCGGACCGGATGAAGTAATCATGACAGGAGTCTGCACTGACATCTGTGTGCTGCACACCACCGAGGGCCTGATCAACCGGGGCTACCGCGTCACCGTTCCCCGTTATTGTGTCGAAACTTATGACGCGCCCGGCCACGACGGCGATGAGATCGGCCGTTTCGCGCTCGCCCATATCCACGATGTTCTCGGCGCCGAGATAGTTTAGGCCCGCAGTGAGTCAAGCAATGCGGTCCCGCTGCCGATAGGTTTTTTGACCGGCCGTTTAACAGTGGGATAAATCGTCCTTTCGCGGCGAGCGGCCTCCACTTATGGGCGAGAGGATCATGGCTTAATGGGCAAAATTTGGGGCATCTCCATCTTCCGGCGCTTGAGCACCAAAATAGTCGCTGGCTTTGTCGCCATCATTGCCGTCTTTTCCATTCTGGGGCTGCTGGCCTCGCACCAGATCAGCGAAATGAACAGTGCGGCCCAGCAGGCGGCAGGCCGCTCCGACGCCCTGCATGATATCCATGAAGCCAGGATGGCGGCTGCCCGGCAGATCCAGTTTCATTACGAGCTGCTGCTGGAAAACAAGCAGGACAAGATAACCCAGTTCAATAGCGTCACCGCCGAGCGCGACCAGGCGCTGGCGCTGGCGCGGGCGCACGACTCCACCGCCCAGGAACAGCAGTGGTTTAACCAGCTGGCGGCGGCCGGCGCCGCTTTCGACGCCAATTTTCTGAAAGGGGTTGTCCCCACCTGGCAAGCGGGCAACATGAGCGGCGCCATTGCCAAGGAAAAGCAGGGTGACGGCCTCCTGAACCAGATTCAGAACTTGTCAAGCCAACTGGAATCCAGCTTTCAGGACCGCTACCGGGAAGCGGTCGACATTAGCAATGCAGCTTCCTCCAGGGCCCAGAATTATCTCGTCTTTGCTGTTATTTTTGGGTTTGGGGTAAGCATTCTGATTGCCGTGGCGATCGCCGTCAAGCTCAACCGCCCGCTCAGAGAGCTCAAGGATGCCAGCGTCGCCATGACCCGCGGCGACCTGGACCGGCGGGTAACAATTTCCACCAAGGATGAACTGTCTGAGCTGGGGCATTCCTTTAACCGCATGGCGCAGTCCATCCAGCACAAGATCCACCAGTTTACCCGGCTGTCCGACATCGCCCTCGCCATCAGCTCGGAGTTTGACTGGCAGCGGGTTATTGACATAGTGCTGGAAAAAAGCATGGAGATCACCGACTCCCAGGCGGCGGCCATCGTCCTCTATGATGAGGAGTTGGGCAAGTTTACAGATATTTACACCCGCGGCCTGAGTGACAACTTTGTCAGCAATATGCAGTTCCGACCGGGAGGATTGGCCGATGAGGTCATGCTGGGGGACGCAGCTGTTTTTAGCGATGATATTGGGGCAAAGCACCGGTTAAGCAGGCTCGCCCACAGCGACGGCATCCGGGCGTTTATTTGCCTGCCGCTCAAGGTGCGGCAGGAGAAACTAGGCGTTTTTTATGTTTATAGCCGCAAGGTGGATGCCTACGGCGACAGGGAACTGGCCGTGCTTTCCATCCTCTCCAGCCAGTCGGCGGTGGCCATCCAGAACGCGCAGCTGCTGGAGCGCAGCCGTGAGGAAGCGGCCACCGACGGCCTGACGGGCCTTTACAACCAGCGTTATTTCTACGCGCGCCTGAAAGAAGAAATCGAGCGCTCGGCCCGCAGCCACAAGCCCCTGTCCGTGATTTTCTGCGACCTGGACAAGTTTAAGGTTTTCAATGACCTGAACGGGCACGGCCTCGGCGACCAGGCGCTGAAAGAAACTGCCCGCATCATTACCCAGTCGAAACGCGCCATTGACGTCGCTGCCCGCTACGGCGGCGAAGAGTTCGCCATCATCCTGCCGGAAACAGACAGCTCCGGCGCCCAGATCATCGCCCACCGCATCCGCCGCCGGGTGGCAGGCTTCAGTTTTGAGACCAAAGTGCGGGCCAGCGCGCCGCTTACGGTCAGCATCGGCGTGGCAAGCTATCCCGGCGATGCCGGCCAAGCGCATGATTTGGTTGATAAAGCTGACTGGGCGATGTACTATGGCAAACGCCAGGGCGGCAACCGCGTAACGTTGTTCCACGAAGAGTCAAGCGAGTACGGCCGCGTCTCCCTGGAGGACCTGGTGCGGGAGGAGCTGCACCTGGCGGCCGCGCAGGCGATGGCGGCCTCCGTCGATGAGCGCAACTCTTACGACAAGCGCCATGCGGAATCCGTGGCCAGGCTCGCTTCCAGCATAGCGCTGCAAATGGGGCTGGACGACGACGAGATTCACCGTGTGCGCGTCGCCGGCCTGCTGCATGATATCGGGCTGGTCAGCGTCCCCGAAGAAATAATCAACAAGCGCGGGCGCCTGAACCCGTCGGAATGGACGCGCATCAAGGAGCACCCGAAGATCGGCGAGGCCATCCTCAGGCACGTCGCCAGCCTGCAAAGCTTCCTCCCGATCGTGCGCCATCACCATGAGCATTACGACGGCTGCGGCTATCCCGACGGCCTCACTTCAGAAAAAATACCACTGGGGGCGCGCATCCTTGCCGTTGCCGACGCCTTCCAGGCCATGGTTACGGAGCGGCCTTACCGCAAGGCGCTTAGCACTGATCAGGCTCTTGAGGAGCTGAGGCTGGGCGCCGGCACCCAGTTCGATCCCGCCATCGTGGACGCCTTTGTCAAGCTGCTGCGGCCGCGCCACGCAAAAGCATCATAATGCGGATACTGGACGCTGGATCCTGGATGCTGGACTAAACCCAAAAACCTAACCCTGTTGACAAACGGAAAATAATCGTTATAATTTTCCCGGAACTCGTCATTTGTAATTCTCTTCATTCCTGCTCCTTCAATGTCATGCTCGCGCCGGCCAGCAGCGCTGCACCCACCGCCAACAAGGTGAGAAACGGCGCCAGTTGGGAGAAAAACGGCTGGTGCTCCTGCAGGACTGCCGCCAGCACGCTGACGGCGTAGCGCAATGGCACCACGTAACTGCACCACTGTAAAAGCGCCGGCAGATTCCGGATGGGAATGACCACCCCCGAGAGCAGGGCCGACGGCACGATCAACAGCGGAATAAATGGAAACACCTGGCCCTCGTTGCGGGCAAAGTTGGAGATGAACACGCCCAGGCCGACGGAAACGACGGCCAGGGCCAGCATCGTCAGCGCCACCGGAACAATGTCAGGCAGTAGATTGACATCAAACAAGTATTTTGTCAAAATCAGCACCACCGCTGTCTGCACTGCGGCGATGGTGGAGTAGCCGCCCACATAACCGAGGACAATCTCCCGGCGGCGGAAGCCATAGACGAACATCCGCGCCAGCGTGCCGTCCTTGCGGTCGCGCACCAGGACGATGGTGGAAAGCACGTAGGCAAGGAAATGCACCAGAAAGGCCGCCGCCAGGATGGCGTAGTCAGAGATGTGCACGCCCAGGCGGGCAAGCTGCGGCAGGGAACTCAGCACATATTTAAGCAGCAGCATCAGCAGTAGCGGCACTGCCATCGATAAGGCCATGAAACGGCGGTCGCGCAAAAACTGGTGATTGATGCGCACGGCAATGGCGTTCAGGTTCCTGATCATTGCGCCTTGGCACCCCGGTTTCGGGTTTCTGGTTTCGGGTTTCTGGTTTTATTCCGCATTTGGGTTATCCACCATCCACCATCCGGTTTTTGGATCATGGACAGGACCACATCTTCGAGGCTCGGCCTGTGAATGCTGACGCGCCTGACTTTATCACTGAGGCCGTAGCTTAACAGCAGGCGCGGCAGCTCTTCCTCATAACCGCTCACGTCTGCTTCCCGAAGGCCGCCACCGGCCAGCTCGATGGTTATCCTCGCCCGGCCCCGGGAGCGAATGGCGTCGGGGGCCTCTGTGACCAGGACGCGGCCGCTGCGGATCACCGCCACGCGGTCGCAGTGGAGGGCCTCATCCATCATGTTGGTGGTCAGGAAAATTGTGATGCCGCGCTGCTTCAGCTCCCGGAAATGCTCCCAGAAGGCCTGTTTAAGCGTGGGATCGACGCCGGCGGTGGGCTCATCCAGGATCAGCAACTGTGGATCGCGCAGCAGGGCGCAGGCAAGCGAGGCGCGCTGCCGCATGCCGCCGGAAAATGTATGCAGCGGATCATCCCGCCGCTGCCAGAGGCCGACAAACTCAAGCGAGTCGCGGATTCGCTTTTCAAGGCCGGCGGTCCGGTAGCCGCTACCAAAAAAAGCGAGGTTCTCGCGGGGACTGAGATCTTCGTAAAGAGCCGGTTCCTGGGGCATGTAACCCAGCCGGCGGCGGACAGCGTAGCGCTCGCTGCCGGCGTCAAGCCCCAAGATGGTGACGGCGCCCCGGTCGGGCTTAAGGACGCCGCAAATTGCCTTGATCAGAGTCGTTTTGCCGGCGCCGTTGGGACCAACCAGGCCAAATATCTCTCCGGCGCCAACGAGCAGCGATGCCCCGGCCAGGGCGCTAATGTCCCCGTAGGCCTTATAAAGGCCGCTGATTTTTATTGCCGGGGCTGTCATATTCTCCGTACTTCGCCAAGCAGGCGGACGGCGGCCGCAAACGCCTGCCGCCGGGTAGTAACACGGCCCAGTTGCTGTTCTTCCTCGATGCGGTCAAGCAGCCGGCCGATAACCGGTCCGGGCTTCAGCGACAGCTCCCTGATAAGATCATCGCCGCTGACCAGCCTGGGCGGGGGAGCAGCCTCCCGGGCAAAGCACATCTCCATCGTCTCGCGGGCCAAAAGCAGATGCGACTCGATGTCATTCACGGATACAAGCCTGCCGCGGACCGAGAGCCGGTCAGACACGGACAGCATTATCAGCTCGGGAGCAAAAGGCGCCGTGGCCCGCAGGTAGCGCAGGCGCGCCCTGGCGCTGGCGGGCCGCTGCTGAAGCAGGCCCTCAAAGCGCATGTGGCGGCGAACCAGAAACGACACCGCCCGCATAGCCTCCGTTCCCGCTTTAAAGCGGCGAAGCATGGCGGCGGCCATCCCGGCGCCCAAGCGGTCGTGCTCAAAGAAGCGGACCTGGCCGTCATCATCGGTAAACCGGCAAAGCGGCTTGGCAATATCGTGCAACAGCGAGGCGCAGACCATGATAAAACGCCAGCCGGCGCCGGCAAAACTGCGGCCTTGGCGCTGCCTTAACTGTTCCGCCTGCTCGGGGAAAAAGGCGGCCGGCCCCCTGATAATCCGGTCCAGCGCCGTCATATTGGCCAGGGTATGGTGATAAACATCCAGATGATGGTACTCATTTTGCCCGATACCCTTGAGGGCGTAAACCTCCGGCAGCAGCGGCTTTAGCAGGCCCAGTCCGTCCAGGCGGCGGATTGCGGCGGCGGGGGCGGGGGCCTGCAGCAGGCGCACCAGCTCAGCGAAGATGCGCTCGGGAGCGGGCCGTGCCGCCAGCCGGGCGCGGCTGCGAACCAGCGCCTCAGTTCCCCGGTCCAGGCGGAAGCCCGACTCGCGCTCCAGCCGCACCGCCCGAAGCAGCCGCAAGGGATCGTCATCAAAGACGCTGCCGCTTGCGGCCTTGAGGCGCCGGGCGGCCAGGTCGCCAAGGCCGCCGAGGGGATCGATAACCGCTTCTCCTGGAGGCAGCTCTATCGCCATCGCATTTACGCTAAAATCGCGGGACCGCAAATCTTCTGCAATCGTGCCTCCGCGCAGGGCAACGAAATCCCAGGTGGCGCCGGAGCCGGGCAGGTGCGCTGCTTGGCCGCCAGTCTCCCGGCCACCCCTGTCCGGGCTGACAACACGGCAGGCTTTAAACTGATCCGACAATACAAAAAAGCTGCCGCCAATGCTGTCGGCGAAGCTCCGGGCCAGATCGCGGGGGTCGCCCAGGGTGGCAAGATCGATGTCCAGGGGCTGCAGCCCCAGGAGAAAATCCCGGACCGTGCCTCCTACCAGCCAGGCGCGCCGGCCCTGCCCCTGCAGGAATGCCCGCACTGCCTCGACGGCTTCCGTCTCCAGCCTGATTTCTATCCCGTATACCTTCTTTCCACACGCGCCGATATGGCGCAGGCGACTTCATAATTGATAGTTCCTTCGAGGCGCGCTATTTCCTCGGCGGTGATCTGCTCCCGGCCCTGGCGGCCGATGAGGACAACTTCGTCGCCCGGAGTGGCCTGCGGCCTGGGGCCAAGGTCAACCGTGATCTGGTCCATCGACACGCGCCCGACAATGGGGAAAGGGCTGCCGCCGATCAGCACCCGCCCCCGGTTGGAGAGCTGGCGGCTGATGCCGTCAGCGTACCCGATCGGCACGACGGCAATATAATTGTTGCCCGGCGCGGTCCAGGTGCGGCCGTATCCGACGCTGTCGCCTTGCGTCAGCCTTTTAACATCTGCCACATATGAGGTCAAGGAAAGGGCCGGCCGCAGATTGTCGGCTCCAGGATCCTCCTGGAAAGGGGACATCCCGTAAATAGCAATGCCGCAGCGGACAAAATCAAAATGCGACTGCGGGTGGCGCGTCGCGGCGGCGCTGTTGGCGCAGTGAAAGCGAAGCCTGGTGTGGGCGCGCAAAAGCGCCGCCTGCACCGCTTCGTCAAAGGCGCGCAGCTGAAAGTCAAAGAAATCCTCGTCCTGCTCGTCCGCGGTGGCGAAGTGGGTCATTACCCCCGCCAGCTCCACCTCCGGCGCTGTCGCCAGCTCATCCATGAAGCCGGGCAGGCTGCGTGGATACAGCCCCAGGCGACGCATGCCTGTGTCCAGCTTGACATGAAGCCGCACACTGCGGTCCAGCCGGCGCGCCTCCTTGATGATCATGCTTAAAAATGGGGTTGACCAGGCTAGGAGCTCGGCGTCGGCGCTGATGGCGTCGCCCGCTTCAACGGCTGTCAGCGGTCCCAGAACCAGAATGGGACAGTCCAGGCCGGCCTCCCTTAGCTCCAGCGCTTCCGCCGCCGTTGCCACTCCCAACGACTCGGCCCCGGCAGCGAGGCTGGCCTGCGCCACCGGGACGGCGCCATGGCCGTAGCCGTCCGCCTTGACGACCGCCATCAGGCCGGCTCCGGGGCTCAGCATGCCAAGCAGTGCGGCGACATTGCTGCGCACGGAGCCGAGGTCAACCGTGGCCAGCGCCCGCTGCATGGTTTAAGCCTGGGCCATGGCCCGCACCACATCAGCGCGGGTGACGATTCCGGCCAGCCTGCCGCCGTCAAGCACCGGCAGCCGGTTTACGTGCTTGTCGGCCATCAGCGTGGCGATCTCATGCAATGTCGCGTCTTTTTTGATTGAAATCACTTCCGTGCTCATAATGTCACGAACTGAAGCGGCCACAACATGGCGGAGCCGTTCTTCAAATTTTTTTATGCTGCCCAGGAAAATAACGCTGTCAAACAGGTTGATTGAATGTGGAAAATGAACATCGGCGTCAAGCTCAACCACGTCTCCCTCGGTGACCATGCCCACCACCCGGTGCTGGCCATCAATGACGGGTATGCCGCTGACCTTGTGCTTGGCCATCAGTTTTGCCAGCT
Source organism: Actinomycetes bacterium (assembly GCA_021790115.1). Classification (GTDB taxonomy): domain Bacteria; phylum Actinomycetota; class Thermoleophilia; order BMS3ABIN01; family BMS3ABIN01; genus JACWAD01. The sequence continues at coordinate 6,986 of JAJYIM010000022.1, read as the reverse complement.
CGTTTATGGTCGCATTTTCACCGATAGTAATAACACCGGTGGTCATGATATCAGCCGCGGTTTGCTCCGCCGGCGCGCTTGAGGTCTCCATTTGTTCCCTTCCTGATGACAAAGTAATTATTTGTTAGCTTCCGGATGGCGCCCGGCCAGGCGCCCCCGCTACTCCCCGCGCAAATCCGCAACAGCCAGCGGCAGATAGTCTATCAGGTCAGAGGCGATCAGGTTGTCCTGCTCCAGGTCCTCCGCGGCCAGATCGGCGGCCGCTCCGTGCAAGTAGGCGCCGGCAGCGGCAGCAAGCAGCGGCTCAAGCCCCTTGGCCACCAAGGCGGCGACCAGCCCGGTAAGAACATCGCCGGCGCCGGCGGTGGCCAGGCCCGGATTGCCGGTCGGGTTGACCAACGTTTCTTCACCATCTGTAATAATCGTGCCGCTGCCTTTAAGCACAACGACCGCGCCCGACTTTTCCGCTGCCGCGCGCGCATGCATCAGGCGGCGGGCGGCAACCTCGCCGGCCGGAATCCCCAGCAGCTTCCCCAGCTCGCCGGTGTGCGGAGTCAGCACGGTGGCACCGCTGCGTCTTTTAAGCAAAGCCAGGTTGCCGGCGATGGCGTCCAGTCCATCGGCATCAATCACCAGCGGCACTTCTGCCGCCGCCAGGAATTTGCGCACCAGAGAGGCAGTTTCAGGCGTCCGCCCCAGTCCCGGACCCAGTGCCACGCAATCAAAAGACCGGGAAGCTTCCAGGAGGTCATCAAGGCAGCTCTCCGGCAGATGCCCGGCGGCGCCGTCCGCCAGCGGCATCGTCATTACCTCAAGCAGGTTCTGCTCAAAAACAGGGTTCAGGCTGGCGGGCACGGCGGCAGTGACAACACCGGCCCCCGCCCGCAGCGCCGCTTCTGAGGCCATGCAGGCGGCGCCGGTCAGCCCAGTGGAGCCCCCTGCTACAAGCACTCTGCCAACGCTGAACTTGTGGTCAAATTGCGCTTTGGCGGGAACCAAATCCGCCAGCAGGCCGGGATCGCTGAGAAAATGATCTGGCGCTGCGGCGCAGGCCGCGGGAATGCCAATGTCGGCCAGGATTACATCACCGGAGAAATAACCGCCCGGGGGCACAAAATGCCCGACCTTGGGCGCATGGAAAGTAACGGTGGCGTCGGCAGGCAGGCAGGCAGCAGCCTCGCCGGTGGAGGCGTCCACGCCTGAGGCGATGTCCACCGCCACTACCGGGACGCCCTTGCTCGCTGCCATCTTTGCCGTCACCTGGATAAATTCGGCCGCCTTGCCCCGGGGCTCCCCTGCAAAGCCGGTGCCAAAAATTGCGTCCACGGCAACGCAATCGGCAGCCAGCGCCCGCCTCAGGGCGGCTGCTAAAGGCGCATGCTCAACTGTTACGCCCAGCTTGCTCAGAATCTTTAGGTTGATGAGGGCATCGCCGCTATACTTGGATGCGGGCGCCACGGCCAGGACGCGGACGCCTGCCCCCGCCTCATGCAGGTGCCTGGCGGCGACTAAGCCGTCGCCGCCATTGTTGCCCTTGCCGGCCAGCACCACAAAACAATGATCCTCACAATAATTTTCCAGCAGGTATTCGGCCACCGCCATGCCGGCGCGCTCCATCAGCACAATGCCGGGAATGCCGAGGCCCTTGATGGCAGCGCCGTCGCTGCGGCGGATCTGGGCAGCGGTGTACAGGGGAGGGAAATGACCAACCCTGGTTTCGGGCTTCGGGCTTCGGGTTTTGGGCTGCCTGGCCATTAGCTCCTTCCGGGTTCCAAAAAATTATAACTAATTGTTGCTAACTATCAAGTTGTTTCTTCGGGTTCCGGGTTTCATCCAGCGTCCAGAGTCCAGCATCCGGGTTCCGCTTTTCCGCCACCGCAACGGCAACGGTAGCAAAATTGCTGTGGCTGAGCGACAGCGAGATTGCGCCGGCGCCGGCAGCGTGGGCGGCGGCTTCCATGCCGCCACTTACGCACACCCGGGGCTGGCCGCTCGCAGAGCTGATTATCTCAATCTCCTGCCAGGCGGGCACTCCTGTCCCCAGCGCCTTGCCAACCGCTTCCTTGGCAGCAAAGCGGGCGGCGAAATGACGCGCCGGACTGGCTTTCGCCAGGCAATAATCCTGCTCCCGCCGCGTGAAGACGCGCGCAATTAGCCGCGGCCGCCGCTTCATGGCCTGGGCAAAGCGGTCATTCTCGATTATGTCGATGCCTACGAGCACGAGTTCCACGTTCCCAAAAAATTATACTGATAATTTACCGTTTGTCAAGTTAATTCTTTGGGTTTTGGTTTAATCCAGCATCCAGAGCCCAGAGCCCAATACCCGGGTTCCGGGTTTCATCCAGCATCCAGAGTCCAGCATCCACCATCCGCTTTATTCCACCGTCACTGTTTTGGCCAGGTTCCTGGGCTGGTCGACGTTGCAGCCTTTTAACCGAGCGATGTGATAAGCCAGCAATTGCAAAGGCGCCACCGACACCAGCGGCGACAGCATCTCCGAGGTTTTGGGCACAAACATCACGTCCTCGCTGTAGGCCTTGATGCCCTCGTTACCCTCGGTTGCGACTGCAATCACGGCGGCCTCGCGGGCCCGCACCTCTTCGATGTTAGAAATAACTTTTTCATAGACGTGGCCGTCGGTGGCAACAACCACTACCGGCGAGCCTTTTTCCAGCAGGGCGATGGGACCATGTTTCATCTCTCCGGCTGCATAAGCCTCGGTTGGTATGTACGAGATCTCTTTTAGTTTAAGCGCGCCCTCCAGGCAGACCGGCAGGCCGACGCCGCGGCCAAGATAGAGAAAGAACGGCTGCTTAAAGTAACGCTTGGCAATCTCGTGCGTGGCCGTCTCATCCTTCAGATACTCTCCCAGCAGCCCGGGAATTGTTTTCAGCTCCGCCGCAATCTCCCTCACCTGGTCCCGGTCCAGGGAGCCTCTCACCTGCGCCAGCTTCAGGGCAAGCAGGTCGATGGCGGCGATCTGGGCCAAGTGGGTCTTGGTGGCGGCGACGCCGATCTCCAATCCGGCCCGCGTGTAAATAACGCCGTCGGCATCACGGGTGGCCTGGCTGCCCATGATGTTGGTTATGGCCAGCACCTTTGCGCCCATCCGGCGCGCCTGCCGCATGGCGGCCAGCGTGTCGGCAGTTTCTCCCGACTGGGATATTCCCACGACCAGGGTCGATGGCGACAGCACCGGCTCTCTGTACCTGAACTCGGAAGCAATGTCAAGTTCGACCGCGACGCGGGCCCAGTTCTCCAGCACGTAGCGCCCCACCATGCCCGCATGGAACGAGGTGCCGCAGGCAATAATGTAAATCTTGTCAATGCCGGCAAGCACGTCATCAGGGATCAGCATCTCCTCAAGATCAACCTGCCCCGAGTCCGGCAGGCGGCCGGACATGGTGTCAACCAGCGCGTCCGGCTGCTCGAAAATTTCCTTGCGCATGAACGTTTCGTATCCGCCTTTTTCGGCGGCGTCCACATCCCAGTTCACCCGGGTTGTCTCGCGGTCCAACTGTCTCTTTTCCAGGTCGAGAACCTGTACTTCATCAGGAGTCGCGACAAAAAGCTCCTCGTCGCCGACAACAATGACATCCCGCGTCTCGGAAAGGAAGGCGGGGATGGCTGAGGCGATAAAAACCTCACCCTTGCCCACGCCGATTAGCAGCGGGCATTCCTTGCGGGCGCCGGCGATCATCTGCGGATGATCGCCATGGATGGCGCAAAAAGCAAAGTGCCCCGTAACATCAGAATAAGTCAGCCTTACTGCTTCCAGCAGGTCACCGCCGTAGTGCTTCTCTATCAGATGGGCGACAACCTCGGCGTCAGTTTCGGAAGTGAACTGGTGGCCCTCGCGGGAGAGGTCTTCCTTAAGCTCGGCGTAATTTTCGATAATGCCGTTCAGGACGATGGAGATTTTACCGCTGCAATCAGTATGCGGATGCGCGTTCTCAACCGAAGGGCGGCCATGGGTGGCCCAGCGGGTATGTCCCAGCCCCAGGCGCGCCCCGGCGTTGCCGTTGCCTTCCAGCGCCTGCTCGAGGCTGTCCATATTGCCAACAGCACGGACGACCTCAATGCTCCCGTCAGCGAGGACAGACAGGCCCGCGGAGTCGTAGCCCCGGTACTCCAGCTTGCGCAGCCCCTGGTAAAGCAGGTTTGTGCAGGGCCTTTCCCCTACGTAGGCAACTATGCCACACAAGATAAACCGGATCCTGGGTGCCGGATGCTGGCTGCTGGATGACCAAAATGCAGAATGCGGCTGTTCAATCTGCTCACCCCAAGTTTTTCTCGATTGCTGTTGCTATATTTTCACATATTTCGCTGCAAAGCCGGGCGCTGGCCGCCTCCACCATCACCCGCACCACGGGCTCCGTTCCCGACGGGCGCACCAGGATGCGGCCTTCCCCTTTCAGGCGCCCTTCCTGCTCCTCAATTTTATCCCAAATTTCCGTCTTGCCATCAAAAGCCTGCCGGTTCTCCACCTGCACATTAACCAGTTTCTGCGGCAGCCGCCGCATCACCCGGGCCAGCTTGCCCAGGGGCTGGCCTGTTTCGGACAACACCTGAAGCAACAACAGGGATGTAGCCAGGCCATCGCCGGTGGTGCTTGTCTTCAGATTTATAATGTGCCCGGACTGCTCGCCGCCAAACCCGTAGCCGCCGGCAAGCATCTCTTCCAGCACGTAGCGGTCGCCCACATCTGTGGTGAGCACGTCAATGCCGAGCTCCTTCATGGCCAAATGAAAACCAAGATTGGTCATCACTGTGGTTACAATTGTGTTCCTGGGCAGTTGTCCTTTTTCCTGCAAATACTTGCCGCAAACCGCCATGATAAAATCGCCATCCACCACCCCGCCGCTGCCGTCCACGGCGATGACGCGGTCGCCATCGCCATCGTATGCCAGGCCGAGATCAAAGCCGTTTGCCTGGACTGCCGACCTGAGCGCCCCGATATGGGTGGAGCCGCAGCCGCGGTTAATATTGAAGCCATCCGGCCTGGCATTGATGACGGCAACTTTTGCGCCCAGTTGTTTCAAAGCCAGGGGCGCGGAGCAGAAGGTGGCGCCATTAGCACAATCAACCAAAATGCTCAACCCCGAGAGGTCAAGATCAAAACCGGCAAGCAGTTTATCCAGATAGGCCGCCACCGGGCGCTCAAGGACCAGGCCCCGGCCGGGGCTCGCCGGCAACGCCGGCATACTCTCTTCGCCGGCGAGATACCTTTCCATCTCCATCTCCTGGGCATCACTGAATTTAAAGCCGGAAGCTCCAAAGAATTTAATGCCGTTATCCTGATAAGGGTTATGAGAGGCGGAGATCACTGCGCCCGCGGCGGCGCCCTCGATGATGGCCAGGCTGGCCACTGCCGGCGTGGGAATGACGCCGGCGCTGATGGTTGCGCCCCCGGCCGAGTTGATGCCGGCAACCATGGCCGCTTCCAGCATCGAACCCGAGATGCGGGTGTCGCGCCCGATCAGGATCCTCGGCGAATTGCCGGGGAGCACCGCCACCGCCGCCCGGCCCACCGCCATTGCCAGCTCGGCGGAAAGAGCCTTGTTGACGACTCCGCGGATGCCGTCAGTGCCGAAAAACTTGCGAATCATCAGGACCCCCGTGTTTAAAGAAAGTTAATCAGGACGGAAAATCCCAGGAACCAAATTATACAGGATATTACGAGAACCTTTTCTCGATAAAAGGTGAGGCCATCGCCGCCAGCAGCGAATAATAAGTGGGAATGAAACAAACGGCCGCACCGGTGCCGAGAGACTCTTTTTCTGTGCCCTGGCAATGAACAATAAGATAGTCGCTGGTGATCTTGCCCACATAAATTCCTGCCTGAGCTGGAATCATCCGGGACAGGCCAACATCCTGGACGCCAAGGCCGATGAGAACCCGCATTCCGCCCTCCTTTTCAAACGCCTCCAGCACCGGCGCCTCGATTACAAAGGCGTCGCGGTGGGCTCCGGGAAGAAATCTTCCTCCGTTGCCAGAGGGAACCCGCCCCAGCAAAATAGCCTCGCCGCAACGCAGCTCATTGACGGGTCCCAGCGGCGTTGCTCCTGCCTCGCTCCCGGAGGCCCCTCTGCCGCCGGCGTCATCCAAAAGTAGCGCCAGCAGGCCCGAGCCGCCCGCTGAGAGAAGAGGCCGGCCTGATGAACTGGGGCCGCCCGTTCCTGCAAGCTGGCCGCCCGCTACCGCTGCTGCCCGGGCAAATGCCGCCACTGCTTCTGCCAGCGGCGCCGCCGGACGCGCACAGGCCGCATTTGTCACCAGTCCCACCAGCTCAGCCCCATCCAGCGAAGCAATCCTGCCGGCCTCTTTGCGCACCAGCGGCAGGGGGACGCCTTCGCGGCCATCGCCTGTATCCACCATCAGGCAGAAACGGACGGGGCGGGGCGGGCAAAGCCGCATAATCGCCGTGGCCTGCGTCTGAGTTGAAACAAAATAAATATCGGCAGCAGCCGACAGTTTTTTCATCCCGGCGACGGGGCGCATCAGCTCCAGCGCGGCGCCGGGGAAAAAACGGCGCAGGTTATCAACGCTAGTGGGCCGCGCATCCGCCAAGGCAGCCGCGCCCCCGGCCAGCATCGCTTCGGCCACAAGCTCATTACCCTGGCAGGCCTTGGTGACGCCCACCAGCCTGACGCCGTGCGGCTTTAGCAAGCCCGTAACCAGACGGGTATTTTGCTCGATCTTGCGGAGGTTGATGTGGAGGGTGGGCATGGAAAAACGAGTTCCGAGTTCCGAGTTCCGAGTTCCGAGTTCCGAGTTCCGAAAAAATGTATTAATTATTTGCTTGATGTCAACCGGTGTTTGTCGCGCTTGGCAAATGAAAAAAGCGGACCGTGAAAGATCCGCTAATGTCCCCCGGTTCAAGAGTTATATCAAATCATTGATTGGGTTTTGGTTTTTATCCAGCATCCAGGGCCCAGCATCCACCATCCGCTTTAGAATCTATCTCAAAAGGCTGTTCGTAGCGA
>JAJYIM010000055.1 GCA_021790115.1 Actinomycetes bacterium | reverse complement strand
CGCCAGCGAACCGATCTCTTTCGCCGGATTCTAAACCGCTGTGTCCTTTATGCCGAGCCAGTTACTTACACTCAATTGACGGCATGCTGAGTGAATTGTACGGTCAGTTATTGTAAATTATTCTCCTTTGATGCCGATACCCTTGTTCAATTACATCGAAAGCGGGTATGAGTTAAAGCTACGGCCAGTGGCAGTTTAAAGCCGGTCCCGGTAGACTGTTGTGCGGAGGTATCCTGATTGCCTGAACCTGACGATAAACAGTCAGATGTTGTCTGCTTAACCCTTTATCAAAAAGGTTCTTCAACGAAAATTGTCCGTCTTGCCACGGCGGGTGTAGCCAGCAAGTTTGGCTTTAACCTTGACGAGGCTGACGATATCCAAACAGCGCTGGAAGAGCTGCTTCGCTTTCACAAGTCTGATGCCGGCCATTTATGCATCCGCTACAACATCTTTCCAGACCGGTTGGTAATTGTCACGCGCGGCATTTCAAGAAATTTACTTGACGGCGCCAATAAAATTGACCGCTATTCCCGCTTTATTTTAGAAAAAGTAGCTGACAGTGTAGATGAAGCCCCCAGCCCCGACGGGGGATTCGAAGTCACTATTGTCAAAAATCTGCCCCCACAAGGTTAATTGCCCCGGCGAGCCAACAACACACTCGGCAGAGAAGCAATCCAGTCACTGTTTCGCAAGTATCAAAAGACACATGACCCGGGGATAAAAAATATTCTCGTTGACGCCCACCTCGACCTGGCCCACTCGCTTGCCCGCCGCTTTCTGAACCGGGGTGAGCCGCTGGACGACCTTGTTCAGGTGGCGTCGATGGGACTGTTAAAAGCAATTGACAGGTTTGATCCGGACAGAAATGTGCAATTTACTACATATGCAGTTCCCACAATAGTTGGAGAGTTAAAACGTTACTTTCGGGACCGGGTATCCACAATCCGCCTCCCCAGAGGTCTTCGGGAGCGCGCTCACGCATTAAACAACGCCGTGCAGAGATTTTCACAGCAACATGGCAGGTCTCCGAATGTCTCCGAGATTGCAAGGGAAATGGACATCAGTGAAGAAGAGGTGATTGAAGGCTTGGAAAGCTCGGAAAGCGTATCCGTGGCTTCACTTGATACCAGCTCCGGGGAAGATGGTGATCTGTCGCTGCTTGATATCGTTGGCGGCGAAGACAAGACTTTGCAGATCTTGGACGAGCGTCTTAGCCTTGCCGGGGCGATGGCCGGCCTGAGCCAGCGGGAGCAAAATCTGCTCTACCTGCGTTTCGTAGAAGGCCTGAGCCAGACGGAAATCGCCGGTCGGTTGGGGATATCGCAGATGCACGTTTCCAGGCTGTTGCGCAGAACATTACAGTCTTTGAGACAGAACTTGACTACCACTATCAACAAAACCGGTTGATTGATGCACAAGGATCATAAAAAAGTCCTGAGCCTGGTTGTGCCGGCCAAGCCTGAATACCTGTCCCTGGTGCGTCTGGTTGTGGCTGCCGCGGCAAAGAATGAGGGCTTTAGCGACAACAGCATAGCCGATATCAAGGTGGCGTTGTCAGAAGCCTGCACCAATGTCGTCAGGCATGCCTATCTCGCTGCTAATGATGATGTCAAAAAAGTTATCCAAGTCAAAATCGATCTGGATAAGACCGGTTTTCAAATCGAGGTTCTTGATTACGGCCACGGCATGGCATTGCCACCACCGCCATCCGAAGGGCTTGGCTTTGGAATAATGGGCAGCCTGATGGATAAGGTTGATGTGGAAACGAGCGATGATGGCACCACCGTCCAGATGATAAAAAAAGTTGTCGCCCTCAGAAATTGCTAGAACGGGGCGCTTGCTCTAACCTGCCTTGCGGCCCTGCCCGGTTGGTGCCCGAGGTGGGAGTCGAACCCACACACCCCAAGGGGCGAGGGATTTTAAGTCCCTTGTGTCTACCGGTTCCACCACTCGGGCGGCAACTCGCCTGCAAGCCGAATTATACAATGGAAGCGACTCGTGAAAGTGCCCGCTGAAGCATTGTCCCTGATGCAAAAATATTCATAGCTCCCCCGCCGCCAGCTTAATGGCAGCTCCATCAAGGATATCATTCTCGCTGACGGTAAGCGCGCCGATCTCACCATACTGCATCAGCCTCAAGACAATTAGCGCGCCCGCTGTAATAACGTCGGCTCGCCCTTTCTCAATTGTGTCAATCGTTATCCTTTGCGCAATGTTCATCCCAGCCAGCCGCGTAAAAAGGTCGGCAATTCTTTCCTTGGACAGCAGATGGCCGTGTACAGCGTCACGGTCATAACTTTTAAGCTCCAGATCCATGGCCGCCAGAGATGTGACCGTCCCTGCGACAGCAACAGTTTTTTGAATATCTCTCAAGTCATGCGGATCCACTTCCGTCCGTAATGTGACGTCAATAAATTCAGTAGCGGTATTAATCTCTGCGTGCAAAATTGGGTCGCTCTGAAAAAACCGCTCTGTTATTCGCACGCATCCCAGTTTCAGGCTGCAAGCGTAATCAATGCCGCCGCCCTTGCCTACCGCAATTTCTGTGCTGCCGCCGCCAACATCAAAGAGCATGATTCGCCCAGAATCTGCCAACGCAAACGTGGCGCCGACATAACTAAGAACAGCCTCTTCGGCTCCGGTAAGCAGCCGCCAGGAAAAATAATGAGACCCTGCCAGGCCGGCCAGAAACTCCTCGCCATCCACAGAGTCGCGAACAGAACTAGTGGCAAGAATAACAACCTTTTCAGCTTCGCTCCTCGCAATCATTTCAGCGTAATGATCAACGACGCGCCGCACCCTCGTGAGTGCTTCCTGGTTGAGCCTGCCGGCTTCGTCAACTCCCTCGCCAAGGCGGGTGGCCTCGGTTTGGCGGATAAGCTCAGTCACGACGCCGTCTTTGACATCAGCAACGAGCAGCCTGGTCGAATTTGTGCCCGTGTCAATCACAGCCACAACCGTCATCATTTTACTCCCGGGCACGGGCAGCTGTGATTTCAGACATCCAGCCGCGGCAACGTTCGTCATTACACCACAGTTCATTTATTTCTTCAAAAATCAGCCGGCCAACTGCATAATCCTGATGAGCAAGATAATAAGCGCAGTGAGCATGCAGGCATTTCAGCAGCAGGTCGCCGCTGGAGGCGGCAATGCGGGGCCCCGGCGGAATCGTCCTTGCGGGTCCGCCGGCGGCCGCTTCCCACTCGCGTGCGTGATTTGCCTGGACTTGCACTAGCGCCGCGGCCAATCTTTGATCCTTGGCAATTTGCTGTTGCAACATCTCAGTAAATCCGCTCCCCTCAAGCTGCGCCCGCCGCCGGCTGAGAAACGGGCAGCAAAGGTAGTAAAGATTTGGGTTTGGATTTCCGTCGTCGTCAAAAGGAGCGTTCCTGATTGCCGCCGGCCAGCCATAGCTACAGTTCTGTGCAATAGAAAAAAATATTGAGGGGCGCCGCCCGATTTGCCGACCGACCAGAAACGTGATGTCTGTAAATGAAAAAAGGTCCAAAAAAACGCTAAGGCAAAAGCGACTTCAGGTCATCTAACACCCTGCCGGCAAACGATTTGTTTTCTGCCGCCGCCGGCGCGGTAATTTCAGGCTTGCCGGGGTTTCTGTTTAAATCCTTGACAACGTAGGATTGCTCACCCGGCCGCACGAGTCCAAGGTCACGCCGGGCCAACTCCTCCACGTAGGCATTGCTCTGAAGTTGATCCTTCTCCTGTTGCAGCAGATCGTGCTGTTTTTGCAACTGGTCAGTGGCTGCCTGCTCGCGGGCTACCTGCCGGCTGTCAACGATCCAGGACCTTAGTGGGGAAATATAACCAGCGGCAATTAAAACTATTACGGCCAACAATCCCAGACGCCATAATCTCCGGCGCCGCGCGAAAGCTCTTTGCCTCGGGCTTATCTTTGCGCGTGGCGGCAAACATGCTCCTTGCTTGCTTGAAACGACTTTGACCCCGGCGGCTGCCGCTCTATTGAATAAACTCCTCCTGGAAAAAAGAAGCCGCCACCAAACCCTTTCCCGTTAATTTTTCGCTGCCCCCCCGGCCTACCCTTCTTTCTGCCAGAAATCCAAGCAATTTATTGATCCACCAAGTGCACTTTTATCAGGTTTGTAGTTCCAGGCACGTTGACGCGCACGCCGGCTGTAATCACAATCATTTTCCCTTCGGACGCGAAACCGCTTGCCCTGGCCGCCGAGATTGCTTTTGAAAACATATCATCGGTATCGCGAGCCGGTGAAATCAAGTGCGGCTGCACGCCCCAGGCAAGCGCCAGCTGATTAATCACATCCATGCTGGGACTAACTGCTACAACCGGCTGATGTGGCCTGTGCTTGGCCACTTCCAGCGCCGTGCTGCCTGAGCTCGTAGGCGTCACAATGGCGGCAGCATCAAGATTGACGGCGAGGTCACAGGCGGCGGCGCTGATTGCCCTGGTGACTCCATCGCCGGCAAGCCTTAAACCAAGGCCGCCGGGAGACAGCGATGCTTCTACCGTTCTGGCAATCCGGCTCATCGTGGCAACGGCGCGGCCGGGGTATTTTCCAACCGCTGTTTCGCCTGAGAGCATCACGGCATCAGTACCATCATAGACAGCATTGGCGACGTCGCTGGCTTCGGCCCTCGTGGGCGTGGGATTGGTTATCATCGACTCCAGCATTTGCGTAGCCGTGATCACGATTTTTGCCTGTTGAGACGACCTGCGAATTATCTCCTTCTGCCAGTAGGGCACCCTCTCGCCGGCAATCTCCACTCCGAGGTCGCCGCGGGCAATCATGACCGCATCAGCCGCAGCAATAATTGTGCCAATGTTCTTAATCGCTTCGCGCCGCTCGATCTTGGCAATGATGCGGACCGGCCTCTTTGTCATTTCCAAAATCAGCCGGCGCAGCTCTTCAATGTCATTTGCCGAGCACACGAACGAAAGGGCAACATAATCAACTCCTGCCTGCAGGGCGAACTCAAGATCTTGCTTGTCCTTCAACGTCAGGCTTGGTGACGGTATTGAAGTTCCCGGGAAGTTGACCCCCTTGCGCGACTTTAGCAGCCCACCCGATGTCACCCGGCAAAGGACATTTGTGTCCTCCACTTTCAAAACCCTGAGAGCAATTCTGCCGTCATCCAGGAGAATCCGGCTGTCTTTCCTCACCATCCGCGCTAGCTGTCCGTAAGCAATTGGAATCAGCTCATTGCTGCCGGTTGCCCGCCGCGACGTTAAAGTGACCTGTTGCCCGCGGACAAGCTTCCCGCCTCCCGCCGGCATCTCCCCCACCCTGATCTTAGGTCCTTGCAGATCAGCAATAACCGCCAGCGGCCGCCCGGCCTTGGCAGAAGCGCTCCGAACCAGCGTCAGCAGCCGGGAGTACTCTTCGTGGCTGCCATGGGAAAAGTTTAACCTCACCGCGTCCGCACCGGCTTCAAGCAGGCTGCTGATCTGTGTTTCACCAGCAGTTGCCGGTCCCAGTGTTGCAATGATTTTTGTACGGCGATACGTCATAAATGCCTCAGGGGCAGCCTAAGGATCTACCTCAGAAGGCATATTCTGCTGCGGCCGGCTGCAAAGGCCTCGCTGCGAACAGCCTTTTGAGATAGATCATAAATCCTCTCCCACCCCCTTTTCAAATAAAGTTAAATAACTTATAATAGTCATTAATTCTCTACCGTTTGTTGCCAGACAGACTCCCACACGCCGCGGCACCCACGGAAAGATGGTTTGATTTTAATGGAGAAGAAATTAAAAAAGTGCAAGGCGTCAGGCTGCGGCAAGTGGGTGACGGACGGCCCTGATTCAGAATACTGTCCCGAACATCAGAAAAAGATCGATCCCATCTCTGCTCTTTATATTGACAAATCACCCGAAGAGCTACAAGCTGACGAGCGCACAATTGAGTTCTTCTCTTATTTGCTTTGGAACAAATCTTTGGAAGAATTGCTAAGCTAAAAACGCAACCTCGCCTTGTTTTGAGACTTTAAAAAAGTGCCGCCCGGGCGGCACTTTTTTGCCGTCTGCATCCGGTTTCTGGCGCTTTCCC
>JAJYIM010000001.1 GCA_021790115.1 Actinomycetes bacterium | reverse complement strand
CGGACCGCTGATTGCCAGAGAGCTTAAAGACGTAAGCAAACACCAGGTCTGGCGGGTCATGCGGCGCCACGGCTTAAGCCTTACGCGCCGGCGCAGTTGGTGTGTGAGCACCGACCCTGCATTTAGCCAAAAAGCAGCCGACATTGTGGGGCTTTACCTAGACCCGCCCGAAAACGCCGTGATTCTTTCAGTTGATGAAAAGCCCAGCATCCAAGCGCTGGAAAGAACCCAGGGCTGGCTTAAGCTGCCAGACGGAAGAGCACTTACCGGTTTTAGTCACGAGTACAAACGCCACGGCACCACTACTCTATTTGCCGCTCTAGAGATTGCCACCGGCATGGTTAAGACCGGCCACTTCAAACGCAAAAGGCGCCGTGAGTTTTTAAGCTTTTTAAATGAGGTGGTAGCTGATTATCCAGGCCAAGAGATCCACGTAATCTTGGATAATTTCAGCACCCACAAGCCCAAAAAAGACGGCTGGCTGACCCGGCACAAAAACGTTTGCTTCCACTTTACGCCAACTCATGCTTCCTGGCTAAACCAAATCGAGATCTGGTTTAGCATCTTAAGCCGTAAAGCGCTTAAGGGAGCAAGCTTTACCTCGCCCAGGCAGGTAAGAGCAGCGATAGACCGGTTTACCCAAGCCTATAACCAGGAAGCGGCTCCGTTTGAGTGGAAGAAACAGGAAGTGCATCCTATGGAACTGAAGAAATGTTACGCTGATTTATGCAGGTAAGCACTAGCAAGTTAAAAAGGTGCGGTTGAGAAGGGGCCGAAAACCTGCGCTGCAAGGATGGTTAAAATGGCTATCGAGGGCATAGTCGAAGAAAAGACAGCATTTGAACAGGGAATCCGCAAATGGCAACTGGTAGAGGACACGACGATTGAGTCGTGCGAGGCGCTGATTGACGCCACCGGCAACGAGCTGGTGAAAACGATTGCCGGCGTCATCAAGGCCGATTCAATCAAACACAAGGAAATTCTGGCTGTGATAACAGATGCGTTAAACGGCACCATCACGCTGGCGCCTGAGGAGCTGGGCGGCCTCTCGTCGTTGCTTGACAACCATATCAAAATTGAGCGCGACTCGATCGCGTTGGCGACTGAAGAATTCGAAAACAGCCGCCACTTTGTCGTGCGGGAGCTGCTGTCATACCTGCTTGAAGACGAGCGGAAACACTACAAGCTGATGAGCCAGCTGAACGATTTTAAGCGCCAGCTGTATCCTTACGCATAAACATCATTCGGAAGGGCAGGCCTGCCGCTAACTTTTCCGGATGGGCTCTAAATTTTTGTTTGGCCCGGCGGCGGGCGAGAATCAGTGTCTGTCTCCGGAAGTCTTTCAAGATAAGCTCTTACAGTTTTCGCACGGGATTAGAGAGGACGCCAATGCCTTCAATCTCCACCTCAACGGTATCGCCGTCTCGAAGGCACAGCTCGTTTGGCGCCATTATGCCTGTGCCTGTGGAAACAACAGTTCCCAGGGGGATGGGGTTGTCCCGGTAAAGGTATTCGTTTAGTTGGTCAAAAGTGCGGCCCATATAACGGCTGTTAGTGAAACCACTAAAAACAATCTCGCCGTCACGATGGATACGGCAATTAATATCGAGCAAATATGGGTCATTGATTTCCGCGGGTGTGACGATAACCGGCCCCAGTGCGCAGCAGCCCGCGTATATCTTGGACTGCGGCAGGTAAAGCGGGTTTTCACGCTCCAGATCCCAGGCGGACACATCGTTACAGGCGGTATAGCCAACAATCTCACGGTTGGCGCCAAGAATATAAGCAAGCTCCGGCTCACAGGCGGTTAAATCAGAGTCGCTGCGGATGCCAATTTGCCCATGCGGCCCCACACAGCGGGAAGCCGTGGCCTTGAAAAAACATTCGGGGCGTTCGCTTCTGTAGACGCGGTCATAGATATTTGCTATAGAGTCAGTTGCTCCATCTTGTTCCAAAGCAAGTTTTGTGCCAAGGTCAGCATCGCGCGCCTCGGCGCTGCGGCGGTAGGTAACGCCAAATCCCCAAACCTCAGGTGAAAAAACGGGCATCAGCAGATGAGGTAAAGAGGGATCGGGAAGGCGGTCAAGTTCCCGCCAGCTGTAAGTTGCGCTTCCCGGCACGCGGGCGCCTTTTTCCCGGACAAACCGCTCCAGCGTGGCGGCCTGGCCGCCGGCATGCTCCAGCAACGCCATGAACGTGTCATAAGCCGGCTCGGCTTCGGTCAAGTCATGGACGAGGCCATCGTACAATAACCCCAATCGCGTGCCGTGTCCGGGGAGGTAGAATTGGAGAAGTTTCATAAGGCCAGGTTTAGCGTTTATAGTTTCTGGTTTAGGGATGCGGGTTGCCGGCTCCAGGCTGCGAAATCACCGGAATCAAATTTTTTAATGCAGCTCTCAAAAATAATCCTGACTTTGTATCTTAACTCGGAACTTGGGACTCAAACCTCGGGACTGATTTTAATATTCCAGGTACACAGTTTTGATCTGTGTGTAGAAGTCCACCGCCACCCGGCCCTGCTCGCGCGTGCCGGTGCTGGAGGCCTTCATGCCGCCGAAAGGAACCTGGACTTCGGCGCCCACCGTGGGTGAATTGATATGCACCAGGCCGGCCTCGATCCGGTCGGCGAACTCCATCGCCCTGGAGATGTCGCTGGTGCAGATAGCTGCGCTTAAGCCAAACCTGACGCTGTTGGCCACCTGGACGGCCTCCTCGAAACCAGTTACGGCGATCACGGCCAGCACGGGCCCAAAAATTTCCTCTTGCGCAAGCTGCATATCTCCTTTAACGTCAACAAAGACCGTCGGCTCAACAAAGAAACCCTGGTCAAGCGGTGCCTCTGTCATCTTGCCGCCGCCGGCCGCCAGCCTCGCTCCTTCCTCCTTGCCGGCTTCAATGGAGGCGAGGACCGTGTTCAGCTGAACCTCGTCGATGACCGGGCCAACCTGGACCGCAGGATCCATGCCATCGCCCACCCTGATGGCGGCAACTTGCTCCAGTAGCCGCGCTGTATACTCGCCGGCCACATCCTTGTGCACAATGGCCCTGCTGGTGGCCGTGCACTTCTGGCCCGTGGACCAGATGGCGCCATTGATGGAAAGGTTGACGGCCTTATCCAGATCGGCATCTGCCAATATTATGATCGGATTCTTGCCGCCCATCTCGCATTGCGCCTTGCCGCCCCGGCCGGAGACGCAGGCGTAAATGCCGGAGCCCACCACATCGGAGCCGGTAAAGGACAGGCCGGCCACCCCCGTATTGGCAGCCAGCTCCGCGCCGGCCACTGCCCCCGAACCGGTGATAAAGTTAAGCACCCCATCAGGCAGCCCGGCCTCTGCCAGCGCCTTGACAACATTCAGCGCCGTCAGCGGCGCGGCGCTTGCCGGCTTAAGCACGACAGTGTTACCGCTTACCAGCGCCGGAGCAAGCTTCCAGGCCGGGACGGCGATGGGAAAGTTCCACGGGGTGATCAGGCCCACCACTCCCAGCGGCTCGCGCACGGTGTAGAGCAGGGTGCGGCCAAATTCCGAGGGCGCGGTTTCACCGGAAAGACGCCGGCCTTCCCCGGCAAAATAATCGAAGATCTGCACGGCCCGGGACGTCTCCGCCTTTGCTTCGGCCAGGGTCTTGCCCTCCTCCCGCGTAAGCTCCCGGGCGATGCGGTCCAGATCCCGCTCAATGATGCGGGCGGCGCGGGCCAACAGCTGGCCGCGCCTGGGAGCGCTTAAGGCCCTCCACTCAGGCGCTGCCTCCCGGGCGGCGCTAATGGCCGAGCGGGCATCGTCAGCAGTTGAATCCTGGAAACTGCCGATGACGTCACTGGTGTTGGCCGGGTTTATATTGTCAAATGTTTTTCCCGAGGCTGAATCAGCCCATTTCCCGGCGATGAAATTCTGGTAAGTTTCACTCATTGGCATCCTGCCCGGAAAAATGTTTCTTCTTGCCGGCCTTGCAAACCCTGTTGCCGCCTGAATTCTTGGCCACATACATAGCTGTGTCGGCGCGGGAGACCAGGCCGTCCACTTCCTCACCGGATTCCAGCTGCGCCAGCCCCAGGCTGAGGCTGGTGTTGGGGAAAGCAAAATCCTCGAATGTCTGGCGAATCCGCCCGGCCACCACGGCTGCTTCGCGCTCATCGCTGTAAGGGAGTATAACGGCAAACTCATCGCCGCCGTAGCGGTAGCCTGTGTCAACATCCTGCCTGATGCTGGCCGTGATTGTCTGCGCCACGCCCCGCAAAGCCTCATCTCCCTTCAGATGCCCGAGCTTGTCGTTATAGTCCTTAAGGTTGTCAAGGTCAACTACCAGCAGCGACACCGGGTGGTGCTGCCGGCTGGCTCTGGCGATCTCTTCCTTGAGGCGGCGGTAGAAATGACGGCGGTTAAAAAGGCCGGTGAGGCTGTCGGTGATGGACAGCTCCTCCATTTTTTTTGAGTGGGCGTATGATTTCTCATAGAGCCAGGCATTCTCAATAGCCACGCCAATTTCGCCGCCCACCATTACCAGTAAGTTTAACTCCTCCTCGGTAAAACGGTCTTTTCCCCGGCTGAGGACGCAGAGCACGCCCCGCACGCGACCTTTGGACTTCAGGGGGATCCCCACCAGCGACTCAAACTCAGGACAGCCGTTGGTTTGCATTTCTGCGAGGCTCCCACTGTCTGCGGCAGCATCTTCAACCAGGACCGGCTTGCCTTCCAGGGCGACTCGCCCGGGCCAGCCGTTGTCGATCGGGCTCACCAGCAGGCGCGACACCAGGTCGTCAGAAAAACCGCGGTGCACCATTAAGTCAAGCTCGCTCTTCTTTTCATCAACCAGGAAAATAGCGCCAACGTTTAACTCCAGGAATTCCAGCACCTTCTCCAGTGAGTCTCTTAAAATCTCATCGAGGTTAAGTGAACGGCTAACTGTCGCGGCGATGCGGTTAATCGCCTCCAGCTCCCGCGTCCTCTCCTTGACTTTTTGCTCCAGCTGCTCCGGATATTCGCGCAGCTTTCGCTCCAGTTCGGCGATCTGGCCGCGCGCTGAGCGCAGCTTTGCAGCTGTCATCTCGAGCTGCTCTTTAAGCTCCTTAAGCTGGGCAGTGCCAGCCCCGCGGCCGGAGTGCGGTTGCTGGGGATGATCCGTCATTTGCAGAAATATTGTCAGGAATAATCAGGCGCTATAAAATCACAATAACGCAATTTGATAATATCAGCGTGAAGTTACCCCAGCAAGCGCAGGTCATGGCTGCGCAGGGCTTCTTGGAGGGCAGGCTTTCGGTGGGCGGCAGGCTTATTTTACGCACACGAAGGTAGATGGCAGGCTTTTAGCCTGCCTCTGGGAGAGTTTATCTATGCACAGAGCCCGTGTCTGCACAGGCTAAAAGCCTGTGCCTACCTTGCCTCTTCGTCCGCCCCCGTTAATTGCACTTGCGGTGCCAACCCGCTAAAATGCGCCTGCGCAGGGCACAGGCTTCCTTTCGGCGCCTTCCCTGGCGAAGAAGGCGAGGTAGCTCAGTTGGTAGAGCGCAGGACTGAAAATCCTGGCGTCCCCGGTTCAATTCCGGGCCTCGCCACCAGCAGGCGCTGGCGTCAGCTCTCCTTCCTTTCTCTCTTTCCGCTTATAAAAATATTTGACCGCATAGAAAGCAGCATAAGCGTAAAGTATACCAAATATAGTATCTATGATATAGTGATTGCCAGTGTAAATAATGGCAATCCAGACCAAAACCGGATAAATAATAAACAGCCTTGCTTTTTTCCCAAAGATATCAACCATGAACAGGTAAACCAGCATCGGAAAAGCAGCATGCAATGAAGGCATGGCGGCGACGGGGTTTGGGTCCATAAATTGATAAACGCTGGGAAGATGTACATTTTGCACGAAAGAGTTAAAAGTATCACTGACGACGTTGGTGACGTGGGGAATAATGCCGTCATCGGAAGCCATCCAGGGCGGCATGGCCGGATACAACACATAGGTTATAAAGCCGGCGTAAGCAAGGGTGATCGTCGAAACGACAAACCTTTTGTACTCGTGCCTTCTTTTCATCCACAGGAAAAAAGCAAAAACGAGTAGCAAGATAAAATGCATCATGTAGAGGATGGAGAAGAGGTAATCATAGAAATGGAGTTTCCCGGGAGTATAAAGAAGATTTTGAAGGTTGACCGTCAGCACGCCTCCGACCAGAAACTGGTCCACATGTATCATCGGGTAGATATGGACGCCCATGCCCAGCTTAGGCGCCAGGCCCCGTAAATATTCATAGCTTAAGAAAAGGAAGACGAACGGAATCCAGTCACGCAGAAATGACAATGGCTTGGCGACAAAGAGGGCCAGGACAAGCCCGGCAATAATAAACTGGTCCGGCGAGAACCACATCCCGTTTAATAGCATGAAAGCGCTGATCGACAAAAAATAGGCGGCAATGAAAACCATTAAAAGCCGGCCCTGCAGCTTTTCTTTTTTAAAGTTGTTGATTTTTGCCAGCGTTTTTTTGCAGAAAATTACGGGCATTTGCTTCCAATCTGGCTCGCGATTTGCGGTCTGAAACATTACTTATTTTTCTAAGCTCATATAATCCCTATTTTGTTTGGATAAAGTAAATTTTTTTCGCAGATAGCGTAAAATTTTTTACACTTTCCAGACAAGTACTCTTCGGAGTTCCTCTTTGAGATGGATTCCCGGCAGCCGGTCCAATATTACAGCAGCAACCGAGGTTTTGTCTTCCGGTTCTCCTGTAGTCCGGCACAAGCAAGGGCGGCTGGCCGGGATCCGGCCAGCGGAAAATTCGCGCCACCCGTGGCATGCGCGGGTGAAAATCCCGATTGCTTTTTCCAGGAACCTGCCGGGAAAGCTCCCGGCATCGATGGTTTGGAATCACCCTTACGGAGCATGCGTATTAAAAAACGGGGAGGTTAAAATGGCGGGCCAGAAACTGCAGGGGATGAAAATCGCCATCCTGATAACGGATGATTTCGAGCAGGTTGAGATGACCGAGCCCAGGGAGGCGCTTAGAAATGAGGGCGGCGTCACTTTCCTGATCGCGCCTCATGCGGGGCAGGTGCAGGGTTTTAAACACGACATGAAAGCAAAAGCCTTCGATGTTGACATGACTCTCGATGAAGCTGATCCTGCCGATTTCGATGCGGTGATGCTTCCCGGCGGGGTGATCAGCGCCGACAGGCTAAGGATGGAAACGCGGGCGCGGGAGTTTGTGACCCGGATAGATGAGCTGGGAAAGCCGATCGCGGTTATTTGCCACGGTCCCTGGCTGCTGGTCTCGGCCGGCCTCGTTAGCGGCAGGACAATCACCAGTTACCGTACCCTCAGGGATGACATCCGCAACGCCGGCGGCCGCTGGCTGGACCGGGGCGGCGTCCTTGACCGCAACTGGGTAAGCAGCCGCAACCCAGGGGATTTGCCCGTCTTTAACCGCCTGATGGTCAGCTTATTCTGCTCGTACTGGGAAGCGGTACAAAGACGGCGCCGGGCCGCCTGACCGGAGCCATGGCCAAATGAAACTTTTTGGCAGCCTGGCAAAACCGCCGGCAAGAAATACCGGCTGGACCTTAACCAGTAGGGGCGACCCGCCGGGTCGCCCCTACATTCAATTCCATTTGTGTTTTTTACTTTCGCCTTAGGGGGCGGGGGCCGGCGGAACCGTAACGCTGCACGACCAGTTTGAGCACGCGAAGGTAAGGTCCTTCAGGTTCTCGTGCTTCACCAGTTCGGGCTTGGCGTAGGGCTCCCGCTGTTTCTGTTTGCCATCCATTGCGGTTCCTCCTGTTTGTTTGATGTCAGGTTGCCTTGGCCATTTTTTCTCCAGGCTAGGGCAATGACCAGGAGTTGCCGCAAATATCCGTCGTGCTGCCGGTCATGATCGTATGCCAACTGCCCACGCCGACCGGGATATTGTACTTTAGCGTCGCCGTAGCCGAGCCGTTCGGTGACATGATGTTCGCCACCGTCAGCGGCAGTGCCGTCGCCACCGTCACGCCATTAGTATTAGTGCTGCCGGTGATGGCGATATCATAAGCGATACTGCTGCCGGTATTGCTGATAGTCCAGTCGACCGAAAGCCGGCCGGCGCTATAGTCGGAAAGTGTCGCCCAATACGCATGGGGAGCGCCCATGCTCAGGCTGGGCTTGCCGCCCGAGCACAGCGCCGAGTATGTGAGCCCGCCGGGGGCAGAGCCGGTAACTATTGGATAGTTATGCTCCTCGGACGTCAGGAACATCATTCCATAGGTATAGTTCCAAGACGCCAGTCCGTACCTGAGACCCTTGTCGGGAGCGCCGGCGTTGCGTATTCCCAGCGCGTTTAAGCCAATCACCGCGGCATTGGATTCCTGCTGGCCGTTGGCGTAGACGATCACCGGCTTGCTGGTGTCAATTGACAGCAGGTTGGTGTAATCGCCGGCCGGATCCTTGGCAAACAGCTGCTGGAAGGGGATGTTGACGGCGCCGGTGATATGGCCGGCGGCATAATCGGCGGCGCTCCTGACGTCGACGACGGTGTAGTTGCCGATATTGGTGTCATTGACCTGGCCTGTGCCCGTTCCCGGCCAGATGAACGGCGGATTGGTCGCGGACTCGGACAGGTCATCGGCCACCCTGGTGATCTCCGCAGGCTCGGTTGACGTGGTGTTGTTTATTATTGGATAGGCGCCCGGCGCCGGCAGCGCATGCGGCGTGGTCTCCATGCCGTACGTGTGCACGTAAATGTCCTTTGTGCCGGGCGTTACCTCGGCCAGCACGCTGGGCTCGCCCGCCGAGTTCCATCCCAGGTTGCCCCACTTAAGCGCGGTGATGGTAGGCTCCGGAAAGCCAAAATACCCGGCCTGAGCTATCGCGCCCAGAGCCATCTCGGCCAGTTTATCAGTATGGCCGCTATAGCAGGCCAGTACGATGGTCTTGTTCTGATGCAACGCCAGCTGGCTGCGGATGTATTCGAGATTGGCCGGTTTGACAATATCCTTATACGTGAAGGTAGTAACTGGAATTGCCCCCGGGATATGCCCCGCGCCCATGCCGGTGGTGTTTGTCCCGGTATAAGCGTCCGCGGCCCTCACATCAATGACAAGCGGGTCATTGGTGGGATCATCGTCGGCGCCGATTGTGCCGTCATGGTTGTCATCGAGCAGCGCCATCAACGTCGACGTCCGCATATAATTAGTGCCGCTGACATTGACGCTGTAACTTACAACAGCGTTAAGATAGGCATTGCTGTTGTCAGCTATCGTCCCGAACTGCTCGTCGCCGGGCGGCGGCGCTGCCGAGCTGGTGGCGACCAGACTCATCGCCATCAGCAGGCTAAACGCGATCACGGCAAGGCAGGTTAGTCTTAACTGTTTACTCAAATTCCCCACACCCTTTCTTATAGATTTCTATCTAATCTATCTACTTTCCCATACCAATTTTCAATAAGAGCCTCCTTTCAGTCAAAAATAAAAATTCCAAACGCGCCTTAAAAATGACCCATCTTATCAAGTATTCTTATCAGGTATTCAAATATTAGATTGTAAGAAGATTTAGTATACTTTTTTATTTTTAATACGTCAACAGTTAAAGCAGCCTTATTTACTTATACTTGATCTAATATGTCAATTATTGTAAAGCAGGGGGGACACAAGACCTAATTCCTGCATGATTCCTTTGATGTTGGCAGTCCTATTGGAATTGGGTATTGGGTCACCACAATTCAATGCCCAAAGAAACCGCGTCCCTCGGCATCAGGATAGAGAAACAACGTCATACCATGTTGGCGGCAATACTCTTTTACTTCTTCATCGCGAACAGAGCCGCTCGTGGCCAGGACAGCCTTGACGCCGGCTCCGGCCAGCTCGGCGGGCCCGTCGGCAAAGGGGAAGAAGCTGTCGCTGTAGGCGACTGCGCCATCGGTGCTATGGCCGGCGTCCCGCGCCCTCGTCACCGCCAGCTTGCAGCCGCCAACCCGGTCCTGCTGGCCGACGCCGTTGCCGATCAGCATGCCGCCGCGCACCAGCGTAACTGTGTTGCTGTTGGAGGTGGAGCCAATAGCCCAAGCAAGAATCATGTCATTGGTCTGGTCCGGAGTGGCGCTGCCCACCCGCTCACAGGTGTCAAGATGCGGGACAAAAGTATAGTTGGGCTGCGCCAGGAAACCGCCACGCACGTAGCGAAACCGCTGCGCCCTGTCCAGCGCATCGCCGTCCATTTGGCTCAACGCCTCATTGACAAGCAGCCGGCATTTGTCCCCCTTTCTTTTAAGCATGTCAACTGCCGCGTCGGCGAAACCGGGCGCGATGATGCCGTCCAGCAGGCGGCGGCCGCCGTCCATCCTGTGCGTCATCAGGATTTCCGCAACCTCTTCGTCAACGGGAAAGCTGAGCAGGACAAGCCCGCCAAACACGGCCCGCAGGTCGCCTTCCAGGACTCGGCGGGCAACAGTTAAACGGTCATCGCCCACGGCGGCCCCGCAGGGATTGCCATGCTTGCAGGCCACAGCCATGAAGGGAACGCTGCCGCGATCGACATGGAAGCCGGCGGCGATGTGGGTGGCGGTCTGGAGCAACCGGTCCAGGTCGCAAAGATTATTGTAGCTGGGAGCCGTTCCTTGCATCACCCGGAACCGGTCCAGTGCCAGCGGGTCATCCGTGCCGGCGCTGTAAAGCGCTGCCGGCGTCTGGTAACCGTTCTCACCATATTGGCACTCCAGCGCCGGCTCCCCGAGATCAATACTGAATTTCGTCATTCTCTTCTCCCATGAAGTAATGTGACCGGCAGCCCGGCCTTCTCGCCGCCGGCATAGGCGGCAGCTTGCATCAGTATCTAACGAACGCCCGCGCTTTTTCAAACCGCTGCCCGGCAGGCAGGCCTGGCTACTTCTTGCCTTCCGTCCTGCTCCCGCCCAGATTGCAGAGGAACCGCCAGACCTTGTAGTACAAAAAGGAAATCAGGCTCTTTTCCCGGGGGGCAAAGGTCGGATGCGCCGCCACGATCTCGCAGCCCTGCTCAACTTCCAGCGAGGGAGACTTGACCATAGCCAGTACCTGTGATGGATAGACGCTCCGGTGGCCGGAGATCAGGAAGCTGACTACCGCAGCAATGGCCGCGTAAGGCGCGACCGCCGGGCCGAACAGCTCCACCGTGAGAATGCTGGCGGCAATCGGGGTATTGGCGGCGCCGGCCACCAGCGCCACCATGCCCAACGCGGCAAAAGTGGCCGGGTCCAGGCCGAGCAGCGAACCGAAGGCGCTGCCGGCAGTGGCGCCGACAAAAAATATCGGCGTGATGATGCCGCCGCTGCCTTCCATGCCCAGGGTAATGCTGGTAAAGACAATCTTAAGCAAAAACGCATACCAGATTATCTGCGCTCCGGCGAGAGCGCCTTCAATTCCATCAAGCCCCAGCCCGAGGTACTGTTTGGAAAAAACCAGCGTCAGCAGAATCAGCAGGATACCGCCCGCAACTCCCCCGCAGCGGCAGCCAAAAGCGCATCTCCGCCGCCAGCCTCTCGCCCAGCTTCAGCCCCTCGATCAGCAGCAACGAGCAGATGCCGAAGAAGATGCCGGCCAGTATGACTTTGGAAAAAAAGAGGCTGCTGAATGCGGGGACGAACTTTATCTGATGGTAAAAATATGATACTCCCAGGTGGGAAGACACCTCAAAGCTGATAATGCCGGCGATAAACGAGGGCAGCAGCACTTCGTACATCATGCCGCCAATGAACAGCACTTCAATGCCAAAGATGGAACCTGCGATTGGCGTGCCGAACACGGAAGCAAAGCCGGCGCTGATGCCGCAGATGACCAGTTTCTTGCGGTCCGCATTGCCGAACCGGAACAGATCGGCGAACGCGGAAGCGAGGCCGGCATCGATCTGGGCGCTGGGGCCCTCCTTGCCGACGGAGCCGCCCGCTTCCAGCGTTGCCGCCAGTTTCACCGGAACGACGGGCAGCGCGATCTTGCCCGACCGCTTGTGCACAGCCTCGATTACTTTCTCGGTGCCGTGCCCTTTTGCCTCCGGAGCCAAATATCTGACCAGCACCGAGCTGATGAAAAAGCCGGCCGGCAACAGCAAGTAATAATATGAATAGCGGCTGCTGTAGCCCGTTGACCAGGCCAGCAGCTTGAGAAAACCGCCCGAGGAGAGCCCGACGATGACGCCTGTGATCGTGGCCAGCACCGTCCACTTGAGGACGCTGATGAGCATGATGGATTCTTCGGCCGCCGCCCGCTTGATACGGCTCTTGATATGCATGCTAAAGAAGTTTCCGATTCAGCCAGACATTTTAAATAGCAGCCGGATTTTAAAAATCTGGACAGGCCTGAATTGGTGCGGGGGAAGTTGGAGGTTGAAGGTTAGGGGTTAAGAAATGAAGATGCGCTGCTGCGCCGAAAAATCAACGATCAACACCCCCGGCACGCAACCGGCCGTGCTAATCCTGTGACGGCGGGCTTTCAGTCAAAAGCCTGCGCCAGGTGATCGTATCTCTGCAGCCGCGAAATCATAACCGGGACAGATTATATCCCGTTTAAAAAGACTGGGAAACAAGTACGGCGCAACTGGCGTGGCCGACAACCCTTTCGGTAACGCTGCCCATCAGCAGCCGCTCCAGTGTGCCGCGCCCGTGACGGCCAACAACAATCAGATCAGACCCCTGCTCGTTGGCCGTCTTGATTATCTGCACGTACGGCTTGCCCAAAGCAGTAAGAGTCTCTATTTCCATGCCCTCGGCAGCGGCCAATTCCCTGGCCTTGCTCAAGGCTTCTTCCACTTCCGCCTGCCTTGCTTCAGAGGCTGCCACAGACAGGACCTGCAGGCGGCTGCCGCACTTGCGGGCCATCTTGAATGCTGCCTCGACGGCGGTGTCGCCGTCCCGGGATCCATCGGTCGCCGCAAGAATGTTTTTGCACTCCATGGTTGCATCCTTGGGGACAACCAGCACATCGCCGGGCATATTGCCAATCACCTTGGCGGTAACGCTGCCCATGGCCATCCTCGCCAGGCGGGAGCGGCCCCGCCGGCCCATGACAATCAGCTCCGAGCCTCTTTTTTTGGCCTCATCGATGATTGAGCCAAAAGGATCTCCCTCCTTGATCACAATTTCGCAATCAATGCCCGCCGCCTCGGCCCTGGCTCTGATTGACTCAAGATATTTGTGGCCCTCTTTTTCCTGCTCCTGGGCCGCTGCCGCCATAGCGCCAAGAACGTTCGGGGCAAGCGACGCAAATCTCTGAAATGACTCGATGACTAACATCACCGTCATTTGGCTGGCGCAGCGGCCGGCCAGACCGATGGCCTCCCTGACCGCGCCTTCACACGACTCTGAGCCATCCGTGGCCAGCAGTATTTTTTCCAGCTCGCCTAGCGGGCATTGCTCTGGCATGCTATTTCCTTTCTCTAAACTTATAGGCCTGTGGCCGCCCTAAAGTTGCCCAATCAGACGCCTTCAAACTCCTTGACTGCTTCGGGGTCAAGCATCTCGCCTTCCTTTTTAGCGATCGAAAGCACGGTAGAAATGATGGTCAGTCCCAGCATGATGGCAATCGCTATGGCGAAGCCGTGCAGAAAAGCTCCGTCCCTGTCGACCACCGGAATATTATTGCCGCTAAACACGTGTTTGACAACAGGATAGCCTTTGCCGGTCAGGTAACTGTGCTCCAGTGTAGTTAATATCAGGCTGGAGACGGCGACCCCAAATATTGACCCCAGCGACCTGGTCATATTCAGGATCCCCCCCGCCACGCTTAGCTTGTCCCTGGGGGCCGCTCCCATGATGGCGCTGTTGTTGGGCGGCGTAAACAAACCCATGCCCACTCCGATGATGATCAGCTCGATGATCAGCAGCCACACAGCGGTCGATGAGCCCAGGAAAAACATTGCCAGGCAGCCGGCCGAAGCCGTCACCATGCCGGCGGTAGTCATGATTCTGGAACCGTACTTGTCAGAGATATTACCCGAGAATGGCGCCACGATCGCCATGGAAAGTGGAACCGGCGTCAGCAGAAGGCCGGCTGCCCCAGCGCTGAAGTTCAGCACATTCTCCATGTAGAATGGCATCAGAAACAGAATCGCAAACAGCACATAATACGAGAGCATGCCGGTCACATTCCCCAGCAGGAACAGTCCGTTTTTAAACATATTGAAATCTATCAGAGGGAATTTAATTTTAAGCTCGGTAATGGCAAAGATTGCCAGGAACGCCACCGCGATTGCCAGGTAGGCAATGATTGTGGGGTTGATTCCCTGAGTCCCCATTCCGTTAATTCCCAGCACCAGCGCCCCAAGGCCGATAACAAATACCAGCGTTCCGAAGTAATCCACCTTCTCCTTCTCGGCGTCCTTCTCGCTCTTGGGCAGGATCAGCAGGGCGGCAGTGACGCCTGCGATGCCGATGGGCAGGTTCACGTAGAAAATTGCCCGCCAGCCGATGGCTGCGATCAGGATACCGCCAACCAGAGGGCCGATGGACATAGAGATCGCCTGGACCGCGCCCTGGATCCCGATTGCTTTTCCTCTCTCACTCGAGGGAAAGGAAGAAACGATAATCGCCACCGAGTTTGCCTGCAGAAGGCCGGCGCCCACCGCCTGCAAGACGCGGGAGCCGATCAGAAAATAAGCACTCGGCGCCACACCGCAGAGGAGTGAGCCCACCGTAAATATCACAAAGCCGATGGTATACAGTCTTGTGCGGCCAAGCATGTCCGCCAGCCGTCCAAAGAACGGCAGGAAAATCGTGAGGGTGATCATGTAAGCCATCGCCACCCACGCGATCATGGACATTGAGACATTGAAATCCTTGCTCATTGTCGGCATGCCGACGTTGACAATGCTTACGTCAAGCGCCGACATGGTGGCGCCAATCAAGACAGTCACGAGAATAAACCATTTCCAGTTTGGCTTGCTGGAAAAGAATGGATGGGGAAAGCTCGTCGAGTTACTCACACTGCGCTCCTTGATTGATCATGACTTGTTAATACCCATGCAGGTGCAACATTGTGCCGGGTTGGGGAAAAATCCGTCCGACGTGAAACTTCCGCGGCCGCCCCTCAAAACACATTAACTATAAAATAAATTAGCAATAAACATAAGCAAAGCTTATCAATGTCATATTCTTTGATAAGTATAAGCGTTATTGTTTTAATTTTTAACACTTTTTCCACTTTTTTTCCACTTGTCTGTTTCATTATGCTACAGATTTACTATCGCCCAACCATAACCTTTCCTCGAAAGACCTTTTCCGGCAACCCCGCGTTTCTTGCAGTGCCACTACCTGCAAACGGGTGTTGGCTTTTCCGCTGATGTATAATCTAAACAATGTCCCTCCGCAAAAAGATAATTATCAGCTTCTTCATCAGCGCCCTGATCATTGGCATCCTCGCCACATTTGAATATATCAATTTCATTCAGGAAAAAAACCAGATGCGATTTTTGGAAGTCGCCGATTCAGCCAGGGACAGGTCGCTTAAGATTGTCCGGCACGAGAAAAACTTTTTTCTCTTCCCTGACCAGTCAGCTCAGGAATCAGCGGCAACGCTGGGCTACCTGTCCGAGCTGGATAGCCTCACCGGCGACATCGAGACAGAGGATCCCGGAGCCGCCGTCAATATGAGGAGTTTGCTGTCGACATACCGGTCAGAATTTAACAGCATCGAAGCCCTGCTAACCCAGATATCGCAGGGGATCGACGGCCTGAAGACGTCCAGCCCGGCTGCCGCCGGGGTTACCCCCCTGATTAAGGCTGAGTCCCGCGACAACCCCTCGCTGGCCGCAAGCTACCTCCAAAATGCCCTGGCGCTGCCTGCCGGCCATCCCGCGATTGTGGCGTTGCGCCGGCTGGACACCCAGATCAACCAGCTGCGTGATACGAGCAACAGCATCGTCACTGCCACAAATGACCTGGACAAAAACACCAGGAACAGCGCCAACCAGGTCATCGGCCAGTCCCAGCTTGAGATTTTGGTTGTCTTTCCGCTGTTTTTGATGATCGGCCTGGGCGCCCTGCTCTATGTCAGCTCGGATGTGGTAAATAAGGTTAAAGCCCTGACCGGCGCCATCGAGAAGATCAGCAAGATGTTCGGAGCGCGGCCTTCAAGGCTTAAGAAGCGGGCGCGCAAGGACGAGGTTGACATCCTTGTTGAAAAGTTCAACAGGATGAACCAGCTGCGCAGTGAATGGGAGCGAAAAATTCAGGAAAAAAACCAGGAGGCGCTGCTGCAGGCTAAAAAACTGGCGGCTATCGGCACGCTCGCCTCTGGCGTTGCCCATGAGCTAAACAATCCGCTTAACAATATCAGTCTATCAGCACAAGTGCTAAAGAAAAAAATCAGCGCCGACGAGCCGCCGGCCGTGGCGCGGATCGTAAATGACATCGTCGGTCAAACGGAGCGGGTCCGGGACATTGTCAGCAACCTGCTGGAGTTCGCCCGGGAGCGGGAGCTGCAACTGCAGGAGGTGGACTTAAACAATCTGATAAAAAATGCCTACGGTCTGGCGGCAAAGTCTGCAAACGCGGCCGGCATTCAATTTGAGCTTGACAGCGGCGGCCGGGCGCTCCGGCTGCGGGCTGACCAGCCACAGCTGGAGCGCGCTTTTGTCAACTTGTTTACCAATGCGATCGCCGCGATTGAAGGCAAGGGCAAGATCGCTGTACACATCAGTCCCAGGAACGGCGACCTGGAAATACTGGTCTCGGACACGGGCAAAGGCATACCGGCTGGGGACCGGGAAAAAATCTTCGACCCCTTCTTCACCAAGAAAGACAAAGGGACGGGTTTGGGCCTGGCGATAGTCTTGAGTACAATTCAGAAACATGGAGGGCAAATAGCTGTGATCAGCGAAGAGGGAATTGGAACTATTTTTGAAATTATTCTGCCGGCGGAGAAGAACTGATGGCATTCACGATACTGATAGCTGAAGACGAAGACATCACCAGGAAACACTTGGTCGCCATTCTCAGAGACGAAAACTACGAGGTGGCCAGCACGAATAATGGTGTAGACGCGCTTAAAGAAATCAAGTCAAAAAACTTCGATGTCCTGATCGCCGACATCAAGATGCCTAAAATGGATGGCCTGGCGCTGCTGACGCGGGTGAAGGAAATTTCGCCCGAGACCGAAGTGCTTGTTATCACGGGTTTTGGCAGCATTAATTCGGCTGTGGAGGCAATGAAAAAAGGCGCCTTTGACTACCTGCCAAAGCCTTTCGACCTCGATGAGCTGATTCTGAAAGTGCACAACATCCAGAAGCAAAAGGAGCTGGCGCAGGAAAACGTCGCCCTGCGAACTTCTCTTGACATCGGCAAGAATATCCAGGTCATCGCCGAAAGCAAGGGCATGAAAAAGGTGTTGGAGGAAATTGAAAGCATCCAGGGGTCGGACTGCAACGTTCTCTTCACCGGCGAAAGCGGCGTCGGCAAAAACCTGCTCGCCAAGGTCATTCACTATTCCAGCAGCCGCCGCGACAAGCCCTTTCTGTCCCTCAACTGCGCTACCTTTACCGAGGAGCTTCTTGCCAGTGAGCTTTTCGGCTATGAAAAAGGAGCTTTCACCGGGGCGGCGGCGCAGAAACAGGGCTTGATGAAAGTCGCCGGCGACGGCACCCTCTTTTTTGATGAAATAACCGAGATGTCACCTAGCCTGCAGGCCAAGCTGCTGAAGGCGATTGAGGAGCGGGAGTTCTACCCGGTTGGCGGCACGAAACCGGTGCAGGCCGACGCCAGGTTCATCGCCGCCACAAATCAGAACATTGGTGAGTCGGTTGCCAGGGGGTCTTTTAGAAAAGATCTTTATTACCGTCTCAACGTGATGGAAATTTACGTGCCGCCGCTGCGCAAGCGCCGAAGCGATATTGCGCCGCTAAGCAGATTCTTCCTGCGCAAGCATTCGCGCGAGTATGGCAAAAAAGTAAGAAAGTTTACCAAGGAAGCGCTCGATGTGCTCAAGCGGTACAGTTACCCCGGCAATGTGCGCGAGCTGGAAAATATCGTTGAGAGAGCCGTCATCCTGGAAAAAAGCTCCTTTATCACGGCTGAATCTCTGCCGCAATCGCTGCTCATGTTTCAAATAGAAACTACGCTGGAGCCGGATAAAGTCAAATCCCTGGCTGAAATTAACAGGGAGTACGTGCACTCCGTGCTTGAGATGTTCGGCGGCAATAAATCAGAGGCGTCCAGGGTGCTGGGCGTATCGCGCACAAGCCTCTGGCGAATGCTCAAGGAAGAGAAATAGCGCCGGCCGCTGTTGTTTCCCGTTTCCTGGAAGAGGCGAGGCGCCGCAAACCGGCTCGCCGCTGTTTCGCGGCTGTTTCTTGTTGAAACGGTTTTTCCCTCTCAAGTTGCTTCCCCGACACTTGTCCCTCTGGGCTTCCAACCATTTTATCCCTTTTTGCAGGCTAATCGTAAAGTTGGCATGATTCTTGCTCCTTTATCTATTAAAAAGAAAAGGAGGCAATCATGTCGGGACAGGAACTATTGTATGTAGCTTATAAGGACGAGCACTTTGAAGACGGCATTTCTTACGCCATTTATCTGGCCAAGCTGCTTAGCAAGCCGCTCAGGATACTGCTCCTGAAAGGCCGCGGGCCCGGCACCCGCTTTGAGAATGCTGTGGCCTCGATCGCCTCGGTTTCTCCATTTCCCCATACCTATTTCGAGTCGGCGGCGGCGCTGCTTGAGAAGGAAGTTCCCCAGGAGGCGGCACCGGTAGAGAGCCTTCTGATCGAGAAATGCAACAACCATGGAATCGCCGCCACTGTCCACGCTGAACTGGAGGCAACAGCAGCCACAATTATGGGTTTCCTGCGAAAAATGAAAGTCGACCTGGTGCTTCTTAGCCCCAAAGTCACTGAAAGCAGGAATATCCAGAAACGGCTGCTCAGGCACTCCCCCCATCCGGTTGTCACCATGGCGCGCGGCGCGGCTGCCAGCGTTGCTGCTGCTTCCCCTGCTTCACTGCGGGTGGATGAGGCCGGTGTTTGACAGGCTCATCACAAACAATTCAATCGGCAAGGCTGAGCTGGAGGCGGCCCTAAAACAGGCGGAGGCTTCCGGCACGCCGGTTGAGCAGGTCTTGTTGGAAAAAGGGGTGCCCAAGTGCGAGATTCTGGTCAGCCTTGCCGATCATTTTGGCTGCCCCTATGTTGAGTACGACGAGGACCTGATGGTGTCGTGGAAAATCATGCGCCTCATCGACGCCGAGAAATTGAAACGCAAGCTATGGCTGCCGATCTCCGTCCGGGATGGGCGGGCCGAAGTCATCGCCAGCCGGCCCGGCGACCCGCGGGTAATCAAAGATGTCAAGAGCACGCTCAGCGTCCGCTACGTTGACTTCCGGGTAGCTTTGCCAACTGACATTGTTCGCATCATTGAGAACAACCAGGATCTGAACCCGGGCTTTCCGCCTGAAGCGGGCCGAACGCCGCTGGCCAAGACCAGAACTTATCTGGCGGGCGTGCGGTCCTCGCTGGCCGTCCAGCGCACCTCGATGGCCAAGGCCAGGACGGCGCTGGCATTCCTCAGGACCGGGATTTCATCGATCACGATCGGAGTGGCATTCATTAAGCTGTTTGGCGCCGGTTTTTTCCTGCCGGTTGACCTTGCCCTGATAGCGGTTGGGGCATATGCAATCCTGGACGGCCTCTACTGGTATATTCCCGCCCGGCGGGTGGCGGTAAAAAAATTGCGTTACCACGAGACGGCAGCGGGGCCGGGAATGACAATTCTGTTGACACATAATGATGATTATGACATCGGATTTACTCGTACAAAAGCGGTTCCAGGGGCAGACAAGTTGCGCCGGGCCTGGGGGCTGCTTTCGCCGGTGATGCGCCGCCGCTTCCTGGCTAACGACCGCACTAATCTGGCGGAGGGGCGGACCATTTTTGCTTCCATGCGCACGACAATGGCCCAGGCGCGCACCGGCCTGGCTTTTGCCAGAAGCGGAGTCGCTTTCGGGGGCCTGGGCCTGGGGCTGCTTACCAGGTTTCCCGGCAGCGGCTGGAATTACTTTGATTATTTCCTGATGGGGGCCGGGGCATTGATGGTATTTGAGGGATTTTACTGGTACCGGTCCGGATACCTTGCCGGCAGGAGCGGGCTGCGCAGCTTTTTTAACGCCTTAAAAAAAGAGACGATTTGGGACCAGGCTTTTCCTGCCCTGCACCGGTCCCGGCAAAAAGCTCCGCCGGTCAAGGCCGGCCACGCTCCCGGCATCTGGGGCACAACCGGATTGGCGCTGGAGCGAACCGTTCTCGCCGAGAGGCGCAACCTGATGGCGCTGGTGCGCACCGTTATGGCCTACTCGCGCACAGGACTCGCTTTCATCCGCACGGGCATGAGCATCGCCAGCGTCGGTGCGGCTTTAGTGGTGCTGACTCTGCCAGACGGCGCCGCCAGCAAAATCTTGCCGCTCTTGCTGGTTGTCACAGGACTGATCCTTGCCGGCGACGGGCTGCGCTGGTGCCTGACATCGGAAAGGCTGCGGCGGGAATATCCCTATTGCCGCGGCGGGCTGGAAATCAGCCTCCCTGATTACGGCAAACCGGCCCGGCTCTGGGGCAAAGTGGTGTTTGAGGATGACTTCTAGGCAATTGCTCACATATCGCCGGCTGGTCAAAAAAGGTCTAATTAGCGAGAAGCAGCTGCAAACCGCATGCGCCTCTGCCGGTGAAAGGGACGCGGAAATCGAAGCGGTGCTGATGAAGGAATATGGAGTCCCGAAAAAGGCGCTGCTTACCGCTCTTTCAGAGGAATTTGGCTTTCCCGCCATCGAGTTTGACGAACGCCTGCCGGTGCCGCCGGAGCTGCTGGAAGGCCTGGAGCCGGAAAGGCTGAAGCGGGAGCCGATGTTTCCGTTGATCCTGGAAAACGGGAAAGTGGTTGCCGCCGTGAACGAGCCCGGCTCGCCGGTAGTGCGGGAAGAGATTGACCGGTTTGTGCGTGGACCCTACACGCTTAGGGTCAGCCTGGTGATGGAGGTCCTCTGGTATGTGCAGGACTACCTTAACGACCGCCCTGGCCGCATTATTGGCACCGAGCGCACCGGCCTCGCCTTCTGGCGCAACACAATGGCGGCGTGGCGGACGCGGCTGGCCTGTTACCGCACGGAAATGGCCGGCATGCGAACCTGGCAGGCGCTGATACGCTGGGGCCTGGGTACGGTAACGCTGGCGGCGGCGTTCATCATTCTTGACTGGAAGTTTGTCTTTTCACAGGCGTTGATCCGGCTGCTGGCGGTCTCAGGCCTGGCGATGGCCGGTTTTGGCACCTGGCAATACGGGAAACTGCGCCGTTCAATGATCCGGATGGCGGGTCCACAAACTCTGGTGGAGGTGACTGCGGCGACAGTCTCTTTCCTGGAGCGGTATCATCTGGACGATGCTCCCCGTCCGCGGACCAGAGAAACCATGCTTGCCCGCCTGGAAGACCTGTTGCCAAGCTACAGCACCATTCTCAGGCCTGTGCCGGAGAGCCGGGAGCGGACTCACCTGGCGCGCGAGCGCAACATCCTGGCGGCGCACAGGACGATCGCCGGCTGCTACCGCACTATCTATGCCCGCGCCAGGACTGGCCTGGGATTTATCCGCACCGGGGTAGTCTTTGCCAGCATCGGCCTGGGCATGATCAAGGTGTACCAGCTTAAAGCTCCAGGGTTGTGGGGTGTGCTGCTTGCCGCCGCCGGGACACTGATGATGATTGACGGTTTCTTCTGGTACTACCCGGCCAGAAAGGAAGAGCCTGACCTGGACCGGCAACTGGGCGAGCCCGCGCCGCAGAGCTACGCCTACAAGGTTGAGGACCGCCTGTCGACGACCTAAAAGCGGCGGGGCGGACCCGGCGCGGGCGCGGCGCCCTTCATTCAAACAGGTCCACCAGGGCAAACTCATCAACGTCCACGAGCCCCTTGTCCGTCAGCTTCAATTTCGGTATCACGGGCAGCGCCAAAAAGGACATGGTGATCAGCGGATCGGCAAGGCCGCAGCCAAGCCCGGCGGCCGCCGCGGTCACGCGGCCGGCGGCGGCGGCAACATCAGCCGCAGAGCGGTCCGACATCAGACCCGCCACCGGCAGCGGCAGGGAAGCCAGCACCTCACCGCCGGCAGCAACAGCGCCGCCGCCTCCCAGCCTGCCCAGCTCCATCACCGCCAGGCGGATATCGTCATCATTTACACCGATGGCAATGATGTTGTGAGAGTCGTGGGCAACCGAGCTGGCCAGCGCTCCCTGCTTAAGGCCGACTCCGTGCACAAACCCAAGGCCGACGTTGCCGCTGGCGTGGTGGCGCTCGATAACCGCCATCTTGAGAATGTCCCGCTCCGGGTCGGAGACAACCAGGCCATTTTCGCACCGGGCTTTAACAACAAGTTTTTCTGTAATAATTTGATCGGGAATGATGCCGATCACTTTCAGCCGGCCCGCCGCAGCCGGGACGGAAAGGTCATCCAGGCTGCCCGCATCGATGTTGACTGTCTTGTGAATGACACTGCCCGGCCTGGGCGCCTCAAAAGGAAGCGCCAAGCCGCCCTCAGCGACCAGGCGCCCTCCCTTGTAGACACTCGAGACACTCACCCGTTCCAAATCATCAAGGACCACCATGTCGGCCCTGTAACCGGGAGCGACCGCGCCCACATTTGCCAGGCCGTAGTGAGCGGCCGTGTTCAGCGTCGCCATCTGGATGGCAGTTACAGGCGGCGCCCCCCGGCTGATTGCCAGGCGCACCAGGTAGTTGACATGCCCTTCCGCAAGCAGGTCCTTGGGATGGCGGTCATCCGTGGCCAGGCTGAAATGGCGCGAGTTCTCCGGGTTGACGATAGTGACAAGCTCTGCCAGGTTCTTGGCGGTTGAGCCTTCGCGTACGAGAATATGCATGCCGAGGCGCAACTTTTCCCCAGCCTCGGCGGCGCTAACGCACTCGTGGTCAGAACCGATGCCGGCGCCAATATAGGCGGCCAGATCCTTGCCGCTCAAACCGGGCGCATGGCCATCGACAGGCCGGCCGCCGGCCAAGGCGATCTTGGCCAGCACTTCCGGATCAGAGTCAAGCACGGCTGGATAGTTCATCATCTCAGCGATTCCAAGCACGCGCTCCTTGTCAATGAAAGGCGCCAGGGCTGAGCTGTCGAGCTCGGCACCGGAAGTCTCCAGGCAGGTTGTCGGCACGCAGGAGGGCAGCATCACGTAAACAGTTACCGGCAGGCCGCGGCTGGACTCGAGCATGTAGTTGATGCCTGCTTCGCCCAGGACATTGGCAATCTCGTGGGGGTCGATGATCACAGAGGTCGTCCCCATAGAAATGACGGCGCGCGCAAACTCCGGCGGCGTCAGCATGGTGCTTTCGATATGAATGTGGGAATCGATAAAGCCGGGGCAAAGATAGCGCCCCTCGAGATTGATAATTTCCTGGCCGCCGTACTCACCCAGGCCGGCAACGCGTCCCGCAAAAACAGCGACATCCGTCCTCAGGATCTCGCCAGACAGCACATCAATCAAGCGGACGTTCCTGAGTACCAGGTCCGCCGGAGCCAATCCCCTGGAAACCCGGATGAAATCCCGCAGCTTCATTCCGGCGTGACTCTAATGGCGCCGGTTGTCATGATGTGACAGTTGCAATAAAATCTGCATCTTTTTGAAAGCAGAAATCATACCAAAGTTGGATTTAAAAAAGCGTGGTAAATGATAGCATTAAAACTGGGGTGCCCCCGGGCGCCAAATTTGTTTTGCGAATTTTCTACGAAGTTATCTTTGGCTCAATAAATACTCAAATGCCGACAGGGCCGCCTTGGCGCCTTCGCCTGCCGCCACCACAATCTGCTTGTCTCGCACCTGGGTGACATCGCCGGCAGCAAAAACTCCGTCCACGCCGGTGCGGCAATCGCAATCGACGATGATCTCACCCCTGGGGTTAAGCTGAACCAGGCTAACAGCAAAATCGGCATTTGGATGCAGACCAGCTTCGATAAAAATCGCCTTGACCTCAATCTCCTTTCTGTCCTTGCCATCGGCGGATGCGATTACTGCCGACGTTACTTCCTTGCCGTCCCCCTTGATCTCCGCCGGCTGCCAAAACAAGTGCTTGCAGATGCGGTCTTCAGCAAGCACTTTTCCCATCAGGACCTCATCGCCAGTGAGCCGGTCCTTAACTACAAGATGCACATGCGGACAGATCGCGGACAGCTCCAGGGCCGCCTGCATGGCCGAGTTGCCGCCGCCGGCCACCATGACGCTCTCGCCTGCGCACAGGGGCGCATCACAGGTTGCGCAGTAGCTGACCCCCCGGCCGGCATACTCGTGCTCACCAGGGATATTCAGCATTCGCGGCTGCTTTCCGGAAGCGATGATCACGGACCGCCCCAAGAATGACTTGCCGGACTCCAGCGTTGCTTTTTTTAATCCACCTTCGAGCTCAAGACGCCTGACCGGTTCGCCCGTGACGAGGGTGACATTGGGAAACTGCCGCGCCTGCTCTTCGAACTTGGCCATTAACTCGGGGCCGGTGATAAATTGATAGCCCATATAATTCTCGACGTCGGCGGTCAGGATCGGTTGCCCTCCCAGCACATCAGCGGCAAGCAGCGTGCTCATCCCTTTGCGGGCCGCATAAACTGCAGCGGTCAAGCCCGCAGGCCCGCCGCCGATGATCATCATGTCAAAGATTTCAGCAACCTCACGGGCCGGTTGCGGCCGCCGGCCCAGTTTGCGGTCGATCTCACCTTTGGCATCGAGAATGAGGAAATCCTGGTAGCCGCCGATATACTCATCGCCGATAAATATCTGGGGAACGAAACTCTTGCCGGTGAGGCTGCGCATCTCGGCAAGCGCCATCAGGTCTGTGGCGACATCCTTCTCGTTGAAATCAATTCCCCTCTCACGGAAGAGAGCCTTCAGGCGCCGGCAAAAAGGTCAACCTGGCGTGGTGTAGATTGTCACTGCCGTTACTGTCATTTCAGTCTTTTTTTGAGGATCCCGGACCTATTGCCGGCTTTGACTTATGCGGCAAGGGGGCGGTAAAAACCGCCCCGCAAAAACAGCTTGTGTTGACTGAAACACTTTATTTTACTGTTATCTGCGCTTTCATGTATGGATGGATGGCGCAATGATATGCGAACGTGCCGGACTGATTAAAAGTGAAGCTGAATGACTTGCCTTGATCTAGGTTGCCGGAGTCGAAGGCGCCGCCGTCAGCGGTGGCCGTATGCGCGACTGAATCATTATTGGTCCACGTAACAGCAGTGCCTTTACTTATGGTCAAAGCGGCAGGATCAAACGAGAAGTTTTTGATTGAAACGCTGGCTGAGGTCCCGGCCGCCGTTGCCGGCGCCGCGGTGGTGACGGCATTACCGGAGCCTCCCGAGCCGGAGCCGCAGGCAGTGACAAGCAGGGTCAACATACACAAGAGCGCAGCCGGCGCCAAGATCCTGACGAAACCTCTCTCTCTTATCTTCACAGCGTCCCCCTTCCCTTAAAAAAGCCTCGGTCCGGCGCCTTTCACCGGCAAGGGCATCAGTTTGCCGCCTAGTCCTCCTCGATGATGATAATCTCAGCCGGGCACTCGTCAGCGGCGTTCCGGACGGCGTCGCGCAGGCTTTCGTCGGGAGATTCATTAGTTACTGTGGCAAGGCCATCTTCTTCATCAATGACAAACACCTCCGGGCATTCATCCGCACAAATGGCGTCGCCAAGACACTCGTCCCTGGGCTCAATTTTTACACGCATGCTTTCTCCTTTCTTTGGGCTCGGCCCGCCCGGCCCGCCCGTGCGTTTACTTTAATTACCACCGAGGTAAAATTCTAAAACCGCCGGCGGGCCAAAGAATAACAGTTCGCTGCTTTATATAACATCCAATCTGCAACATACAACATCAACCGGTGAAGCTGATATGATGTCGAGCAAACAGCAGTTGCAGATGAGCCTGATTTCAATCGACTGGAGGAGCGCATGGAATTCAATATTGAAACTGAAAAAACTCCAGCAGGGGTGGCCGTAATCGAAGTCGCGGGCGAGCTTGACCTTTACACGGCGCCGCGGCTGAAAGAAGCGCTGCTATCCACCTTGGAGGATGGAATCTTGAGGATTGTCGTTGACATGTCGGGAGTTCATTTCATTGACAGTTCTGCTCTCGGAGTTTTAATTGGCGGCGTTAAACGGCTGAAGCCCAAAGAGGGGAAGCTCGTTCTTGTCAGTGTAGACGAAAACGTTAACTGGATTTTCCAGATAACCGGCCTCAACAGCGTCTTCGATATTTTTCAGACCAGGGAAGAAGCACTTGCTGGCGTTACCGCGTAAAACAGTCAGCTTCCCTGGCCTGCTGCTTGGACGCTGTCATAATAGCGGCAGGCATTGCTTTTTTCGCTTGGTTAAGTCTTGTTCACCTCTGCCGCAACTGCCGATTTTGACAATATTGCCGATAAACCAAGGAGTGGCAGCCGTTGCCAATTAACTCCGTAGTCTGCATAAAGCAGGTTCCCGACACGAGCCAGGTCAGAATTGACCCGGAGACGGGCAGCCTCGTCCGCCAGGGGATTCCCTCTGTTGCCAATCCCTACGACCTTTACGCCCTGGAAACGGCGCTTAGCATCCGGGATCGGCATGGAGGCTTTATCACCGCACTCTCAATGGGGCCGCCCCAGGCGGAGGAGGTACTCAGAAAGACGCTCGGGTACGGCGCGGACCGGGCGGTGCTGCTTTCCGACCGCGCTTTTGCCGGCGCTGATACCCTTGCCACCACGTACGCGCTGGCGGCCGCGGTTGAAAAAATTGCGGCCGGCAGCTTGGTTGCAAACATCGGCTCCGGCAAAGGTGTCGATATCGTGTTTTGTGGCAAGCAGTCCATCGATGGCGATACGGGACAGGTTGGTCCTGGCTTGGCGCGGCGGCTTTCGTTTAGCCAGTTAACTTATGTCTGCTCCCTGCTGGAGGTTGACCTTAAAGCAATGCGCGTCAAAGCCTGGCGCCAACGGGAAGACGGACGCGAGCTTTTGCAGGCGCAGATGCCGGTGGCTGTCACCGTTACTGAACAGTGCAGTTCGATTCGATATGCTTCACTGCCGGGCCTGATCGCGGCGGCGAAGAAGCCTGTCGAGGTCTGGAGCGCCGCGGATTTAAACGTAGAGCGCGGCCGGCTGGGATTAAAAGGTTCGCCGACCAGGGTGAGCAAAATTTTTGCCCCGCCGGCAAGGCAACGGGGTGAGGCCCTCAGCGGGCCCGGCAAATCGGCCGGCGAGATGGCCGCAAGCCTTTTCGACAGGCTGGCGGACCGTGGCCTAAAGATCGGCAGGCGGGGTGGCTGAGCAAGAAAAAGGCCGAACGCGAGCAGGCGGGAAAGTCACGCCTGTGAAAAAAGCCGCCCGGCGCAGTGGCGGCGATGGTGGAGATGGTGAAGTCTGGGTCGTCGTCGAGCACGAAGGCCCGGACGTGGCGCCTGTCTCCTGGGAGCTTATCGGCGAAGCGCGGGCTCTGGCAAAAGAGCTGGGCGTTCGCGCCGCTGCTGTTATCATTGGCGCCGGTGGGCGGGAGCTGGCCGGGCCCGCTTTTTCCCGCGGCGCGGCGGCCGCCTACCTGGTTTCCGGCCCAAAGCTTGACCCTTATTCATCCGACCCGCACTGCCAGGCGCTGGTGGGATTGGCCGCCCGGCACAAGCCTCAGATCATCTTGCTGGGAGCCACCACGCGCGGCCGCGATCTCGCTTCTGCGGCCGCCACCGAACTGGAAACCGGACTCACCGCCGATTGTACGGCCCTCAGCATAGATCCGGAAAAGAAATTGCTCCTCCAGACGCGCCCCGCCTTCGGCGGCAACGTGATGGCTACCATTATTACACCGAACCATCAACCACAAATGGCAACTGTCAGGCCGGGGGTATTTCCACCCCCTGAGCCCGTCCCGGGAGACGGCGGCGACATCATTGCCTCCAGGCCCCGTCTGAAGACAACCGCCGTCTCAGTCAAGCAGCTTGAGTTCATTCCGGATTCTGGTAACGAGATATCCCTGCAGGGAGCCAAGGTGATTGTTGCCGGCGGCCGCGGGCTGAAAGCGGCGCGCAATTTCGCCCTGCTGGAAGAGCTGGCGTGTGAGCTGGGAGGCGCCGTTGCCGCCTCCCGGGCCGCTGTGGACGCGGGTTGGATCTCGGCTCAACGGCAAGTGGGACAGACCGGCCAGACGGTGCGGCCGGTGCTTTATTTCGCCATGGGCATCTCCGGTGCGGTCCAGCACCTGGCCGGCATGCAGGCGTCGGATATCGTCGTAGCTGTAAACAATGACCCAGAGGCGCCTATCTTTGAAGTCGCCGATTACGGCATCGTCGGCGACCTGTTTGCAGTAACGCCGACGCTAATTGAAGAAGTCAAGCGCCGCAAGGCAAGCGCGGGCGGCAACGGGGGCGCGCTCCGGATAGAAACAGGAACACAAAAATGAACTCGGGGAAAAATAAGCCGGCCCCGGCCGGCGCAGCTGAATCGGCGCCTGCGCGCTTTGACGTCATCGTCGTTGGCGGCGGCCCCGCCGGGCTGGCGGCCACCTTCACCCTGGCCCGGGCCGGTGTGAGCGTTGCCTGCCTGGAGCGCGGCAGCTGGTCCGGCAGCAAGAACATGATGGGCGGCGTCATTTATTCACATCCCACATCCAGAGTATTCCCACAGTTCTGGCGCGAGGCCCCGCTGGAGAGGCATGTCACCCGCCGCGACATGTGGTTTGCCACTACCGACTCAGCCATCAAGGCTTCCTTCGAATCCGCCGATTTCGGCGTCGAGCCGTACAACTCTTTTACTGTCTACCGCGCCCGTTTTGATAAGTGGCTGGCGGCGCAGGCCACCGCGGCCGGCGCCTGGATGATCACGGAAACGCTGGTGGAGGATTTGCTCCGGGAGGACGGCCGCGTCGCCGGCATCCGCAGCGGCAGGCCGCAGGGGGACCTGGAAGCCGATGTGGTCATCATTGCCGAGGGCGTCAATTCGTTCCTGACCGAGAGGGCCGGGCTGGCGTCCTGCCCGCCCCAGGCTGCCAACGTGGCCCTGGCGGTCAAGGAAGTGCTGGCGCTGCCAAAGGAAAAGATCGAGGACCGCTTCGACCTGGAACCGGGCGCCGGCGCCGCCATCGAGATAATCGGCGAGATCACCGGCGGCCTGCCGGGCACAGGTTTCATCTATACCAACCGCGACACCATTTCCATTGGCGTTGGCGTCCTGCTCAACAGCCTTGTTGACAACGTTACAGAAGCGTATACAATTCTCGATAAATTCAAGCAGCAGCCGCAACTGCGCCGCCTGATTCAGGGAGCAAGCCCGCGCGAGTACTCGGCCCATCTCATTCCCGAGGGAGGATACCGCTGCATGCCGCAGCTTTATGGCGATGGCGTGCTCGTCGCCGGCGATGCCGCCGGCATGGTCAACCCGATCAACAGCGAGGGCGCCAATCTGGCGCTGCTTTCCGGCCAGATGGCCGCCGAGACGGTGCTGGCCTGCCGCCAGCAGGGACGTTTTGACCGGGCGGCTCTTGCCCTCTACCAGCGCCGGCTGGAACGAAGCGTCGTCATCCAGGATTTGAAAAAATATGAGAACGCCACTCCCTTCCTGGCCTCGCATCCGCAGCTGTTTGGCCTTTATCCGGAGCTGATGGCCGCCCTGGCGCGGGAATTCCTCACCGTGGACAACTTAAGCAAGGCCAACAAGGAGAAGCTGCTGCTAAAACTGTTTCGCTCCCAAGTTCCCGCGCGCAGGCTGC
Source organism: Actinomycetes bacterium (assembly GCA_021790115.1). Classification (GTDB taxonomy): domain Bacteria; phylum Actinomycetota; class Thermoleophilia; order BMS3ABIN01; family BMS3ABIN01; genus JACWAD01. The sequence goes on along the minus strand of JAJYIM010000001.1, from coordinate 88,967 downwards.
TTAAGGATTTGTATGATGCCTGGAGGTCGTTGACATGAGCTTAAAATATGGTGATGAAAATCAAGGCGAAGAGGCCGGGGCAGAAAAAAAAGATGCGCCCGCCGGCGCCCGGGTGCTTCCCGGCCCGGAGGACTTGGGCTTCCCGCAGCCGCCTCCTGCAGTGGCAAACAAGCTGGGTCTGGTCAAGTTCAACCTCGACCGCGAGCCTCATCTGCGCATCAAGGACGCCGAGGTTTGCCGGCGCCGCTGCCGCCAGAAGTTTTGCACTCATTCCTGCCCGGCGCAGGTTTACCATTGGGAAAGCGAGGGAAAAAAGATCTCCGTAGCCTACGAGGGCTGCCTGGAATGCGGAACCTGCCGCAGCGGCGGCTGTCCTTACGACAACATTGAGATGCGCTATCCGCGCGGCGGCTACGGGGTTCAGTACAGGTTCGGATAAAACGGATGCTGGCAGGCGGATTCTGGATGCTGGATAACCTCAAAATCAACGATCACGGGAGGAAAAAATGAGTAACTTTTCCGAGGACCTGGAAAATTTGCGTGAAGACCTGAAAGATGAACTGATGGCAATCAACAATTACCAGCGGCACATCGACGGCACCGATAATCATGATATTCAAACAGCGCTGGGTCATATCCGCGACGAGGAGAAGGAACACTTCGCAGAACTGGTGAAGCTGATCCGCTCACTCGACCCTACCGAAGATGAGAAATTTATTAAAGAAGAGCAGGAAGATTAGGATACCAGATAGCGCGCTTTTGCCAACCACCATCAGGAAACTTCAGTCTATGCCGCCGTTTGCCATCTGCTCGGCTGCGGCCCCGGCTCTGTGACGTTCCGGGTATTTGATTAAAACGTGATGGCACACTTGAGCTGTGCAGGTTTTGCCTGAGGCCTTGACCGGGGCCAACAGGCTCAGGACCGTTGGCTGCCGCCAGCCAATATTGGAAAGCCGGCGGCGCTCCGGGCCTTGATATTGGCCAAAATTGTGGCGCCGGTCCACAATTGCCTTTTTGCCTGCCTTGCCCTTTTCCTGCCATTGCGATGCAAGCTCTGCAGCTACCTGCGCTGAGTTCTCCAGGCTGTTGTCCAGAATGATCAACTGTTGAAATTCAGTATTAACCTGCGCGAACTGCCGGCCGCAGTAGGCGCATCCAGCCATTACTTCAGGGCAACTTGAATGATTTTCCCGGCCGCAATATGGGCAATTCATGGCTTCCATGGCCGCCGCCTTTCATCATTATTAAAGGTACAATATGTATTTACCCGCCACGAACCGTTGTTAAATCTATTTATGCCTGAGAGGCGGCAGGCTGTCAGTCAAGCGCAATCTCGCCATTTTCCAGCCTGTACTGAAGCCTGGGCAATGGCTGCGCCGCCGGCCCCAGCATCACGGATCCGTCGGGGTGGTAGCGGGAGCCGTGGCAGGGACAGTCCCAGCTATCGCCGGAGTCATTCCAGTCAGTCTGACAACCCATATGGGTGCAAATATTCTCCAGCACCACCAGCCGATCGCCGGCATTGTAGACGGCTACCGGCCTGCCGTTGATCTCGCCGACTACCCCGTGGCCGGAAGCTATGTCGGATGCCTTCACTATTCTGCCCTGCCCTCAGCGCAGTAGTAACCAGCGCTTAAGCCAACCTCTTCCCAGTTGCCGCAAGTGTTGCAGATACAACCTTTTTTCTCCAGGCTTTTCTGGCTCTTGCCGAGGGAGCAGAAAAATCCGCTGTCCCCCTCAAGGTATGACGGGCAGGAGCCGCAAACGCATCTGGACATGTTTTCTTGTGAATTGGGGACTGGCATGATGGTTGCCCTCCGGATCAGTTTTTTTGTGCCAGCGAAATCTTACCCTTGCCGGCAAGGCGTAAACGCGCCGCCTCCTGAAAGAACCGAAACAGAGAAAAACAAGTCGGCAGGCGCAGGCTTTTGGTCTGGGCAAATGATGGCTTTTTGGAAAAAGGAGAAGGATTAAATAGGGCAGCCAGAACCCCCTTGTGCTGGCAAGGGCATTGGCTGGCGGGAGCGACGGGACTCGAACCCGCGACCTCCGGCGTGACAGGCCGGCGTTCTGAACCGACTGAACTACGCCCCCGCGCCAGACTCAATTGTACGAAAGACTGCCCCGAAGGGAAAGCAAACCAGTCAGTCTCCCGCGAAGAAAAATAATAGGAGAAGAAGCTTCCCAGGTCAAACCAAAGTACGGAAAACCACCCGGCTTAAACAAAATGAAACAAATACAAAAAAGCGGCCTCCGAAGAGGCCGCGAAATTCTTGTATTTACGCAGGTCGTTTCCTGTTCTCAGTCATCGTTATCGCAACTGTCACCCGAATTGCTGCAGCTCCAGCCACTGTCGTCAAAAGTTACGTCAATGACATTACCCAGCTTGTTCAGCTCCGGCCGCGCGTAAATCATGCTGTCACTCACCGCCGCACCCCCTTCGTAGGATTGATCAAATAGCAAACCTAATCATTATAGGACCAGTCAAATTAAAATTCAATCAGGGAAATCCCCTAAAAACTTTCGGCTATGGGCCAAAACCTCTCGAACAAAAAGTTCTCTCAGGCGCTGCCGCTGAGGCAGAAGTAAGTCCGGCCCAGCCTGTTTTGCTGCCAGACCGCGCAGTCCTGGCACTGGCACATTTTTTCTTCATCCAGGTCATCGCAGTTTGACTTGCCAACCGCTTCTGAACAGTAGAGCTCCTGCATCTCATCCGGGCGGGGCTGAGAAAAGTGATGCCTGATCCCGACGCCGCTTTTTTCCAGTTCTTCCATGTCCATTTGATATGCTTCGGGATGATCAGGATATTCCTTGAGGATCTCCCCAATGGCCTTCCTCTGCTCGCGCCAGTTTTCATTTTTTGCGGCGATGCACGGGCTTTTCAGCTGAACGGGGCAAACCGGGCACAGGCACTTTCCATAATTGCTGATGTTCAGCTTGATTCTAGCCAAAATCAGCTCACCTCGGCCGCGCTGCCCAAGCGGCAATAATAACTTTTACTGAGGTCGGCCTCGATTTGCACCGGGCATGCCGGGCAGAGGCATTTTTTCCTGCTGCTTAAATCTTCACAAGCAGACTTGCCGATGGCGCAGTAAATGCCCGGCATAATTTCCGGCGGCGGCATCAGTCCTTCTCTTTCAACAGCCTCCGTCCTGGGCGCCAGCGCCTCTTCCTGACTGTGGATGCAGGCGCTGCTGCGGATCACCGGGCAGCCGCCACAGAGGCAGGCATTATAAGAATCGCGGTTGTAATCTACATTGGTCAATAGCTTCCGTCCGAACATTGTTTGACGTTATTTTGAACTCTATCGGCGGGCTTTAAACCCGTCACTCTGATCCTCTCCCTGAAAGCGGGAGGGAATCTTCGTTACCGCTGATCCTTCCTGAAAGGAGATGGTTGACCAATCATCAGCACCAACGGCAAAACTGACCCGGTTCTAAGCCGCCTTTGGAGTTCTTGCCTGCAGGAACTTAAGTACCTCAAACCAGGCAATGCTGACAAAACCAGCCACAAAACAGGCTGCCAGGTCAATGGGCCTAAGCTGCTCGAAGAGAAAGAGGCTTTTCAGGAACGGCACGTAGAGCACCAGGCCAAGGAAGACGGGAACGCTTCCCAAGAGCAGCCAGAGGGCGCGGTTCCTGGTGCGGATGGTCTGAAATATGGTTTTGGACCAGGATCGGTTCGTCAAAATCAGCCCCAGGTTGGCGAAAATAAGCGTTGTATAAGTCATGGCGCGGATTGTGCCCAGGCCATGCCCGCGATAATAGAAGAAAGCGAAGAAAAACAGTACGATTGCCAGGACGCTGGCCCCCTGGAGCAGGCTGAGCGAAAGAGAGCGCCGGCCGAAGAGCGGCTCGTCCGGCGCGCGGGGAGGGCGCCGCATCACGTCAGCCTCCTCTGGCTCGGCTTCAAAAACTATGGAACAGGCAGGATCAATTATCAATTCAAGGAAGACTATATGCACCGGCAGCAGGATTAGTGGCCAACCCAGCAGCACCGGCACGATTGTCAGGCCGACAACCGGCACATGAACGGCGACGATATACGTCATCGCCTTTTTAATATTATCATAAATCTGCCGACCCAGCCGGACTGCCCTTACGATTGAAGAGAAATCGTCGTCGAGCAGCACCAGCGCCGCTGATTCGCGGGCGACATCGGTCCCGCGTCCGCCCATGGCGATGCCAATGTTGGCTGCCTTCAGGGCCGGCGAGTCATTCACGCCATCGCCCGTCATCGCTACTATTTCGCCATTGGCGCCGAGGGCCTGGACTAGCCGCAGCTTTTGCTCCGGAACAACACGGGCAAAAATGTTGGTGGAGCTAATGCGGCGGGCCAGCTCTGCCGCCGGCATTTGTTCCAGCTCCGGGCCGGTGATGACGCGCTCGCAGCCGTGCAGGCCTATCTGCCGCGCTATGTTCATTGCTGTGCCAGGGTAGTCTCCCGTGATCATGATTACCCGCACGCCGGCGCGGTAGCACTCCCTGATAGCTTCCGGCACTTCCGGCCTCAACGGATCCGAAAGACCCAGCAGCCCGACAAACTCAAAATCGAAATCGTGCTGCTTTGATGGCAGGATCGCCGTTTTGCGGAAGCGGGTTTGTGCCACTCCAAGCACTCTTAATCCTGACTCCGCCAGTTGGTTGATTTGCCCGTCCATCTCCTGCAGCTGACCGCCGTCAAAATGGCATAAATCGGCAATTGCCTCAGGGGCGCCTTTGGCGGCGATGACGTATTCGTCGCCACCTGGTGATTGCCAGACATGAGACAGCGCCAACAGCTTTTCCGAGAGCGAGTAGGACTGGACAAGCTGCCAATTATCATGCAGGTGCTCAGTTTTCGCCAGCTCGTGCTCGCCGAGGCGGCGAATGGCTTTCTCCATCGGGTCAAAAGGGTCTCGCTGGCTGGCGAGAATGCCATATTCAATCAAAGGGTGGAATTCTTCCGGAATCCCTTTGATCTCAGTTAAGCTATTCAAGTCAAAGACCTTGCCTTTTGCCATGAGCCTGCCAACCGCCATTTGATTGAGGGTCAGCGTGCCCGTCTTGTCCACACAGAGTGCCGTCGCCGCGCCCAGAGTCTCAACTGCCGGCAGCCGCCTGGTGAGGACACGGCTCTGCGATATCTTCCAGGCGCCCAAAGCCAGAAAGACGGTGAGAACGACAGGGAACTCCTCCGGCAGGGTCGCCATTGCCAGTGTTATGCCCGCCAGCAGGCCAGCCAGCCAGCCGCCCCGGGTGGCGCCGTAAACGATGGCAACAAAAACGCAGAGCGAGATGCCGATAGCAGCCAGGTTGCGCACCAGGCGCCGGGTTTGAATCTGAAGAACGGTATCCTTGGGTTCGATCCTCTCGAGGGATTTGCCAATCTGCCCCATCTGTGTGGCGCTGCCCGTTTTAACTGTCTTGGCCACGCCCCGGCCCCGGACAACAAGCGTTCCCGAATAGATAAACGGTTGCCCGTCTCCGCCTGGCCTGGCTTGACGGGCGCCGCCGGTGGCCTTGCGCACTGGAACTGATTCGCCGGTTAGCAGCGACTCGTCCACGTACAGGTTGTCACAGAAGGAAAGCTTTGCATCGGCGGGGACTCGGTCACCTTCATCAACGATGAGGATGTCGCCCCTTACCACTTCCCGCCCGGCGATGCGGCAGACATTGCCGCCGCGGATGACGCGCGCCCGCGGACTGGACAGCCCCCTGAGCGCCTCCAGGGCGCGCTCGCTTTTGCGCTCCTGGTAGAAAGTGATGCTCATGATCACAAAAACGAAAAATAACAAAAGGAGCGCTTCTTCAAGGTTGCCAAGAAAAAGGTAGAGGCTGCCGGCGGCGATCAGCAGCAGGAACATCGGCTCGCACACAACGTCAAGGGCAATCCTGAGAATGTTGCGGGTGCCGGCCGCGGGCAGCTCGTTGTAGCCTTCAGTCCTGAGGCGCTCCCTTGCCTGCGGCTCGGAAAGGCCGCTGATGGATGCTATGTCAACCTGCCGCAAGCCGCCCCCTTGTCAGTTTTTTGGATCAATGTCTCAGGGCTTCTCACGACCGTGATTCTACCACTTAACGCCCGGCTTTCGCGCAACACTTATCCTTCACCGGCTTCAAGAACAGCCTTGATTTGACTGACGCAATATTGCTATTCTGTTACATTTGTCATCACTTGCCCCAGAGGAAAAAGTGCGCCCAGAACCCGGGCAAGCAAGGATACGGTCAGAGAAAGGGCGGGATTACTCCTGCCCCTGGCGAATCATTGACAGATTCTAAGATGCGCTGTCTCGCGGCCAGCTTCCTGGCTCGGGGCTGCTCCTCGGGGCTTCCCAATGGCAGCAACCAGCATATCGAGCCGGCATCTGACTTTCTCGGGGTCAATCCGCCTAGCATGTGGAAGTCGCCGTTATTGATGATGAGGTTGAAAAGATTTACGAGGAATGTGTAACGTTGATGGAGCTTTCAACTTCGGCTTTGATTGTTTTAAGGGTTTTTGCTGCCAACACGCTGTGAATTGGTTTTACCAGCCGCCAATAGCAGCGCTGAATTAGGTTGGGATTGGAGGATATGAGCAGTAAACTCAGGAGAGTATCTTCTCCATTTTGCTCTAACCGGTAGCCGGCCTCCAGATCAAACAATCGAAGTTTTTTTAACCTGAATCAGTATTTCTTCCCCTCGACAGCCTCGATCAGTTGAAAGGGACCATAAAAATCACCCACGCTTAGCGGCATTTTTGTTGGTGCTGCCGATGACGGCGTCAGTCCTTATCGTTTTGCATCTTCTCGTCTTTCCAGTTCCACCATTTAAGCAACTCCGGGTCGTGCCTCTTGTGTGCGGCATAATAATTGGCGCAGCGAAATACATAAAGCACGCACCGGTCCAGGGGAGTGACCATTGTAGCGCTCCTGTGTTTATGTCAAACAGTCTCTAATAGACAAGTATATGCTCGCTCTTCCAGGTCAGCAACCAGAGAAAATCCTTGCGAAGCTTCCAGTATCTTTTTTGCGGGATCGCTGATGGTCTCGGCGTCCTTGAACATCAGCCCGATTTCGGTAAATTTCCTGCCTGACTCCGAGAATATTTTCGCGGCCTCGCCCAGCTCTTTGTTCCCGGTTATCCGCTGCGCCTCTTTTAAGAATCTGGCGTACATGTAGCGGAAACAGCCGCCGCCGGTGCCGCCGATCTCAAAGAATATATACAGCAGGAAGAGGTTCATTCTCAGAGTATGATCATCAAACAAATCGGGCCACTTGGCGATCATTTTGGCCGTATGCCTGAGCCCCTTGACGCCAATGTTCTTTATGGGAGGGTTGAGCTGAGACTCTGCCGTTTGCATTATGGCAGAAATGATGTCTGCCGGGCGCGGCTTATGGAAGCTTCTGAAATCAAACTCCAGCATCACGTTTTTGGGCGGAAACGGCTTGAAGGTTGAACCCCGCGCTTTAGCAAGTTGTTCCAAGGTGACAGGATAATAGAATCCCTGCTTTAGCCCCGCCGCCGCTTGGTCCATATCGGATGCCAAGGCAGTGTCCTTGCCGTCATAACCGCAGACAACGAAGGTGTGGCCGCCAAAATGATATTCAACCGGAAACTCAAACCAGGGCAAAAAGCCCATGTCGCCAAAAAGCATGACTGGCTCTTGATTTTTCAGCTTCTCCAACAGGGCTGCCTCTGCCTTTTTGGCGCTCGAGGTCGAGACCGTTTCGATCTTTACGCCCGTCCTTTTGCCCAAGTCACCAAAGAAATCCTTCGTGTTGCCCCGGCCGCCGATAAAGACTGAATCTGTCCCGCCAATTTTCATCTGCCAGTAAATGAAGCCCATCCCGGCTCCAAGGCCCAGAATCATGTCCTCTGATAAGGGATGACCGGCGTGATGAAATATCTTGGCCAGTGAATTCGTCTGGCAATGGTATCCGTCCAGGGCGGGGCAGTTGTCAAATGACTTGAAAACTTGCTTCATTTATATTTTGGTCATTATAACTAAGGCCTCTCTTTAGGCTCAAAGGCACTTGCGGGGCACTGGCCCACGTCCCGGTCCGCCGGCACCTGATGACCAAAACAGTCACCCTGGCTCTCGTCAACCGGCTGGTAATGTTTGCACTCTTTGCATGTTGCCATTTTTTACCTCCTTTCTTAATGTTGCTTTAACTAAATAACACTTTAATATCTTTTGGTCAATATTATGGCTCAGGACCCGCTGGACTTAAGATCGGACAAAGCCTGCCGCACCCTGTTTCTGACCGCCGGGCTTTTGTCATCTTCATGTTCAGCTATTTTTTGCCGGATTTCCTGTCTAAAGCGAGCATTTTGATTGGCGATATTTGCCAGTCCCACAATAGTTCAGGATCTGACCAAAATCGTGCCGTCCTTCAGATAGCCGTAAAGTATCGGTAGCACAGTCTCTGTTTCCCTGTCAGAGAGCGGCAGGTTGCCGAAAATCTGGGCCAGGTGCCATCTGGTCTCGGGGAGGGGGTCATTTCCTGCGTGGTCAATGAGCTTTGACTTGGAACTTTCCAGCAGCTGCCCATTTTTTCTGGAGATAACCTCAACGGCATGGGCGGTTCTCATCCTGATCATTTCGTTGTCTGAATCAAAACCTTCCATTAGGTCAGCAAGCAGTTCGGGCCTCTCAATTATCTGCGTAGCGACCTCATTGGCTTTGCCGTCTGACCTCAAATCGCCGCCGTTAAGTTGCTGCAGAATTTTGTTCATTTAAAAATTCGTCCAGTTCTTTTTGCAGCTTTGGGGAAACCGGATGGCAATGGCAATGTCGAAGGTGCTCGGCGTGCCATTGCATCCGCTGCTCATGGGAGGGATTCTTTGGCATTATGTTTGCCAGATGCCACTCTCTGTTAATTTTGCTTATTGGTTCACTTCCTTCCCTTGTTTAAAAAATCATCATCTGCCTGGATCTGATGCATAAGGCTGTCGATCTCCTCCAGCTTGACGGCCACGAAACCAGCTTCGTCTTTCCGTTTAAGCAGAAACAGCTGGTCGCCCTGTTTTATGTCAAGATCAGTGCGGAGCGGCACGGGGATGGCGATTTGACCCTTAGCGCTGACGGTGACTACGCCGTAAACGATCCTTTGTTTTTTGCAGTTGCCTTTTTCCAAAATCGAACCCGTGGACGTAAAGATATTCTTACAAATCTTACTGCACAATGTTAAAATTGTCAACGTCGTTTTTTAGTTAATTACCAGGAAAGGAAAAGAAAGAAAATCTAAGTTAGATATTTGTACAACTGAACCGGGTTGAAACCAATTGCATCGTCGGAAAGAAAAATTCTCATCCTGCCTCAAGCAGCAACTGGCCAAGCGTTTCGGCGCTCACAAGATCGAGGTCGCGTTCTCGCTCCAGAAACGGCCGAACATCCTCACGGGCCCGCTCCCAGTCCAAGGAAGCTAGCCGCTTCCATGCCTGCCGGCGCCAGTTGGCCGCCGTCATGGCCGGCCCGGTCCAGCCTGTTTGTGACAGGGCCGCATTGAGCAACGCAAGATTCGGCCCCGGCCAGGTCCGTTCGGCGAGATACCAGGCCAGATCGAAAAGATCACGGCCTTTTGTCCAGGGCCTGCCAAATACTGCGTGCAGCTTTCCCGCCAGCAGAGAGGCTCTGTCGTAATGGCAAAGGTTGAGCGTCACGTGGCGGCGAACAATGGTTGTCTCAAGCACCGCCACCGCGGGCGGGTTTGTATCCACCTCTATCCTGACGGAAAGTTTCTGGTGCACATGTGGCGAGAGGCCAAGCTCATAAAGCAGCCCGGTAAACCCGACCATTGCCGAGGCGACCGTCTTTCCGCCTCTGACCTTGATCTCCAGTTGGTAACCTTCGCGCTCCAGCGTGCGTTTCACTTTAGCCATCACCTCCCCGAAACGCGTTTCCTCACCGGCAGTGATGAGCGAAAAATCAAGGTCTTCTGAAAAACGGGGGATGGAATACAGGAAACGCAGGGCTGTTCCCCCAAGGAAGGCCCACCGCAGGAAGACCCCATGATCCTGCAGGGACTCAAGTATCCTCGCCTGCAGGTATTCACGCACAAGATATTCGCGGATAAGGCCACCAGCCTCCTGTCGCATCAGTTGCCGGAGATACTCTTTCATAAAGGTTTTCCTTCCTTTCCCGCCAGGAGCGCCATGACTGTCCGGGCGGCCCGGACAAGTTTGGGCCTGCCGCTGCGTTGCGCCAGCGCCTTGAGCAGACGCCTATCCATTACCCCGTCATTTCGCAGGCGCAGCTCGCCAAGGTAGTCCGGTGAATCCGCGCCCGGCGTCAGATATACCAGGTCCAGCAACGCCTTCTCCGCCGAGGCGATAAAGACAAATTGGGTTGCGGCAACTTCAACCCGCGCATAGCCAAAGAGCATCCCATAAGCCAGGTGCCTGAATTGATAAGTGCCAAGAGGATTTCTCAGCGTCCCGGGACGGCCCGGCCCAACGCTGGTTGCGACCGGCACATGCTCCGGTATGATGCCGTGGTATGCAAGTGCTGATTGCAGACTCACGTATGAGCCGCGCTGAAGCCGGTTGGCGATCAGAAAGGGATGGGGCTCAATCTTGCGCCAGGCCGGCGCCAGGGCGTAGAGGCCGCGTCTGAGCTGAATCAGGCGGCCCGCCCGTACCCAGCGCGATAGCTGCAGCCGCACTTGGCCGGTAGACTCATTTCCGGAAAGGAGCAGGCCGGAAGAAAAAACAGGTTCGTCGCCGGCAATCTCCAGTAATGATTCCCATTTCATAGCAATAAAATATCATAACTGATAAATTATTTCAATATATCCTGGGCAGAACCGCCCATGGCTGCGGCCGCTTTTCAGCCGGAACCAGCGCGGGCAGCAGCAATCAGGTCTGCCGTCGCCGCGTAGGCCATGTCGGCCACATGCTTATCATCGAAATCGCAGTCGCGGGGAAAATAAAGATTGAAAAACAGGGAAGCCAGGGGCTTATCCTCAAGGACCGCGGCGACCTGGACGGGGCCATGGCCCTCCACAAGGAACAGGAGCGCATCTGCCGCGAGCCGGGGATACCGCAATCCCTGGTCTATTCCTTGACAAATCAAGCGATATTGCTGAATGATGAGCTGGACCGGCCACGGGAAGCGCTGCCCTTGGCCGAGGAAGCGTACCAAACGTCAAAAAACCATAATTATGTCAATGAGGAAGAATGGGTCAAAGGAATTCTGGAGCGGATCCGCTCACGTTTATGAAGATACCCGGTTTCAGGGATTGTCACATCCAGGGCATGAAGAGGCAAGCGCTCACAGGTATCAAGAATGATCAGTTGCGTAGCGCGCTGGCAAAGCTGCGCCGCGGACAGGAGCTGGATTTTGACGAGCGCCAGCTCCTGTTTGAATCCTGCTACTCCAAATACCATGACGCCCTGCTCGGTTACGTTAGGGATAACTGCCCCCGGGAGCCGCAGGACGCCGGCGCCGAGGACATGGTTCAGGAGGCGTTCGTCTTCGCCATGGAAAGACTGGCCCGGCAGGAATGGAGCATGAACATGAGCCCGCTCGCCTGCCTGCTGGTATTCGCGCGCCAGGCAATCAGGAAATACACGGAGATCCGCGTGATCATCGACTTCGTCGGTCCGCGCGAGGAGAAGTTTGCGCTCGACGCCGCCGGGTTGCCGCCCGGATGGGGATTGCGCAATTTTAATGAAATCTGATTGTGAGATTTGGTCGGCCCCTTAGGGATTCGAGCTTATGCCTCACAATTTTCGTATCCGGATGTAACTCCCCCAAATTCTTTTCCAGAATGGCAAGCGCCCGGCGGCGAGGGGCTCGGCGCCGGCGTAGTCGCCCTTGCTCTTAAAAGCAGCCCCGCCAGGTTGTTTGGGCTTTGGGCCGTATTGGGGTGGTCGGGGCCCAGGGCCTTTTCTCTTACGGCAAGTGAACCGCTTGATCAGGATGGTGTCATACACCAGAATGGAGTATAGCTCACTGTTCTTGTTTCGTGCCCCAAGCAATGCGTGTCCCGCTTACGTCGATACATTCACAAACATTGATATTTCTGTTACAATAACCGAGATTTCAATGTATATTTGACCAAATGATAGCAAGACAACGCGAATTAAATAAGCTTACTGCGCTCTTGAAACGCCACCGAGTTGTCAGAATCATCGGCGCCCGCCAGGTGGGGAAAACAACGCTGGCGCGTTCCATCCTAAAACGAACACCCGGCGTTGCCAATTATTTTGACCTGGAGAACCCGGAGGATCTGGCGCGACTCGCCGACCCGATGCTTGCCCTTAAAGGTTTAAAGGGGCTCGTGGTCATTGATGAGATACAAAGGCTTCCCGAACTTTTCCCGGTTCTCAGGGTGCTTGTGGACAGTCCGAGAGCATCGGCGCGCTTTTTGGTGCTGGGCAGCGCTTCTCCCGAACTTCTTCGCCAGAGCTCCGAATCGCTGGCGGGCCGCATTGTTTATCACGAACTCAAGGGATTCTCTCTGGATGAGGTCGGAATTGAGAACTACCGGCGGCTGTGGCTGAGAGGCGGATTCCCAAGGTCATACCTTGCCTCATCAAATACGGGAAGCGATGAGTGGCGCCGCGGATTTATCCGCACCTTTCTCGAAAGGGACCTGCCGCAGTTGGGGATTACCATTCGCTCAACTACCTTGCACCGGTTCTGGAGCATGCTGGCTCATTATCACGGGCAGGTATGGAACGCCTCCGAGTTCGGCCGGTCTTTTGGGGCAGCCGATACAACCGTTCGCAACTACCTGGATTTACTGTCCTCAGCGCTTGTTGCAAGACAACTGCTGCCCTGGCATGAGAACATATCGAAACGCCAGGTCAAGGCGCCCAAGATTTATATTGCCGACAGCGGACTGCTGCACGCATTGCTTGGCATAAAAAACCGCGACGATCTGGAACGCCACCCGAAGATCGGCTCCTCATGGGAGGGGTTCGTTATCGAGCAGCTTGTTTCCCGGCAGGGATTTGCCAGGGAGGAGTGTTTTTTCTGGGCGACGCATGCCGGCGCGGAACTGGATCTGCTGGTAGTCAGGGGCAGAAAGAAAATGGGCTATGAAGTCAAATTGACAAGCTCGCCCCGCGTGACGCCCTCAATGCGCCACGCTCTTAAAGATTTAAAGCTGCAGCGGCTATACGTCGTGCATGCCGGTGAAGAGACCTTTCAGCTTGAGAAAAAGATATACGCGCTGGCATTGCCCGGCTTGCTTGATGATCTATAGAGTTCGAGCTGAGCGGCAAAGAGTCTGATTGAGATGCACAAGCGGAGTTCTCGAATTCGTTCTTGATGAACTGTCCATACGCATAGCTGGTTGAACCGCCCTGGGAATGGCGGCCACAATGAGGAAGCCAGGGCCGGGCCACGTTCATCACTCAGTCAGGGGCGGCCAATACCGCAGCCTTGTCTTTGGCAAAACGCTTCAGGGCTCAGGCATCATGGCCTCGAGGGGAAGCCGAGGAGTTGCTTGTGACAACGCCGCCGCTGAGTCGATGATGGGGACGATCAAGACCGGACTCATCCACCGCAGGCGCTTCAAAACCAAGGATGAAGCCAGGCTGGCGGTGTTCAGATATATCGAAGGATTCCACAATCCACTGAGGCGGCATTCTGCATTGGGACACCGGAGTCCGGCAGAGTATGAAAGAATGCTCGAGGAAGCTCCGGTAGAAGCTGTTGGGCAATACTAAAGTGTCAACAGAAACGAGGTAACTCCACTACTCTCGAAAAGTTCCAATAAGACGAGTTTGGTGGGCGATACTGGACTCGAACCAGTGACCTCTGCCATGTGAGGGCAGCACTCTAACCAGCTGAGCTAATCGCCCGATAACCGAGTTTGGATATTGGACTTTGGATCGTTCAATATCCAGCGTTCAGGTGATAATTTCAAATCTCACATTAGCAGTATTTTAGACACCGCATTTTGGCGGGGCAAGGGTTTGATTTGAATCGCTGGCTAGCCAAAATCGTCGGGATGGTCCTTTTTTAGCTGTGCTGCCTGGTTGTACAGGGCTTCAGAGTCGCCAAACAGTTTATCCATGCTGGCTTCCATGGAGTGGACCCGCGCGACTGTCTTTTGCGCCTGGGCCTGGTCCCAACCCGCCAGCGAATACTGCTCAGTTTGAAGCAGCGCCGTAATTTGCTGAGCCGCAGCCATGGCTTCCTCAAGCTTGTCATTGTCTGATTTAAGCAGCGCCAGGTAATGCCGGAAGTTGCCGTTGAGGTTAAGTTTTGTTGCTTCATCCAGGTCTGCCGCCCTTTGCGAGAGGTCGTCGCGGGCCGATGACAGGTCCGAGACGGCTGATTCAGCGGTTGTCTTGGTCTGGTTTACCGGCAGGGCATCGCCGGCCGCGGCGCCCTCGACCAGCTTGTCAATGGCAAGCGCCGCCTTGCTAAGCTTGTCTGACGCCGAGAGCCTCAAGGACTCAGCGTTCTGCACTAGACCTTCTGCCCAGGATTGATCGCGGGAGTGCCCGTGGATAAGCACCAGGGCAAAAAATGCTGCCCCCAGCACCGCGACAACCGTGGCAATAATCATAATATGCATTTTTTTCATCGTATTTTCAGGATAGCAGAAACAAACAAAGGTGGGATGGCCGGCTCAGCCTCAACGGGAAGATATTAGAAATTTGGAGATTTGGGTTTATCCGCCATCCAGTGTCTAGCATCCGGAGTCCGGTTTTTGTTATTATTTCTTGTCACTTAAAATTGAGAGGGAAAATGAAGAAGGATATCCATCCAAAGTATATGGAAACCAAGGTTCGCTGTTCCTGCGGGGATGAGTTTACAACCCGCTCGACGGTGCCAGAGATCCACGTTGAAATCTGCGCCAAGTGTCATCCGTTTTACACCGGCAAGCGCAAGCTGGTTGACACCGGCGGCCGCGTGGAGCGCTTCAAACGCAAGTACGCCAAGAGGCAAACCCCAAAGTAGCCGGTCCCGCCGGTGCCTGCCCGCCTAAACGTCGTTCTGCTCTCGCACACCCCGGACCCGGAGCGGACGGTTGCCGCTGCCGGCAGGCTTTGCTATTCGCCTTTAACTGCTGCCAGCCTCAAGGAAAGCATGACCGCAGACGAGGTGGCGCGGCTTTTGAAAATCCTGATTAACTCGGGTCATCTAAGCACGCTTGAGCACGCCGGGTTTACTTTTGGCATCGATGGCATATCGCGCGCTTGCTCGCATCAGCTTGTCCGTCACCGCCTGGCTTCTTACAGCCAGCAGTCACAGCGCTATGTGCATTTTTCAGATGAAGAAGGATTTATTATTCCACCCCGGATCGCCGAAAATGAAAAGGCGCTGGCAATTTTCAAGGAGGCAATAGCCGGCGCCGTGAGCGCTTACGAGCGCCTGGCCGAGCTTGGCGCGGAGCAGGGACTGGGCAAGGAGGCTGCCCAGGAGGACGCCCGGTTCGTGCTGCCCAATGCGGCCGAGACGAGGATTGTTGTAACCATGAACGCCCGTGAGTTGCGCCATTTTTTTCAGGTGCGTTGCTGCCGCCGTGCCCAATGGGAGATAAACCGGCTGGCCTGGTGGATGCGGTCGCTGGTGATGGAGGCGGCGCCGCTGCTGTTTCGTAAGGCGGGTCCGGATTGCCTTTTCCGTAAGTGCCGCGAGGGGAAAATGTACTGCGGTGAGGAATACACCCAGGCGGAAGTTGACAAAATGGAAAAATACTGGGGAAAGAGCCTGAACAGCAGCAGGGGAGATCTTTGAGCGCAAAGAGGCATGTGTCGGCTTCGGTGGGGGGCCAGGCGGTAATTGAGGGCGTGATGATGCGGGGCAAGCGGCACTGGTCCTTGGCAGTGCGCCGTCCCGATGACGGCATCGGCCTTCACTCCGAGCCATTAAATCCGTTGGCAGATCGGCACAGGTATTTTAAGCTGCCAGTCGTCAGGGGCGTTGTCGGCCTTTGGGAATCACTTTCACTGGGCATGAGGGCACTGGCGATGTCGGCAAACGAGTCGAGGGGGGAGGCAGAAGAAGACATCTCCAAGAAAGAGATGGGCCTCAGCATCGCCATCGGCGTCATTTTGGCAGTTGGTTTGTTTGTGGTGTTGCCGTTATTTGTGGTGCGGTCGGTTCGCGGCTGGCTGCCAGACTCATCCTTGTTTGTCCTGGTGGAAGGCCTGCTGCGGATTCTCATCCTGATTGCCTATATTTGGGCAGTTTCGCGCATCAAGCAGCTGCGGCGCGTTTTTGAATACCATGGCGCTGAGCATAAAACCATCCACGCGCTGGAAGCCGGGCTGGAGCTTGTTCCCGAGAACGTGAAGAAGTTTTCTCCCGTTCATCCTCGTTGTGGAACTAACTTTCTTTTGATAGTAATGGTGCTGGCAATTGCCGTCTTCTCATTCGTGGGAGTGCCGGGGTTGCTTTGGTTGATATTATCTCGCCTTTTAGGTATTCCGCTGATTGTTGGCCTGTCTTACGAAGTGATAAAATATGCAGGCAGGCACAAGGACAGCCAGTTGATGCGGTTTGTCATGTTCCCAGGCCTCCTGTTGCAGAAACTAACCACGCGTGAGCCCGATCTTTCCCAAATCGAGGTTGCGATTGCCGCTTTGGAAGGGGTGGCGGCGGCGGAGCCGATCGAAATGGATCACGACGGCAGGGCGGAAGTGGAAGTGATGGCATGAAGCAGACAATGGTAGATCGTGGATGGTGGATAAACCCATCGAAAACCAAAAATGATTGAGAATTAGCTGCCGGAATGGCACTGCCGTTGGATATCGCTTCGCTCAGCCCCATCCACGAGCTTCCTGAGTGGGTTATATGGTTAGCAATTTAAATTGTGAGAGGAAGATTCCTAATTAATTTTGCCTTAGCGGAATATCGTAATTTTTTTGAAGACAGGAAACCGGAAACCATTTTGACATGATTGACGAACTGATAAATGAAATCGAAGCGAAGTACGAAGGGCTTAACCGGAAGCTTAGCGATCCCGCAGTGATGAATGACCGTCAGCGTTACGCGGAAACCGCCAAGGCTCACGCGGATCTTCAGCCTGCTTATGATCTCGTGCGCCGCTACCGGGAGGCGGAGCGGAGCCTGTCCGAGGCGGAGGAGATTCTTGCCGGCGATGGAGCCGTAGAGCCGGAGATGCGCGAGTTTCTGCGCGAGGAGATGTCTACATCCCGCGAAGCCATGGAACAGCTGGCCGAGGAGATCCGTGTCGCAATGCTGGAGCCTGATCCCAATGATGAGAAGGACGTCATTATTGAGGTTCGTGCCGGCGCCGGCGGCAATGAAGCATCCTTGTTTGCCGCCGACCTGCTGCGGATGTATTCCCGCCATGCTGAGCAAAAGAAGCTCAAGACGCGGATCCTCTCCAGCAGCGAGACAGAGATGGGCGGCTTCAAGGAAGTTATTGTTGAGGTGGAAGGCAAGGGAGCCTATAGTGCTTTTAAGTACGAGAGCGGGGTGCACCGGGTGCAACGCATACCGGTGACCGAGTCCGGCGGCCGCATCCATACTTCTACCGCGACAGTCGCGGTGCTGCCGGAAGCGGAGGATGTTGAGGTCGATATTGATCCGGCGGATGTTCGTGTTGATATCTTCCGTTCCACCGGCCCCGGCGGCCAATCGGTGAACACGACCGACTCGGCTGTGCGGCTGACCCATGTCCCCACCGGTCTGGTGGTATCATGCCAGAACGAGAAATCGCAACTGCAAAACAAGCAGCAGGCAATGAAGATATTGCGGGCCCGCCTCTATGAGCATAAATTGGCCGAGCAGCAAAAAGAGCTGGCCGATGCGCGTAAGTCAATGGTGGGCACCGGCGACCGCAGCCAGAAAATTCGCACGTATAACTTTCCCCAGGGGCGGGTCACCGACCACCGCGTCGGCCTTACCCTGCACAAACTGGACGCCATCCTTCAGGGTGACATTGGTGAATTCACCGAGGCGCTGGCGGCCCATGACCGGGCCGAGCAGCTGAAGGTATGACCCGGCGGCCGGCCGTTTCTGGATTGAAACCGGCGGCCGCAGGCGCTTTCAAATTTGTTCTGTTTCCCCTTTTTGGCTACTTCGTTTGTTTTTGCGTTTCCACGTATCCGCTGATCACTCAGTTCTCCTCCCGCTTCTACGGGGATGAGGGCGACGGGATGCAGAACCTCTGGAACATCTGGCACATGCGCCGGGCAATCACTTCATTTACGAACCCTTATTTTTCTTCGATGATCCACTATCCGGAAGGGACGAGCCTGGCCGCCCACACCCTCAGCCCGGTGAACGCCGTCTTCGGCGTGATTTTGGAAAGCGTTCTCGCTCCTTATCAAGCCTACAATCTGATGATAATCCTGGCCGTCGTAACCAACGGGCTCGCCGCTTTTTTTCTTGCCCGGCACTTCTGCCGCAATTATTGGCCCAGCATTCTGGCCGGCTTCATCTATGCATTCTCCGGTTTCATGATGTTACATTTAAGGACTCATATTAATCTGATATCGCTGGAGTGGCTGCCGCTGTTGCTGCTTTTCTGGCACAAGCTGCTCACCAGGCCCAGATATGCAACTGCAGGCTGGACGGCGCTTTTCTTCATTCTTACTTTTTACTCGGAGCTTTATTACGCGTTTTACGGAGGCCTGCTGTTGCTCATTTTTGCTATGGCTGTGCTATTGCGGAGAGGAGCGGAATCCTTCCTCACTCGCCGCGTCCTGGGACCGATCGGCCTGTTTGGTGTCATTTCCGCCATTGCCGTCGGCCCCTTCCTTTTTTATCTGTATCAGGGCGCGTCAAACGGCGGCTTTGTTGACATGCATGACCCGGTTAATTATTCGAACAGCCTCCTCGCCTTCGTCATCCCCGGCCCGGCAAACCGGTGGTTTTACGGACTCTTGAAATACGGTGAGGGCGGCGGGCAGGGGTTTGTGGGGTTAAGCGTTTGGGGATTGATCCTGACGGGCCTGTTGTTGCGGCGCGGGCGCAAGCAAAAGGTCAATAATAATTTTTCTGCCGGCATTAATGACTCAGGCAAAGATTTGCCCGGCGGCAGGATTTTTATTTTTTGGCTGCTGGTGATGATTGTTTTCCTGCTTTTGAGCCTGGGGCCGGTTCTTCATATCGTGAATACGAAGATAAGTCTGCCCATGCCGTACACGCTGCTTGAAAAACTGCCGCTGACCAACATGGGGGGCGTGCCCGAGCGGATGATGGCGGTCGTGATCCTGGCGGCGGCGATGCTTTGCGCTCTTTCATTAACTAAAATAGAGAAAAATATCAAAAGGCCAAAGCTGGCGCTGGCTGCCGTCTTTTTGGTAATTGCCGTTGAGTATCTTCCTTTTAACTCGCGTCACGGAAATATCCTGCAGCCGCCTGCGTACGCATATGCGCTCAGAAATCTGCCCCCCGGCGCCGTCTTCGATTATAATGACCCCTACTACCGGGTGGAGCCGCCCGGGAAAACGCTTTTTGCCCAGATGATTCACGGACATCCCATTTACGGCGGCTATATATCACGCCGGCCAATGACAGTTGCCCGCAAAGATGAGACAATCTATTACTATTTTAAAGACAAGAGCTTCGAAATGTTATGTTACTATGGGTTTCGTTATGTGGTGGCTCCGGCAGGCACGGATATTTCGGATGCCCGGCTGGATTATGCTGACACCTCCGATAAGATTTTCGAATTCGACACTTCCAGCAACCGCTGCCGCGCCCCCATTTCAGTCTTCGGCCGGCCCTGATTTGGAAAAAAGAATCACTGCCGAGCCGGCCGTTTCAAATAATTCTTAAATTGAAAATTATCCAGAACCCAGAACCCAGAACCCAGAACCCAGAATCCGTTTTATGACTATCTCCGAGCTACTTAAGACGTCTGCGACCTATCTGAAGGAAAAAGGATCGGCGACTCCGCGCCTGGACGCCGAGCTGTTGCTGGCGGAGGTGCTGGGCAAAAGCAGGATAGAACTTTATACCAACTTTGAGCAGCCCCTCAACACTGCTGAAATTGATCATTTCCGTGAGTTGGTTAAACGCCGGGCGGCGCTGGAGCCGGTGGCCTACATCCTGGGCCGCTCGTACTTCCGCAATCTGACGCTGAAGGTGAACCGGTCGGTGCTCATACCCCGGCCGGAGACCGAAAACGTGGTTGACGCGGCGCTACGCTTCCTGATGGAAAGGGACTGGCACCGGGCTCCGCGGATACTGGATTTGGGCACAGGCAGCGGCGCTATCGCCATCTCGGTTGTGGCGGGATTTCCCCAGGCGGAGCTCGCCGCCGTTGACTTGAGCCCGGAAGCCTTGGCGCTGGCGGAAGAGAATGCCAGAACGACCGGTTTCGATGATGGCATTGAGTTTGTCTTATCAGACTTTTTTGAGATGCTTGATCCAATGAAGACTTTTGACCTCATTATTTCCAACCCGCCTTACATTTCTGCTGAGGAATGGCCGGGCTTGCCTTGTGACGTGCGCGACTTTGAGCCGCGTCAGGCACTGTATGGAGGACAGGACGGGCTCGACTGTTTCCGCCGCCTGGCAGCGGAGGCGCCGCAGTTTTTAAGGCCGGGCGGCTGCCTGATCGTTGAAATCGGCTACCGGCAAGGCGACCAGGTCCAGCAGCTGTTCGCCGGCGCCGGCATGTTCGGGCAGGTTGACATTGGGCAGGACTACTCCGGCAATGACCGTGTGGCCATCGCCTGCCGCCCGATTGGCTGACCTGCCTAATCTTCTCCCTCCGCCTCCCCGGCGAAGATCTCGTGCATGCGCTCTTTCATTGCTTTTTTCCGTTGCCACATATCTTTTTTCAGTTTCATCTTTTCCTCGGTCATGTCAACCAGCTCTTGGGCAATGGCGTCAAGCTTGTCGCCCCAGCGCTCGTCTATCTTTGTTTTCATCTTTTCAACGAGGAGCTTCTTTGTTGCTTTTCTTACAAGTTTGTGATGGCCATAGCCGGTTTCCATCCCGCCAAATCCGGCCTTGGCGCCATGCGCCATGCCACAGACCGGGCAGGTATGATGGGTTTTTTTCGCGCCTCCATATCCGCCGTGTTCCCGGCAACCGTAACCAAATCCGTGTTCCATTCCGCAAACCATGATGCACCTCCATAAATTCTGATTACATTGCCGGAGCATTCCCGGTGACACCTCCCTCGAAACATCCATTACCCGGATGTACTGCTGCGGAGGAAACGTACGTCCCTGAAACTACAAGTACTTGCGGATGACCGCCTTGACCACGGCGGCAATGCGGAGCTCCTGCCGCGGATATATGGGTTTGTACTTGTTGTTGGCTGCCTCCAGCCAGACTTTGCCGTTCTTCCTCCGGTAGTACTTCATGGTCCACTCGCGGTCAACCTCGGCGATGATGATGTCGCCGTCCTTCTCGCGCACGCCCCGCTCCACCAGGACCATGTCGCCCGGCATGATCCCCGCTTCGACCATCGAGTCGCCCTGCACCTTGAGGATGAAGGTGCTGTCCGGCCGCACGATGAGGAACTCTTCCAGGCTCATCGTGTCCGGCAGTTCCTCTTCGGCGGGCGAGGGCCAGCCGGCCTCCACTGTGCCCAGTTGCGACAGGCTCAGGAACCTGCTCCCGGGCAGCAGCCTCCCCTTTCCGTCCCGCTCCACCAGGCCCAGCGACACCAGCCGGTTCACCAGCTTGTACGTGCTTCCCTTGGAGCGCAGCCCGGCGATCTCGGCGTGGCTGGGCATGCGCCGGTGGGCCCGGTAAAAGGCGACGATCTTGTCGAAATGTTTTGGCGATTTCGTTATGCCCATAGTGAGAGCGGTTTTTGCCGCCTGTGGGGAAAAACATTATAGGCGTACGAACGTACGCCTATCAAGCGGATTCTGGATGCTGGTTAACTCCAAACTCATAGAGGCAACCTGACAAATAGTCAATAATCGTTATAATTTCACTCGGAACCCGGAACGTGAAACCCGGAACGTGAAACTTCTACTTCTTAAATCCATGACCCGCTCCGACTGGGCGGACGCGGCCGCGGCGCTGGAGCGCGGCCGGCTGATTGCGCTGCCTGCCGATACGGTCTATGGCGTCGCCTGCAAGCCGGAGCCGGAGGCGCTTCAGCGGCTGTTTGCCGCCAAAGGCAGGGCGCCGGGCAAACCGGTGGCGCTGGTGTTTGATGATGTCATCCGGCTGGTGCATGCATACACCCGGCTGCCGGCAGCGGTGCTAAATGCTGTTGAGGAACTGCTGCCGGGAGCGGTGACGCTGATCCTGCCGGCGGCCGCAGCGGCGGGGAAACAGGGGGCCGCGGCCGCCTTCGAGGGGGGCATTGGCGTGCGGGTGCTGCCCTTGCCTGAGGCGGCGGTATTTCAGCGGTTGCCCACGCCGCTGGCGCTGACCAGCGCCAACCTGGCCGGCGGCGCTGACCCCTGCTTCATCAACGAGATTCCGGAGGAGCTCAAGCAGGCTTGTGAATACGTGCTGGACAGTGGGCCGATCGATGGTTGTGCTTCCTCCACAGTTGTGGACCTGCGGCCGCTGGCGGAGGGGGAGCCGGCCCGGGTTCTGAGAGAGGGCGCGGTAGTGCGCGGGGATATCGAGGCGTTGATCGGAAGCGTCGTTTAGAATCTATCTCAAGGCATATTCTGCTGCGGCCGGCTGCAAAGGCCTCGCTGCGAACAGCCTTTTGCGATAGATTCTTAGGGCTGTGCCGCTGACTCTAAATTGGGGAGATCCGCGTCTGCACAGGCCTGGAGGCCTGCGCCTGCCGCCGGCTGAAGCGGGAGTCCTCCAGCATGAAAATAATATATACTGGCAATGTTTCATCCCCGGCGGCTGAAAGTCGAACGTCCCGCTCAGAAAGACATTCCCGCCCTTGCCGGGGCCGTGGACGGCTCCGGCCGGGAGGAAAAACCCAAGGAGGAAGCTTGATGAAGCTGGCGCTGGCTGCCGACCATGCCGGTTTTGAGCTGAAGCAAATGACAATCGGGCGGCTGGAGAGGGCCGGCCACGAGGTCATTGATATGGGCACTGATTCCGGCGAAAGCGTTGATTACCCGGAGTATGCTGTGCGGGTTGCCGGTGCTGTCGCCGCCGGTTCCGTTGACCGCGGTATTTTGGTATGCGGCACCGGCCTGGGAATGTGCATCACGGCCAACAAGATCGCTGGGGTCAGGGCGGTAGGGCCCTGCAGCGTGGAGCACGCTGTAATGAGCCGCAGGCACAACGATGCCAACGTCCTCTGCCTTGGTCAGCGCTTGCTGGAAGACAAGACCGCATTTGCCATTTTGGACGCCTGGCTGGAAACAGATTTCGAAGGCGGCCGCCATGCCCGCCGGCTGAGCCAGATTGCAGATTTGGAGAAGCATTGGCCCGCTCCAAGGTAGAAGCAAAAACACAGCCAGAATTCAGGTCACGGCTAAAAGAAGCCGATCCTGAGCTTGCCGGACTGCTTAAGAAAGAGCTCGCGCGCCAGCGCGGCACCATTGAGTTGATTGCCTCTGAGAATTTCACCAGCCGCGCCGTGCTGGAAGCGGCGGCTTCAGTCCTGACTAACAAGTATGCGGAAGGTTATCCAGGCGCGCGCTACTACGGCGGCTGCGAGTTTGTTGACGAAGTAGAAACTCTTGCCATCGATCGTTGCCAGCAGCTGTTTGGCGCCGAGCATGTCAACGTCCAGCCACATAGCGGCTCTACAGCCAATCAGGCGGTTTACTTTGCTGAGCTGGCCATGGGGGACGCCATCCTGGCGATGAAACTGGATCATGGCGGCCATCTCACTCACGGGTTAAAGGTAAACTTCTCCGGACGTTTTTATCACGTGCACAGCTACGGGCTGGACAAGGAGACCGGCCGGCTTGACTACGACGATATCGAAGAGATTGCCCGCGAGCGCCAGCCGCAGTTAATTGTGGCCGGCGCCAGCGCCTATCCCCGCAGTATCGATTTTGCCCGCTTCGCCGGGATTGCCCGCAGCGTCGGCGCCAGGCTGATGGTGGACATGGCTCATATCGCCGGCCTGGTAGCGGCGGGGCTGCATCCCGATCCAGTGGCCGTCAGCGATTACGTTACCACGACCACACACAAAACTCTGGCCGGGCCCCGTTCTGGCGTCATCTTGTGCAAGCAGAAATTTGCCAGGAATGTTGACAAGGCGGTTTTCCCCGGCCTGCAGGGGGGTCCGCTGATGCACATCATTGCCGCCAAGGCCGCCTGCTTTAAACTTGCGGGCACGGAAGAGTTTCGGCAAAGACAAAAGCAGACGGTTGTCAACGCCGCCGTGCTCGCCGGCCGCCTCCAGGAGGGGGGCATCCAGCTTGTCTCCGGCGGCACTGATAATCACCTGATGCTGGCGGATTTGACCGACATTGGCATTACCGGCATCGAGGCTGAAAACCGCCTCGAAGAAGTAGGCATCACAGTCAATAAAAACTCTGTCCCCTTTGATCCGCTGCCGCCCACTGTCACCAGCGGCGTGCGTATCGGCACTCCGGCGGTCACCACCCGCGGCTTCCGGGAGGCGGAGATGGAAGAAGTGGCGGCGATCATCCTTGCCGCCCTTGGGCAGCGCGTCACCACTGCCGAGAAAAAGCGGCTGCGGCGCCGCGTCAACGAGCTGCTGGCAGCTTTTCCGCTTTACCCTCACCTGTAGCTTAATTACCGGTCTTGTATTATTTCCAGGAGCCGTGTATACTTACTTGCACAAAATAGGCACAGTCTTAGCAAACACACGTTCAGAGTCACAGGGGGCAGGGGTGTAAGGGGGGGGAAGTTCGTGTTGCGGCGCCGTGGCGGGAGTCTGCGCTGGCCGGCTTTGCACCGACATAAATGAGCAGCGGAAAAACTGTGGTTTTTGAACTTCTCGAACTTTCCCGGTAGGCAATAAACAGGCGAATTGCCAATTGCGCGGCTATTTGGCAAAGAGTTCCTGTGTGTAAAAAAACGGAGGTATCTGTCTTGAAGAAACTTGTTAGAGCCCGGACGCTGACTTTAAATTTATTGTTATTAACAGTTTTTTCAGTTTTGCTGGTAGCTCTTGCCGCCGCCAGCGCCGGCGCGGTGCAGATCACGCCGGCCCCCAAGACTTATTACTTCACCTGGTATGACTCTACGCCGGTGGACGGAATGCAGGGCGACTGGATCGTTATCGGCAATCTGGAAAACAGCTCCGCCAATGTGCAGGTATTTTTTGGCAACCAGGCGGCTCCGCGGGAGACATTCACCGTGGGCGCCCAGGGGCGCCAGGTTATCAGCTGGCCCAACACAATGGGCGGCCCCGTTAAAGTAATTTCTACCGGCGGCCAGGCGCTGGTTGTCACCCAGCGGGTTCTCCACAATGGCTATTTCAACGAGGTCCCGGCCATCATGCAGGACAACCTCGACTCCTCCTATTATTTCACTTGGTACGACTTTACCACTCAGGACAGCATGAATGGCAACTGGATCCTGATCGCCAACGAGGACAGCCAGGCTGCGGCAGTCAATGTTTACATTGGCAGCAGCACGGTCCCCAGCCGCTCTTTTAATATCGCGCCGGGGCAGTTCGTGACCCCCGAGTTCCCGGGCCTGATGGGAGGGCCGGTCCATGTCGTCAGCTCCGGCGGCCAAAAGCTGCTTGTCTCCCAGCGCGTTCTTTACAAAAACAGCTTCAATGAAGCGATGGGTTTCCCAGAAAGCCATCTGGACAGCGTTTATTATTTCGACTGGTACGATATGACCTCGGATTTCAGCGCCGGAAACTGGGTCCTGGTTGCCAATCCCAACAATACGCCAGTGCAGGCCAGCGTCTATATCGGTTCCAATCCCAATCCGCGGGGAACATACTCGCTTGGCCCGCACCGGATTGCCACTCCGACTTATGCGGGCCTGATGGACGGGCCGGTGCGGGTGGTCTGCACCTCCGGATGCAACGCCGGCGGGAAACTGATTGTCAGCCAGCGGATGTTGTACAAGAACTCGTTTGAAGAGTTGCAGGGGACGCCGCCGGGCGGCATGGACACGGAAATGGACTTTGGCTGGTACGACATGCAGAGCCCCGGCATGAAAGACTGGCAGCTCATTTCCAATCCCGACCCCTCATCGGGCGGCGCGGCAGTAAACGTATACATGGGTGCGGCCGCGAGCCCGGTTTATGCAACGGCAATTAGCGGCGGCGGCCGGGTAACGCCCCAGTTCCCGGGTGTAATGAGTGGCCCCGTGAACGTCATGAGCCAGAACGGCGTGCTGCTGGCGAGCCAGAGGGTGCTGTACATGAGCACCAGTTTCAACGAGCTTGTGGGTTTGCCCCGCTTTGCCACGGGCCAACTGGCGGCGCCGATGCCCGACATGCAATTGCTTGAGACAAACGCTTACTGGGCCAGCACGGCTGACTACGCCAGCCGTAAGCTGTCGGTTGATTTCAGGATCATGAACAAGGGGCAGGAAGAGGCGCTGTCGGCATCGATTGACCGGGTTGACGCCACTAACGGCGTAACGGCCTTGACTGCGCTGCCAAAAGCGCTCGGCAATATCGATACGCCGCCGTCCGGTGGCGACGCCTTTATGATACAGTACTATGTGCCGCAAAGCGTGCAGTCTTTCCACACTTCTGTTTACGCCCATTGCCAGGATAGCAACGGTGCCACTTACTACTACCCCGCCAAGCCCTAGAGCAGTAGTTTCGGGAATTTCGGAAATTGTGCGGGGGGGAGATAATTTCTGCAGAAATTATCTCCCCCCCGCAGGGTAATCTCAATATTTGCCAACATTCTTTAACCCCAGTCTAACTTGACTTGGAGGGCAGGCGCAGCTACTTTTAGTGGACTGGAAGTTATGCCGCTGCCATGTCGGTTTTGCTGCCCCGTGGTTTAAAGGCAGTGGCGGGATCAAGGGCAAGTCAATCCAAACCTTTAGGAGCAGGTGATGAAGAGAGTCTTTACGCCGCGGATGTTGTTTTTACTACCGGCAATGGCGGCAGCATTTCTGGCGCTGGCAGTTTTTCCTTCAATGTCAATGGCGGCTACCTGGAGTCCCCAGACCAGTGGCACCACGAGCGATCTTTATTCTATCAGCTTCGTGGATCAGAACCACGGCTGGGCGGTGGGGCCCGGCGGCACCATTCTTGCCACCACAAACGGCGGCGCTACCTGGAGCCCCCAGACGAGTGGCACGACCAATGATCTTTACCGCGTCTTTTTCCTGAACCAAAACCACGGCTGGGCAGTGGGTGCTAACGGCACCATTCTTGTAACTAACAACGGCGGCGCCGGGTGGAGCTCTGCGGCAACCGGCACCACCAATTTGCTTTACGGCGTCAGCTTCGTGGACCAAAACCACGGCTGGGCAGTGGGTGCTAACGGCACCATTCTTGTAACTAACAACGGCGGCGCCGGGTGGAGCCTCCAGACGAGCGGCACGACCAATGATCTTTACCGCGTCTTCTTCCTCGACCAAAACCACGGCTGGGCGGTGGGCTACGGAGGCACCATTCTTGCGACTACCGACGGCGGCGCCCACTGGACCTCCCAGGCAAGCGGCACGACAAACTGGCTTGCTGACGTTAGCTTTACAGACCAAAACCACGGCTGGGCCGTGGGTACGAACGGCGCCATTCTTGCCACCACAAACGGCGGCGCTACCTGGAGTCCCCAGACCAGTGGCACGGCCAATACGCTTGTAGGCGTCAGCTTCGTTGACCAAAACCACGGCTGGGCAGTTGGGGGCGGGGTGGCGATGGGCGGCGGCACGGGCGGCGGCACCATTCTTGCCACCACAAACGGCGGCGCTACCTGGAGCCCCCAGACGAGCGGCTCAGCTGACAAATTTGAAGGCGTCAGCTTCGTGGACCAGAGCCATGGCTGGGTGGCGGGTGATGGCGGCACCATTCTTGCCACCACGAACACTTCTTACTGGACCTGGTACGATGATGTCGGCGGCAGCAACTGGGTGCTGATCGCCAATCCGGCTTCGGCCCCGGGCAGCCTGGTTACCTCCCAGCTTTCCATTGGCGGCAGGGCCATGAGCCTCGCCGGCTATAACAATGGCGTTGTCGCTCCGGGGCGCTCCATCACTCCCGTCTTTCCGGGGGTCATGAACGGCCCGGTAAAAGCCGTCACCTGGGCGCCCGGCGGCGGCATCCTCAGCCAGCGCAGCCTCTGGCCCAAGGGGGGAAGCTCCATGGAAGAGGTGCCCGGCACCGATGCGGGCCGGCTCTCCAGCCATTTCTACTGGACCTGGTACGACCAGCAAAGCCCGGGGATGACCAACTGGGTGCTTGTGGCCAACCCCGGCCAGGATCATAACGGCAATCCCCAGGGCCCGGTAACGGCCATGGTCAAGATTGCCGGCGTCCCTGTCTGGAGCGGCCCCATCGCCCCGGGAGCAAAAGTGACTCCCACCTTCTCCGGCAAGATGGGCGGCCCGGTTGAGGTTATCGCCAGCGGCGGGGACGTGCTTGCCTCCCAGCGGGTCCTCTCCAATTACGGCTCCGCCTTTAACGAGGTGCCCGGCATCCCGGCGGCGGAGCTTTCCGACCATTACCTCTGGACCTGGTACGACAACGCCTCTGCCGGCGCCACCGACTGGGTGCTTGTCGCCAATCCAAATGCAAGCGCGGTAACAGCCCATATCAAGATTGCCGGCGCTCTCCGCGGCAGCTACCGGATCGGCCCCGGCCAGCATGTCACGCCCACCTTCCCGGGCGTGATGGGCGGCCCGGTGGAAGTCTGGACCGACGGGGGCGCCAAGGTGATCGCCACCCAGCGCTCGATCTTCGGCCCCTCCTTTGAAGAGGTGCCGGGCCTGGCGGCCTCCACTGACGGCGGCTACTCAGCGCTAACCTCAGATTACAACTGGACCTGGTATGACCAGCAAAGCCCAGGCATGCAAAACTGGGTGCTTATCGCCAACCCGAACCCGTTTGCAGTTACCGCAACTATCAAGCTGGGCAGCACTGCCATAGGCACCTACACAATCGCCCCGGGAAAGAACGCAACTCCCACCTTCTCCGGCAAGATGGGCGGCCCGGTCGAGGTAAGCGCCAGCGGCAACGTTATTGCTTCCCAGCGCGTCCTTTACAACGGCTACTTTAATGAGGTGCTGGGGACGGTGCTAAACTAGGCACAGGCACAGGCTTTAGCCCGCTTCAAACGACGGTAGGCACAGGCTTTTAGCCTGTGCAGATGAGGGCGTGTTGTGCGTAAAGGAAGTCTCCCAAAGGCAGGCTAAAAGCCTGCCATCTACCAAGCCTGCCATCTACTGGGCATGCGCGTAAAGGAAGCCTGCCATCTCCCGGGAAGATTACAAAGGATTAGCCCGGCGGCGCCCGAAGAAGAAAAAGCCGGCAAAATGCGGGAAAAGCCGGGCCCAGGCCGCCGGGCGGCTTGCAAATGGCAGGCGGGGTGGGTAACCTAGGGCATTAAAGTCCATAAGGGCCTGTCTCAGCAGGCTCTGAGGCAAAGAGGCAAATGGACGCAAAGAAAGTGAAAAAAGAACCCCTTTCTCCTGTCCCTCTTCCCCGCCGGTTAGCGCGTCCATCATGGGACGAGTACTTTTCCCAGATAGCAGGGCAGGTCGCCTCCCGGTCTACCTGCTTGCGGCGTCAGGTGGGGGCCGTGCTGGTGAAGGACAAGCGCATATTATCGACCGGCTATAACGGCGCCCCCCGCGGCATCACCCATTGCACCGAAGCCGGCTGCCTGAGGGAGGAGCTGGGCGTCCCGTCGGGAGAGAGGCACGAGCTATGCCGGGCGCTGCACGCGGAGCAGAACGCCATCGCGCAGGCGGCCCTGCATGGCGTCAAGATCGAGGGCGCCGCTCTTTATTGCACGCACCAGCCCTGCTCCCTGTGCGCCAAGATGATTATCAATGCCGGCATCGTGGAAGTTTATTTTAACGAGGGGTATCCCGACGAGCTGGCGGCGTCGTTCTTTGCCGAGGCAGGCGTCAAACTGCACCGAATGGGCGGTTAGATGGACTTTATCCAGAATCCCCTGGGAGGAACCAGGATTGCCCTGATGGCGTTCGTGGTCGCCGCCGCCATTGTTTTTATCGTTACGCCCACGGTTGGCTCCATCGCCCGCTTCGTCGGCGCCATGGACGAGCCTGATTACCGCAAGATCCATGAGGACCCCGTGCCCCGCCTGGGCGGGCTGGCAATATTCTTCGGCTTTATCATTCCGGCGCTCTGGTTTTTGGAGTTGACCGCGCAAATGAAAGGCGTGCTGCTGGGCGCGTCCATCATTACCCTCTTTGGCGCCGTCGATGATTTCAAGCCGACCGGCCCGATGGTGAAATTTGCGGGGCAGTTTCTGGCGGCGGCTTTCCTGGTTGGTTACGGCATCCGCATCGATTACATCACGCTGCCTCTTGTCGGCTTTATCAACCTTGGTTCATCTTTGGCAATCCTGCTGACGTTAATCTGGGTGGTCACCCTGGTCAACATTGTCAACTTCATTGACGGCATGGACGGCCTGGCGGCCGGCGTCTGCAGCATTGCCGCCGGCACATTTGCCGTTATCGCCATCTCCATGGGCAGGCCGGGAGCCGGCATCCTGGCCGCGATTCTGGCGGGCACGACGCTCGGGTTTCTGCGGCATAACTTTTTCCCGGCAAAAATCTTTATGGGTGATTCGGGCTCGATGCTGCTTGGATTTCTCCTGGCGGCAGTCACGGTGCACGGCGTGCTCAAGAGCATTGCCGCCGTCACCTTGATCATACCGCTGCTGATCCTGGGTGTGCCCATTTTTGACCTCTCGTTCGCCATCCTCAGGCGCGTCAAGAACAAGCGCTCGATCTTTAAGCCGGACCGGGGCCACCTGCACCACCGGCTTTTCAACATCGGCTTCACGCAGCGCAAGGCGGTTCTGATCCTCTACGCCTGGTGCACGCTGATGAGCTCGCTGGCGCTTTCGATGCGGTTCGCACCCGGTTTCGTGACGGTGATATTAGCAGGCGTGGCCATAGGCGTGAGTGTCTATCTGGTTTACTTATTGGAAATATTAAAAATCAGGACTAGACGCAGCCCCCGCCCGAGGTGATATTATTTTCCGATTGTTACTCTTGTAGCGATTTACCTGTCATGGTATACTGACGCGGTTTTTTATTTGCCTCTTAGAAAGGCGAAACCAAATGGTCGCCGGGCCAGCTCTGCCAGCTGGGAATGGATTGCATTCTACCTGCTGGGAGGGGTTCTGTTAGGCGCCATTGGCGGACTGGGGCTGGACTATCTTTTGAGCACCACGCCGCTTTTTTTAATCCTGGGTGTCTTTGGCGGATTTGCCGCCGGCCTTTACGGGATTTACAAGACAGTTTTTTAACGCCGCGCCGGCCCGGCCCGGTTGTTTTACCGGCGGCAGCCAGCGCCGGGGGGCCAACGCCGCAGTTGCCATACCGGCCGCGCGCAAGTCAACCCCGCGTTATGATTTACACTGTTTGAAAGCCATGAAAAAGGATCATTGATATATGGTAGGAAAATTGGCAACGATGATGACGGCGGTGATTGCGGTTGGCCTGCTGCTGGGGCTGGTGGTCCGGCCGCTGTTTGCGCCCTGGGCGCTGGCTGCGGCAATCTTCGCTGTCAATTACGGCCTGTCGTTGCCGTTCATGCCCCTGATAGGCCGGGTCAGTGCCGGCGCCGCAGCAGGGGTTGCCGTCCTGAGCTTTCTTCTCCGTTTTGGACTGATTGGCCTGGGCCTGCTGCTGGTGGCGCTGGCGCTGCCGCAATATTTCGTGTCCACGGCCATTTGCTTCCTCGTTGCTTATACTGCGTTTCTTGGGCTGGAGATTTTCGTCGGCCTAAGGGGGCGGACGGGTTTTAAGCGGGAGGTGAAGCGTGAGCGCGCAGCTTAATCCGGCTGATGAATTTACCGATGCGCTGAAGCCGGTTGATATCGGCGGCCATCACCTCGAGTTTCACCTCGGCCCGGTCGATATGTCAATCAACAAAGTGGTCCTTTACCTGTTCATTGGGGCGGCGCTGACGGCGCTGATCTGTATCGGCATCTCAAAGGCTGCCCGCGTGCTCCCGAACCGTAAACAGACCGCATTCGAGGGGCTGTATGAATATGTGCGGGACGTGCTCGTGGGCGCGGTCATGCCCGGCGGCGCCGCGGCGGCCTGGTTCCCGTACATTGCCAGCCTGTTTCTT
The DNA here is from genome assembly GCA_021790115.1 of Actinomycetes bacterium. Taxonomy (GTDB): domain Bacteria; phylum Actinomycetota; class Thermoleophilia; order BMS3ABIN01; family BMS3ABIN01; genus JACWAD01. Next base: position 56,995 of record JAJYIM010000001.1, on the reverse strand, counting down.
TTCATCCTGATCAGTAATATCATCGGGCTCGTCCCGCTGCCGTTTAACCTGGCGCCCGGTTTTCATAACATCCCTGAGTTCAAGACTTACGCCGCGACGGCCAACATTAATGTGACCATAGCGCTGGCGGGGATTACTTTTGTGGCGACGCACGCTTCCGGCATGCGGGCCAACGGGATCGTCGGCTACTTTAAGGGCTGGATGCCGTCAACGGCGCCGCCGGTGCTGAAGCAGGTGCTTTTTTTCCTGCACGGAATCAGCGAGGTATTCCGCCTGGTTTCATTGTCAGTCCGGCTTTTTGCCAACCTGGCGGCCGGGCACCTGGTTTTGCTTGTTTTTTACGCCATGATCCTGATGATCCAGAGCTACGCCATCGCCGTGCTGATATTGCCGCTGGAGGCCGGCGTGCTCATGGTCAGCGCCTTTGAGATTTTCGTAGCCCTGATCCAGGCTTACATTTTCGCCATTCTGTCGGCGGTTTACATCGGTGGAGCAATCCACCAGGAACATTAGTAAAGCGGATGCTGGAGACTGGATGCTGGATTCTGGATCCACCATCCACCATCTGCCATCCACCATCTGGTTATTGAGAGGAGGATTTTATGGATGAGAAAGCAGCAGCGGTTTTAGGCGCGGGCCTGGCCATCGGCGCCGGAGCTATCGGCCCCGGCCTCGGCATCGGCTTCCTGGTCGGCAAGAGTGTGGAAGGCATTGCCCGCCAGCCGGAGGCTTCAGGTGACATCCGCACCACCATGTTCATCGGTATCGGCGTTACCGAGGCTGTCGCCCTCTACGCGCTGGTCATCAGTTTTCTGCTCGTCTTCGTCAAGGGCTAGAGTTTTTCGGTGGCGCGCCCGCAGTGGCGCGCCCGTCCCTGACGGTTAGGAGGTGCCCACAAGCACAATGCTGACTATACAACCTGGACTAATGATATACACCCTGATCACTTTCGGGGTCCTGCTCTACGTTCTGAAGAGGTATGCCTTCGGCCCGCTGCAAAAGATCATCGACGAGCGCCGCAACGCGATTGAGACCAGCATCAAGGCGGCAGAGGAAACCAGGCATGAGGCCGACCGGCTGCTGAGCGAATACCGCCAGAGCATCACCGACGCCAAAAACGAGGCCGAGGAGATTCTCGACCGCGCCCGCAAGGTGGGCGATGATCAAAAGGCCGAGATTGTCGGCGAGGCAAAAGCCCACGCGCATAAGGAAGTCGAGAGCGCCCGCGAGCAAATCCAGCGCGAGACCCGCAAAGCGGTCCAGGAAATCAAGGACCAGGTGGCGGATCTGACCATCCTGGCGGCAGGCAAGGTTGCGGGCAAGGTGATCACGAAGGAAGATCATCTTCGCCTTGTTGATGAGGCGATGGCGGAGGTAGATTTCGACCAGTTGGGCGCGGGAGGGAAGTAAGGCTTGGCCGACTCGCGGATAGCAAACGTTTACGCCCGGGCCCTCTTCGCAGCCGCGGAAGATGCCGGCACGCTCGGCGCCACCGGCGCCGACCTGGCCGCTTTTGTTGACGCCATGCGAGGGTCCCGCGACCTGACGGCGGTGCTTTATAATCCCAAGATCAGCTCGCTGAAGAAAAAGCAGATCGTGGCGGAGCTGACGGAGGGCGGAGACCGGATCTTTGTCAACGGGCTCAACCTGCTGATTGACAAACGCCACGCCGATTTAATCCCGGATGTCCAGGAGGGGTTTGCCCGCCTGCTCCGGGAGGCGAACAAGGTGGTAGAGGTCGAGATTGTCTCGGCCGTGGAGCTGCCGGAGGAGACCCGGGCAAAGATAAGACGCCGGATTGAGGAAGCAACCCGCAAAAAGATTGAGATGAATGCGACTGTCAGCAAGGACATCGTCGGCGGGCTGATCCTCAGGATCGGCGACGTGATTGTGGACGGAAGCCTGAAGGCGAAGCTCGCGCAGCTGCGCGCCAGGCTCGTGCAGGCGTAATTATTTTTCGGGGGACATTTTCAATTATGTCCCCGGACAAACAGGAGAGTGAGGATAGCTTTGAAACTGCGCCCTGAAGAAATTACCGCGGTTCTCAAGAGCCAGATTGAGAACTACGAGGCCGAGGTCGAAGTGGAAGAGGTCGGCCGCGTTCTCGAGGTCGGCGACGGTATCGCCCGCGTCCACGGCCTGGAGAAGGCAATGGCCTCGGAGATGCTGGAGTTTCCCCACGACGTCGTGGGTCTGGCGCTGAACCTGGAAGAGGATAACGTCGGCGTCGTGCTGATGGGCGAGGACACACTCATCGCCGAGGGCGACATCGTCAAGCGCACGGGCCGCGTCATGAGCGTGCCGGTCGGAGAAGCACTGGTCGGCCGTGTGGTCAACGCCCTCGGGCGTCCCATCGACGACAAGGGCCCGATCGAGGCCGCCGAGTACCGGCCGGTCGAGTTCAAGGCCCCAGGCGTCATCGCCCGGCAGCACGTGAGTACGCCGCTGCAGACGGGTATCAAATCGATCGACTCGATGATCCCCATCGGCCGCGGCCAGCGCGAACTGATCATCGGCGACCGCCGCACGGGCAAGACCGCCATCGCCATCGACGCGATCATCAATCAGAAGGGCCAGGGTGTTATCTGCATTTACGTGGCCATCGGCCAGAAGGCATCAAACGTTGCCAGCGTCGTCGCCAAACTGGAAGAGAAAGGCGCCATGGACTACACCATCGTTGTGATGGCTTCGGCCTCGGAACGGGCGCCGCTAAAGTTTATGGCGCCATACGTGGGCACCGCCATGGCTGAATATTTCTGTTACAAGGGCGGCGAAGCCATGTGCGTCTACGACGACCTGACCAAGCACGCCGACGCTTATCGCCAGATGTCGCTACTGCTGAGGAGGCCGCCAGGGCGCGAAGCCTATCCCGGCGACGTCTTCTACCTGCATTCACGGTTGCTGGAGCGCGGCGTGAAGCTGTCGGACGAACTCGGCGGCGGCTCAATCACGTCGCTGCCGGTCGTTGAGACGCAGGCCGGTGACGTGTCGGCGTACATCCCGACCAACATCATCTCGATCACCGACGGCCAGATCTTCCTCGAGCCCGATCTGTTCTATTCCGGCGTGCGGCCGGCCATCAATGTCGGCATCTCGGTAAGCCGCGTCGGCGGTGATGCCCAGATTAAGGCGATGAAGAAGGTCGCCGGCAAGCTCCGGCTCGACCTGGCCCAGTACAACGAGCTGAAGGCTTTCGCCCAGTTCGGCTCGGAGCTGGATGCTGCGACACAGGCTCAGCTCGCTCGCGGCGAACGCATGGTCGTGGCGCTCAACCAGGGCCAGTACGCTCCGGTGCCGGTCGAGGAACAGGTGGCGGTGATTTTCGCGGCCACGCAGGGTTATCTCGACAGCATCGATGTCGACCGCGTGCCCGACTTCAACGAGATGCTGATTGCCAGGCTGCGCAGCCAGCATGCGGAGATCCTGACCGCCATCAGGGATGAAAAGGACATCTCTGATGATACCGACGCCAAGCTGCGCGCCGCCTTGGAGTCAGCCCTGAAAGACTTCCAGCCCGACCATGAGGATCTGAATGTGCCGGCGGCCGCAGCAGCCGAAGCCGGACCGGCAACGGCTTAAAGAAAGGACCGCAATCAGACTTATGGAATCAACCATCTACCAGCTGGCAGCCACCATCTGATTTATGGCAGCATTTCGCGATATAGCACGCCGAATCAATTCGGTCAAAAATACGCGCAAGACGACAAAGGCGATGGAGATGGTCGCCGCGGCGCGGCTCAGGCGCGCCCAGGCGCGGATTGAGGCGCTCAGGCCGTATGCTGAGCGGATGATGGAGCTGATGCAGGAAGTTGCCAAGCACACTGAAGGCGGCGAGCAATACCCCCTCCTTGACGTTCACGATGAAGAGAAGGCCGTCGCCATTATCATGCTGACCGGCGACCGCGGCCTGGCCGGCGCTTTTAACGCCAACATCATCAGGCACTCGCTGGGCCTTCATGATCAGGCGCGGGCGGAAGGCAAGGGCGTGGTCTGGGCCGCCATCGGCAGGAAAGGGGTGGGCACGATGCGCTTTCGCGGCTTCGAGGTGAGAGAGGCGATTACCGGCATCACCGACCGCCCCAAGTTCACCGACGCCGAGGACATTGCCCATCGGATTGTTAGACTATATGTCTCCGGCGATGTAGACCGGGTCTACCTGGTTTACAACCATTTCAAATCTCCTATGGAACAGATGGTGACCGAAGAGGTGATCCTGCCCCTGGGCGAGGAAGTCGTCACCACCGAGCCCGAAGTGTCCGAGGAGGAACGGCGGCTTGAGGGCGACTTTATTTACGAGCCCAGCGCCAGCGCCATTCTCCAGGGGCTGCTTCCCAGCTACGTCGATAATGTTATCTACCGCGCTCTTTTGGAATCCACCGCTTCCGAGCACGGGGCCCGCATGACCGCGATGCGCAACGCCTCGGAAAACGCGGAAGAAATGATTGAAAAACTTACCCTGGCGATGAACAAGGCCCGCCAGGCGGCAATCACGCAGGACATTCTCGAAGTCGTTGCCGGGGCGGAAGCATTGGGGTAAGCAGATATTGGATATTGGATGTTGGATATTGGATGAAGAAAGGCATCCCCTATCCAACATCCAATATCCGGACTTGACCCAAGATCCAAAATCTAGTATCTAGGAGCTGGTTATATGAACACAGGAACGATTGTAGAGATCATCGGCCCGGTGCTTGACGTTAAGTTCGAGAAGGAACTGCCGGCCATTTACAACGCGCTGGAGATCAGCGTTCCCAAAGAGGACGGCACGACGATGCGGCTGGTGGCCGAGGTGCAGCAACACCTGGGCGACAACAAGGTGCGCGCCGTCGCCCTGGACTCCACCGACGGCATCCCCCGCGGCCTGGAGGTTGTAGATACGGGCGCCGCTATCAGCGTGCCGGTGGGTGATGTTACCCTGGGGCGCCTGTTTAACGTCATCGGCGAAGCCATTGATAACAAGGGCGAAGTCAAGGCCGAGGAGAAGTGGCCGATTCACCGCGAGGCGCCGGCCTTCGAGGACCTGACGCCGACCGACGAGGTGTTTGAGACCGGCATTAAGGTCATCGACCTGCTGGCTCCTTACGTCAAGGGTGGCAAGACGGGCCTGTTCGGCGGCGCCGGCGTGGGCAAGACGGTCCTGATCATGGAGCTGATCCACAACATCGCCACGTCGCACGGCGGCGTGTCGGTCGTCTCCGGCGTGGGCGAGCGCACCCGCGAGGGCAACGACCTCTACCTGGAGATGACCGAATCCGGCGTTCTGGACAAGACCTGCCTGGTCTACGGCCAGATGAACGAGCCGCCCGGGGCGCGCCTGCGCGTGGGGCTTACCGCGCTGGCGATGGCCGAGTATTTCCGTGACAAAATGGGCCAGGACGTGCTTTACTTCCTGGACAATATCTTCCGTTTCTCGCAGGCGGGCTCGGAGGTATCGGCGCTGCTGGGCCGGATGCCATCCGCTGTTGGCTACCAGCCAACGCTGGCCTCGGAGATGGGCGAACTGCAGGAGCGCATCACCTCGACCAAGAACGGCTCGATCACCTCGGTGCAGGCTGTCTACGTTCCCGCTGACGATCTCACCGACCCGGCGCCGGCCAACACATTTGCGCACCTGGACGCCACCACTGTCCTCTCGCGCGCCATCTCGGAGATGGGCATCTATCCGGCTGTGGATCCGCTGGATTCCACCTCGCGCATCCTGTCGCCCGACGCCGTCGGCGATGAGCACTATAAGGTGGCCACCCGGGTGCAGGAGACGCTGCAGCGCTACAAGGAACTGCAGGACATCATCGCCATCCTGGGCATGGACGAGCTCTCCGATGAGGACAAGCTGACGGTGCAGCGCGCCCGCAAGCTGCAGCGCTTCCTGTCGCAGCCTTTCCACGTCGCAGAGACGTTCACCGGGACTCCCGGGGCATACGTGCCGCTTAAGGAGGCTGTGCGCGGCTTTAAGGAGATCATTGAAGGCAAGCACGACGAGCTGCCGGAGCAGGCTTTCTACATGATGGGTGGGATTGACGAAGTGGTAAAGAACGCGCGCGCCGTGGCCAAGACCGGCGCCGAAGAGCCGGCAGAGTCCAAGGCAGAGGCAGAGGAAGAAGCCGCCGTCGCCTAGCGGCGGGAAGGAAAGTTGCAGGCTGGCATGGAAGAAAATAGCGTTAAGCTCAAATGCGAGATAGTGACGCCGGAAGGGCTGCTGGTAAGCGGCGAGGTCGCCATGGTGGTTGTGCCGGGTGAGATGGGTGAGCTGGGCATTCTGCCGAGGCATGCGCCGATTGTGTCCAAGACGGTGATCGGCGAGGCCCGCATCAAACACTTCGATGACGGTCATTGGGAACATTTGGCTGCGGGCAACGGCTATGTAAAGATGCAGTTTGACCGCCTGCTGCTGCTTGTGGATACGGCTGAGAAGGCAGTGGATATCGACACGGTGCGGGCGCAGGCCGCTGTTGAGCGGGCTGAGCGCTGGCTGGCGAAGTCCCATGAGGTCGTGGGCGTGGATGTTCACCGGGCCGAGCAGTCCCGCCGGCGGGCGCTTAACCGGCTCAAGGTCGCCGGACGATAAGAGCGGATGGTGGATGGCGGATGGTAGATGGTAGATATCACCTTTCGGGTTGAATGTCCTGAACTTTGGTTATATTTTATCTAGCATTCAGCATCAAGAATCCAGAATCTGTTTTATGAAATCTTTTTTGATCAATGGCGGCATACCGCTGGCGGGCAACGTCAGTGTATCGGGGGCCAAGAACTCTGCCCTGAAACTGATGGCCGCCTCACTCCTCGCCCAGGAAAAAACAGTGCTTTACAACGTGCCGTGGATTCAGGATGTCCTGACGATGGCGGAAGTGCTGAGGGAACTGGGAGCTGGGGTGGCATTTGAGGACGGCCGGGTTGAAATTGACCCCGGCGCGGAGCTCTCTCACACCGCCCCCTATGAGCTGGTGCGCAAGATGCGCGCCTCAATAATTGTGATGGGCCCCCTGCTGGCGCGCCTGGGACGGGCGCGGGTGGCCATGCCCGGCGGCTGCAATATCGGCCCGCGCAAAATTGATTTCCACTTAAGCGGGCTGGAAAAGCTGGGGGCAAGCATCAACGTGGAGCACGGCTTTATCAACGTAGCGGCGGCAGGCCTCACCGGAGATATCATCTGCCTTCAATATCCCAGCGTGGGCGCGACTGAAAACCTGATGATGGCCGCGGTAACGGCCAAGGGCCGCACGGTGATTGAATCGGCCGCCCGCGAGCCGGAGATCATCGACCTGGCCAAATTCCTTACCTCCATGGGGGCCTGCATCAGCGGCGCCGGCTCTGACACGATCGTTATTGACGGGGTTGACGGGCTCGCGGGAGCCGCCCATACGGTCATGCCCGACCGCATTGAGGCCGGGACCTTCATGACTGCCGCCGCCGTCACCGGCGGGGACATCGTCATTGAAGATTTCAATCCCCTGCACCTGGAGATATTCATCAGCAAGCTGCGCGCCATCGGTGTTGACATCAAGGAATTTGACCATAAGGTGCGCTGCCGGGGAGGGGAAAAATATCACAGCGCCGACATTGCCACTCTGCCGCATCCGGGTTTTCCCACCGACCTGCAGGCGCCGGTGATGGTGCTGCTGTCGCTGGCGCAAGGGCATAGCATTGTTACCGAGAACGTCTTTGAGAACCGGTTTGTATTTGTTGATGAGATAAACAGGCTTGGCGCCGACATCCGCACCAGCGGCCATCATGCCGTCGTGCATGGAGGCTGCCGGCTCGAGGGAGCCATTGTTGAGACTCCGGACCTGCGCGCCGGCGCCGCCCTGGTTCTGGCCGGCCTGGCGGCGGCGGGCACAACCGAGGTCAGGCGGATAGGCCACATTGACCGCGGCTACGAGAACTTCGAGAAAAAGCTCCAGGCGCTGGGGGCTGATATCCAGCGGGCTCAGACCAATGACCGTACTCCGTCGGCGACCCCGGCTTAGGCGCGGCGCCGGCAAGGCTAAGGAACGGTAGCGCTGGCAACAGTCTTCGTTGTCAAATTTGGCAGCAATACCCTCACTGACGAGCAGGGCTGCCTGCGCGCGGAGGAAATGTCCCGCCGCGTGGATGAGATAGCCAGGCTGGTCAATGGCGGCGCCGGGGTGCTGGTTGTCACCTCGGGGGCGATTTCTTGCGGGGTTGGCCTGCTGCCTGGGGGCCGGCGGCCCACGGAAACAGTGGAGCTGCAGGCTACGTCGGCCATAGGCCAGGGGCGGCTCTATGACCGCTACCGGCAGCTGTTTGCCGGCGCCGGCATCACCACGGCCCAGGTTCTGCTCACCTCTTTTGACATCGAGGCCCGCAGCCAGTATTTGAGCGCGCGCGGGACGCTCAGGAAGCTGCTGGAGTGGGGAATTGTTCCCATCATTAATGAAAACGACACCACTTCCCCGGAAGAGATCCGCTATGGCGATAACGATTTCCTGGCGGCGCAGGTGGCCATCCTGGTCAAGGCCGGCCTGCTGTTGTTGCTCACTGATACGGAAGGGTTGTATACTGATAACCCCGCCGTGGACCCCAATGCCAGGCTAGTTGAAGAAGTTAGCGACTGGTCCCTGCTTGACCAGATTCAGGCGGGCGCCGCCGCCAGCAGCATCGGCTCCGGCGGCATGAAAAGCAAGATCGTGGCCGCTGAGATGGCGACATCGGCGGGCATAGAGGTCGTCATCGCCAACGGGTTCCGTCCCGGTGTGATTATAGCGGCGGCGGCCGGTGAAAAAATTGGCACCAGGTTTCGTCCCCTCAAGTCATCCATCAGCAGCTTTAAGCTATGGTTAAAGTATGGACGGCCCAGCAGCGGCGTCATCCTGGTCGACGCCGGCGCGGCGGCGGCTTTGCAGAAGCGGGGCAAGAGCCTGCTGGCGGCCGGAATTGTCGGCGTAGAGGGAAACTTTGCCGCCGGTGAAGCCGTGGAAGTTTTCCGCGCCGGGGACCGGGCGCATATCGGCAAGGGCCTCAGCTCCTATTCCGCTGCGGAACTTGAGCAGATCAAGGGCATGCAGAGCAGTCAAGTGGTGCAACTGATGCCACATGGCGGCGAAGAAGTCATCCACCGGGATTATTTCGTTTTGATGGAAGGATAAAAATTGCCAGCTGTTAAACGGGAAGACAAGACGCCAGTCACGGATTTGTGCAAACGGGCGCAGCAGGCCTCCCGCCGGCTGGCCGGCATGTCCGGCCAGCAGAAGAACCGCGCCCTGCTGGAGATTGCCGCGGCGCTGGAGCGGCGCAAAAATGAAATCCTGAGGGAAAACCACGACGACGTCAAGGAAGGCAAGGCCGCCCATTTGAGCGGAGCGCTGATGGACCGGCTGATGCTGGACGAGGACCGGGTCAAGGAGATGGCGGCGGGACTGCGCAAGCTGGCCGGGCTGCCTGATCCGGTGGGGGAAGTGGTGGAGGGCAGGCGCCTTCCCAATGGCTTGGAGCTAAAGAAAGTGCGGGCGCCTTTTGGCGTTGTCGCCGTAATTTATGAGGCAAGGCCCAATGTAACCACGGATGCCGCCGGGCTGTGCATCAAGACCGGCAATGCCGTCATCTTAAGGGGAGGCAGCGCCTCGCTCCATTCCATCCGCATGCTGGCGGGAGTGATCAGCGGCGCCCTGATCGACGCCGGCTTTCCCCCCGATGCAGTGCTTTTGATTGAATCGCGGGACCGCGCTCCCTTAAAGAAGCTGCTGCAGATGAAGGAGTACGTCGATCTTGTCATTCCCCGTGGCGGCGAGGCGCTGAAAGAGTTTCTGATCAAGAATTCCACTATCCCGGTGATCTACGCGGCGGGCGGCAACTGCCACGTCTATGTTGATGCGAGCGCCGATCTGGAAAAGGCGGCCGCCATCGCCGTTAACTCCAAGGTGCAGCGCCCCGGAGTATGCAACGCTGCCGAGACGCTGCTCATCCATAAGGATATCGCTGCCGCGTTTGCGCCTCTCATTGCCCGGGAGCTGGCCAGCCGTGGCGTTAAGCTGTTTGTGACCCCGGAGTTCAGCCACCTGGCGGGGGAGGCCGCCAAGGGGATGGAAAAGGCCACGGACGAGCATTTTGCCACCGAGTTCCTCGATTTAACGATGGCGGTGGGGATCGTTGACAGCCTGGATCAAGCTGTTGGGCATATTGCCACCTATGGCACGGGGCATTCTGAGGCAATTGTAACCGAAGACCTGGTGGCGGCCCGCACTTTCGTGGACAGGGTTGATGCTGCCTGCGTCTATATTAATGCGTCGACCCGGTTCACGGACGGGGGGCAGTTCGGCATGGGCGCCGAGATTGGCATCAGCACACAGAAGCTGCACGCCCGCGGCCCCGTTGGTCTGCGCGAATTGACAACAACAAAATATGTGGTTACGGGGGATGGGCAGATTAGAACTTAGAATCTATCTCAGCACGCCTGTTCTGCTGCGAACAGCCTTTTGGGATAGATTCTAAGAATCTATCCCAGCAGGCTCTTAGTTTCGAGTTTCGAGCTTCCAGTTTCGAGTTGATTTTTTTGTGGGTGAACCAGAAACCAGAAACCACAAACAAGAAACTGAGGTTTTATGAAGTTAGCCATCATGGGCGGCACCTTCAACCCGGTTCATATCGGCCATTTGGTCTGCGCCGAGGAGGCGGTTTCCCAATACGGGCTGGACCGGGTCCTGTTCATGCCAACCGGCCTGCCGCCCCACAAGGAGATCCAAAATGGCGCCGGCCCCGAAGACCGCTACCGGATGTGCGTCCTTGCCATCGGCGGCAACCCCCGCTTTGAAGTCTCCCGTTACGAGATTGACAAACAGCAGGTCAGCTATACTGTGAATACCGTCCGCCACTTCCGCCGGCAGATGCCGGAGGCCGAGCTTTACTTCATTACGGGGGCCGATGCCGTGCTGGAGATACTGGAGTGGAAAGATCCGCAGGACCTGCTGATGATGGCGACGCTGATTGCAGCCACCCGGCCCGGCTACCCGCTGGACAAGATATCAGGGTCTTTGAGCCGGTTCCTGACAGAAAACAGGGTAAAGATCATGGAGATACCAGGAATAGGTGTATCATCAACGATGATCAGGCGGCGGGTCTCAGAGCGAATGTCGATCAGGTACCTCGTGCCCGAGGGCATCCGGCAGTACATTAACAAAGAAGGGCTATACCGTCAAGAATAACCTGCGTCACAGGCGTTCCCGTTCGCGCGGTTTTGCCGGCGGCCCGCCCGGCGGCCCGGTCTTTCGCCAGTCGCGGTACCGCAGCGAGAGGCTGGCTGAACGGCGCCGGGTCAGGCAGCGGCGGCTGGCGTTCTATATTTTGCTTGCAGGGATAGCGGTTTCTGCAGCCGCATTCATCGTCATTTTACTGCTGGTAAAATCGAGGAACACCGCTGAAGCGCCGCCTCCCGCTGAGGCCGGCAGCCAGAACGTAATCATGACCGGCAGGGACGCGAGCGGCAAGCTGAGCCAGATCTTGCTTGCATCTCCGGATGGCCAGGGCGGCTACAGTGTTTACACGCTACCTGTCCGCACTCTAGCCGACACGCCCGGCCACGGGTTTCAGCAACTCGGGACCGTTATCGAGCTGGGCGGCCAGCCGCTCCTGGATCAGACCGTGGCCAACCTGTTGAAGGTGCCCATCCGCTATCACCTGGAGTTTGATTTAAGCGCGGTCGAATTCCTGGCCGGGCAGGCGGGCACCGTCAACTTTAAGGCAGACCGCCCTTTAAGCAGCGAAGACGGCTCCATTAACCTCACGGCAGGCGACAACCAGGAAGGCCCCCATGAGGCGATGGCTTATTTAAATGATTCAGTGAATGACGGCGGCGCCGGCCCGCAGATCCAGGCCCTGTTCTACCGCGGCTTGCGCGATGGCATCATGGGCAAGCCCGGGCTGGACCGCCGCAACCTGGCCCGGGAGTTATACCGGCGCATAAAAACCGACATGAGCGCAGATGATTTTACCGCCATGTTTTTGGCGATGACCACGCCGGGCAAGCCGTTTGGGGTTTGGCCCCTGCCGGTGCGCCGGGCGGGCAGCGGCCAGTCATGGTACCTTGATCTCCAGCCCGACGAGCTGCAGGCGCTCATGTCCGGCTCACCGGTAAACGCGACCTTCACCCTGGGGATCCGCAAGGGCGCTGCCGATCAGTCGCTGGCGGACGCACTCGCCGCCCGGCTGGCGCCGCTTCGCTTTACGATGGTGCCGCAATCTGATCAGTCCGGGGTCGGCTTCGGCTATACCCAGATCAGGTACGGCAGCGATGCGCTTGGGCCCAGCAACCAGATACACGACCTGCTGGGCAAGGGAACCATCATCAAGGATGATTCACTTCAAAAACGGCAAATCATTGTTATCATTGGAAGTGACCTCAGTTTGCAGGACCTGCGGAAACAGCAATAGGGGCAAGCTACGAAAAGCGAGAAATTAGCCAAAGAAATTGCCGCGGCAGCCGCCGAAAAAAAAGCGGCGGAGATTGTCATCCTGCAGATGAAGGAGGTTTGCTCCTTTACCGATTTCTTTGTTATCCTGACCGGCCGCAACCCCCGTCAGTCCAGAGCCATCGCTGACGAGGTCCGCAGGCAGATAAAGAAAACGGGAAGCTCTCCCTTGCGCGTGGAAGGCGAGGCCGGCGGCGACTGGATTTTGATGGATTATTTAAACGTGGTAGTTCATATATTCTCCCCCGAAGCCCGCGATTTTTACCGTTTGGAAGTTTTGTGGAAAGACGCTCCCCGGCTGGAAGCAGCCCGGGCTTGATGATGATGGAAGTGGCGCCGTGAATTCCCGCGAGCGTTTCTTCGCAGTTCTCGCCGGCGAGACGCCCGACATGGTTCCAGTGGTTCCGGTCCTGGATGGTTATTTTGCGCCCAAGGTTATTGGCCGCGGCAATGACGAATGCTGGTTGGATGATAGCTGCCTGGCCCAGGCGCTGGCGGCGGCGCAAAAGGCGTTTGGCTATGACGGCGCCGTGGCCGAAATGGGCCTGGGGCGGCATCCCAATCTGCTTGGCTGCCGGGTTGAGGTTAAAGGGAACCAGGTGCCGCTGGTGGTTGAGACGCTGATCGAGGACGCCGGGGATCTGGCTAAAATTGCTGTGCCGGACCCCTGGCAGGAAGGCAAGCTGGAGCCGGTCAGGAGGCTGGCTCGGCAGTTGGGCAGCGGCATTGCTATTTTGGGATCGGTGCGCTCGGCGTTTGAGTACGCCGCCTCCGTGCGCGGGCTGGTTGATTTTTTCACTGATTTTTACCGGAATCCACAGTTGGCCCGTGACCTCATCAGGGCTTGCCTGCCGGCGACGCTGGCGGTCGGAAGAGCCTTGGCCCAGGCCGGCGCCGACGCTATCGTCATCAAGGATTCTTTTGCTTCCACCAGCATGATTTCGCCGGACCATTACCGTGAGTTTGCCTTCCCGGCAGAAGTGGAGGCGGTTGCTGAACTGAAGCAGATGGCCCCGGTTATCCTTCACATTTGCCGCAACAGCTTGCCCATCCTGCCGGAAATGGCCCGCACCGGCGCCGCCGTGCTCGAGATTGATTCACCCGTAGATCTTGTCCAGGCGCGGCAAGCAGTCGGCGGCAAAGTGGTCCTCAAAGGGAATATTGATGCTGTCTCGGTTATGGAGAAAGGGTCTCGCGCCGATGTGGAGAGGGCGGTGGAAACTGCCATGAAGGCCGCTAAGGCAGGAGGGCGGTTTATTTTAAGCACGGGAGACTCGATTCCCTCAAGCGCGCCGGCAGAAAACGTGGCCGCCCTGGTCGAGTTTGGCAGGAAGTACGGAAAGTATTAGGCTTGGGACTTCTGGACAGATTTAAGCAGGCGCTGGTAGCCGGCGACGCTGAGGCGGCCGCCGGCCTTGCCGGCGAAGTTGCGGCCCGGGATACATATTCCGCCGGCCGGATTCTTGCCGCTTTGTCATCAGCGATGGAAGAGGTCGGCGCCAAGTATGAGACAGGCGAGTATTTCATCCCGGAGATGCTGCGCTCAGCCGCGGCAGTGGAGGCGGCGCTGCAGGTGCTGGACCCTTACCTGTTCGAGCGGCGGCCCGATCACGCCGGCGTCGTGGTGATGGGAACTGTCAGGGGCGATGTTCACAACATTGGTAAAAATATCATTGTCTCTGCACTCAGGGCGGCCGGATACAGGGTTTATGACCTGGGCGTAAATGTCTCTGCAGCAAAGTTTGTCGCCAAGGTCAAGGAGGTTAACGCCGACCTGCTGCTGCTTTCCGCTTTTACCACATCAACAAAACAGGCCCTGATGGATGTCATTTCCGCCCTGGGTGAGGCCGGCCTGCGCGGCAGGGTCAAGGTTGTCTCCGGTGGCGCCGCCCACTCGCCGGAGTTGGCCAGGGAGGTGGGCGTGGACGCTTTTGCCGGTGACGTCAAGAGCACCCTGGCGGCCTGCCGCGAGCTGATGGGCGGCGCTTGACTGCGTCCTTGTCCATGGCTCTTTCGTCTAGCCTCGCTGCGAACGACCCTTTGAGACAGATTCCAGACCAGGAGTGACTCGCATTCTAAAAAAGTTGAATTAAATGTAGCTTTTCACGTAACATAGTTTTATATCAAGCGTGACGCTAGCGCGAGCCGGCGCAGGAAACATAAAATGAATCAAGCTATGGGGTGTGTCTTCTTTTTTGAAAAAATGCTGCCAAATTCCCAGCTCTTCTTTTCTTGCCAAAAAACTGTTTTTTTGAAATGAAATTGATTTTTCTGTCCAAGGGCATTCCCTGGGGTGCTCTTTATTTAATGGAGCCTGAATGAGGGTCCTCCTGATAAGCGGCGCCATCAGCGGCGAAAACCGGTATGGCAACCTGGATGACATCGGCGCTTACCTGCCCCCCTACGGCCTGATGTGCCTGGCGAGCGTCCTGGAGCAGGCGGGTCACACGGTCAAGATCCTTGATTCGGTCAGATACCCGCTCAGTCACAACAGTTTAAGCGCCAAGGTGAGGGAATTTGGCCCCGGCCTGATCGGCCTGTCCGTCTATTCGATTGGCGCAGACGCGGCGATCGAAAACGCCCGTCATTTGAAGCAGGAATTTGATATTCCCATTGTCGCCGGCGGCCCCCATGTCATTGTCTATCCGGAAGACCTGGCCCAGTTCGATTCCTTTGATTATCTTGTGGACGGAGAAGGGGAGCTGACCCTGCTTGAGCTCGTGCAAACTCTGGAAAACGGGGGCGAGCTGACAAGCGTCAGAGGCCTGCATTACCGCCAAAATGGCAAGATGTTAAAAAATGAGCCGCGGCCGTATATTGACAACCTTGACGAGATGCCGTTCCCCGCCTTTCATCTGATTGACGATCTTGCCGGCTATAACCCGCAGCTCCTGGTTTACCGGCGCCGCCCGGTGATTACGCTTGTCACCAGCCGGGGCTGTCCCTTTTCATGCATATTCTGCAACTCAGTCTGGACCAAGCGGTGGCGGGCCAACTCTGCCAAGTACGTCGTTGATATGATGGAATATGTTGTCAACAGGTTTAACGCCAGGGAGATCAGCTTTCATGAAGATACGTTCGCGCTAAACAAGAAGCGGGTTCTGAAGATATGCGCGTTGATCAAGGAAAGAAAGCTGGACATCATCTGGACGGCGACCGTGAATCTGAAAACTCTTGATCCGGAGGTTATCCGCGCCATGAAAGATGCAGGCTGTTGGCTTGTATCTGTGGGCATTGAGAGCGGGAACGATGAGGTTTTGAAGTTCATCAGGAAGCCGGTGGACAAACAAACTGTCATCCGGGTCTCCCGGTGGCTGGATGAAGCCGGCATCAAGATCCGCGGGTATTTTATTATGGGTCATCTGGTGGATACTCCGGAAACGATCAAGGAGACAATTGATTTCGCCAAGTCGCTGCCTTTGCATTCCATGAATATGGCCGTCATGTATCTGGCTCCCGGTTCAGAGGCCCGCGAGATCGCGGATCGATATGGAACGGTAAACAAGGGGCTGGATTTGGGTACAGGTTATCCGCGCGGCGATCTTAGCTTCGTGCCCAATGGCCTGACGGAAGAATATCTCCAAGCTATGCAAAGGCGGTCGATTAGCAACTTCTTTTTCCGGCCCAGGCAGTTTGCCAATATGATTGCTTCCATTGAGGGGCCGGACGATGTGAGGCGTTATGCCCGCATGACGCGGGCGTTCGTGAGGCTGACCGCGGACAGGATGAAGTTGAGGGCTCGGCGGCGGGCGGTTCGTTAATGCGGTAGGCACAGGCTGGTAGGCACAGGCTTTTAGCCTGTGCAACAGGGCGCTAACTGTTTACTGCGTATACGTCAAAACGCTCCAGCGGCTGCGTGGTGATGGTAAAGGGCAGCCGCCCCCAGTAAGTGCCGTAAAAGCCGGCGTCCGCCGCCACGCTCATGACCCGCACCGGCACTGCCCATGTGGCCGCCGGAGCATCCACCAGCTGCATGCGTTTGCACAGCGAAGGCGCCACGGGCCGCTGCATGTAACTGGGTTCGATTATCAGATCGCCTTTTCGAGGCTCGGTGCTGTCTGAAGTAAGGTACCGGTACCCCTCGAGTTCCATATAGTGGCGAAAGCCCCACTCGCCCACAAACCAGACGGCGCCTCCGGGATGATAACGGGACTGGACCGACAGGACAAAATCCTTATATGCCTGGGCCAGCTGGTAATCGGCCATCGACAGCCATAGGCCCGTGATAAATGACGTCCCGATTGCGGCGACCGCCAGCCCCTGCAGCAGCCGCCGCGAAGAAAGGGCAGCATCTGCCTCCCGGAACATCAATATAATCAGCGGGGCGAAGACGGGAAGGTAGTACCGGACGGTGGCATCCGGCAAAAGGCCGACGACGGCCGCCAGAATCGAGCCCAGCCAGAGGGCGAGGAACAAAAAGTCACGGTCCAGCGGTAGGCGCCTGAACCGGTTTGCTATCTGGATCAGCCCCTCGGAAACTATCCCGGTTATCATGCAGGCGCCCGCGAAGAAAAATATAGCCAGCAGGACGGCGCTGGCAGGCGGGTAACCCGGCGAGAGCTGGCGCCAGCCAAGCAGCGCTGCGCCGGCCGCCACGGCCGGCAGCGCCAGGTACCGTTTGCGGCGCAGCATAAAACCAGCCGCCAAAAAAGGCGGAAAGACCGATGCGCCGCCCAACTCCAGGAACATCCCCTGGAAGCGCGAGATCAAGTTGTTTTCCTGAACGCTAAGTCCCTGCGCATGCGAGAAACGCGGCAGCGCGCCGTACTTGGCCAGGTTAAACCATATGTAGGCAGCAAAAGCAAGCGCCGGCAAAAGAACAGGCAGGACTGCCATCCATCTCAACCGGCCTGCTTTTAGCCACCAGTATGCCGGCAGCAGCAAGATCAGGGCCAGAGCCTGGTAGCCGGTAAAAACCGCCAGGGTAATCAGTAAGCTTGACAGGGCAAGCAGCGGCCGGCTGCCCCGGTCAGCCCCGTAGATGTAGGCGGCGGTCGCCGCCAGCCAAAAGGCAGTCATTGGCAGATCTCCCATTAAGGTATGGGAAAGCACCATCACTGCCGGCGTGGACAGCAGCAACAGGGCTGCCAGCAGGGCACTTTTGGTAAAGCGGCGGGCAAGAAAGAACATGGAAACGCCCGCGATCAGCGGGAAAATTATAAATCCGGCATGGAAAAAAGCCTCCGGCGCGGTGGTGCCGGCTGCCAGCATAATGACGGAAATGTAAAGCTCATCAAAAGGAGGGTGCGTGTCCCGGAACGCCCCCACTTCCTGGCCCATCAGCGGGTAATTGGAAAGATGCTGCTGAAATGGGTGAGAAATGTTATTGCTGGCAAAGTCCCAGAAAATCGCGTCGTCGATGTGGAGCGCCTGCCCCAAAAAGGGAATGGCGACAGCCAGCACGAGCAGAAAGATGGCGGCGAGGCTGGCGGCAAGCGCTTTGCGGGAAGGGCCGCCGGTCTGGATAACGCGGGGCGCAGGCGGCTCCTCCGTGCTTACCGGCCCGGCTGCCTCAGCGCCGCGAACTGTTTGATCAGCCGTCCATACATCATTGGATTGAAAAGAATGTTTGTGACGAAATAGCACTCGTGTGAACAGTAGCATCTGGAACTGTTGATTTTCGCCCTGACGGAGTCGGCCGCCGCAGAGCTAAACACTTTCATTAAATCATAGCCGCTATCGCGCACGTTTCCCATCGGGCAGTCGAGAATCTCACACGGAAAGACGTCCCCCACCTCATTCATCACGGCTGTGATGCGGCCGGCATAGCAGGGAAGCTGCCGCCTTCCCTGGCGGACGGTCTCGTAAATCAGTTGCCGTTGGATCAAATCCTGGGCGGATTTTAACCGCGCCAGAGTGAAATGGTACATCTTGGGCCGGTGGCCTTTCAAGTCCTGCTCCAGCCGCTCTACTGTTCGCAGATACTTTCCCAGGTCAATGCCTTTGCCGTTATCGCCGGCCGGGTTGCCGCGAATCAGGGAGATGGTGTGGGTCTCGCAGTCCGGCAGCTCGTTGACAAAATCAATTATTTCGTCCAAGTTGTCCTGATTTTCCCGCATGAAGACAGTGTTGATGCCTATCTGCAGGTTTTGGTGCCGCCGCCGCAGCGGCCGCAGCCCCTCCCAGGTTTCCATCGCTTTGTCAAAATTGCCGGGGGTGTTGCGGATGCGGTCGTGGTCCGCGCCGACGCCGTCGAGCGACACTTTAATCACAACGGCGCTGTTGGGCGAGCCGGCGGCGATTTCTTCAGCCTGGGGAATGATCAGGTCCGGCGCCAGCCCATTGGTGGGCAGCGTGATGATTACCGGACGGTTATTGCGGTAAAAGGCAGCGACGATGTCAGCCAGGTCCTGGCGGAGGAATACCTCCCCGCCGGAGAAAAGCAGCCACAGCAGCCCGCCCAGCGAGCGGCTTGTTTTCTCAATTTCGTCCAGGTCAAGCTCACGGCGGCGGCTATGCCGGTCCTGCCAGTAAAAACAAAATGGGCAGCGCGCGTTGCAGCGCGAGGTGATGAAGAACGTAAACTGCAGCAGCCTGTTCTTCAGGAATACGGCGGGGATGTATTTTATTGGTGAGTACATTATTAAAACTTAATACAAAGTTGCGGGTTGCGGGTTTCGGGTTTTCACACACCAGGTTTAGGTTTTGAACCGGGCTGAGTATTAGTTAACAGGGAAACCCGCAACCCGAAACCGGTGTTCAAGCGTACCGATGCAGAATCTTCACTTCCCACACATATTTTAGCGTGCCAACAAATGATCCGTAAGCGACGGCAAAGGGATAGACGAACTGATAGTAGCCCAGCGAGCGGACCAGAAACCACCAGCCGCGCTCCCGCTTGATCAACCTAAACAGCCGGAAGCTGACGGCGACGTTGACGCCATAGAAGAAGGGAATGGGCAAAAGCAGCCACCAAAACCGAAACGCCAGCGCCAGCATCACCAGGACCAGATTTAACACCTGCGTGGCGACGTTGGCTTTCAGCTCATGCGAGGCGGCGCCGGAGTCCTGCATCACATCGCGGTTCTTTAACGAGTACATGGTCCAATACTTGCTTTTCTTAATGGCATTCCTGATGGACTTGGCAGAGTTGAAGCCAAACATGTGCCGGACCTGGATGTCGGCGGGACGCAGCAGTTGGTGGCCGGCTCCGACCAGCCGGTGCGAGAACTCGACATCCTCAACGCTGGCCTGGTGGCCGATAAATGAATTCTCGACAAAACCGCCAAATTGCTGGAAAAGATCCTTGCGGATCGCCATGCAGTGGGTGGCGATGTAGTCAGGGTGCTCATTTTTGGTTTCAACATAGTTGATGTAAAGGGACTGAAAGTTGCTGAAGAAGTCCTTGTCCCAGGCGTCCTTGGTGTAGGCGCCGCCAACGCAGCTGCCGCCTTGGCCCAGCCTTTCAACACAGCGCGCCATTGTGTCGGGCATGATAATGCAATCAGCGTCGATAAAAAGGATGATCTCACCCTTTGCCTTTTGGGCTCCGGTATTGCGCGCCTTGGATACCCCCATGTTTTCTTTTAAGGCGACAAGCCGGTGGGGGTACTTGCCGGTGAAGCCCTGCAGCACTTCCATGCAGTTGTCGGTGGAGCAGTCGTTGACCACAATCACCTCAAAATTCCGGTAGCTTGAGTTGTAGACTGCTTCGAGGACAGGGCCGATGGTTTCTGCCTTGTTGTAGACAGGGATAACCACCGAGACCATCGTTGAGGAGGAATCAGGTTTGCTCATCGCGCGCGCTCATCCCGCCGGCTGATTTTTATGGTCTTGTTCGACCGGCTTCATCGAGAGGCTGTCCCGCTTGACCCAAAGCCAGAAGAAGCTGGCTGCGCCCTTGACTACCGTCCTGAAATCATAGATGCTGCGCACGCCCAGCAGCCGCCTGACGATAAATCCGGGGCGTGAATAAAAGCGGCGGAAGGCGATGGTGCGCACGTCTTCGATCTGCGCGCGCGTCATCGAGTAGGGCTCGAACGCTCCACCTTCGAATGTGTAGTCATCGGTATTTGCTGACATTGTGCCGTATTTGTCAATATTATCGTAAAGCTCGGTCCCGGGGAATGGCGCCATAGTGTGAAAGTTGGCGTAATGCGGATTAAGCTCGATGGCGAACTCGACCGTTTTTAAAGCTTCGTCATAGGTCTCGTCGGGGATGCCGATGATAAAGGGCGTATAGACCTTGAGCCCCGCCTTTTTTGCCGCCGCCACCGCGGCCCGCGTCTGGTCCAGCGTCACGCCCTTGCGCAGCGTGTTCAGGTTTTTCTGGACGCCGCTTTCAGCGCCAAAAAGGATGGCCCAGCAGCCGGCTTTCTTCATCTCACGGAGCAGCTCAAAGTCAACAGTGTTCACGCGGGACGATACATAAAAACTGAAATCGAGCCGAAGCTCCCGGAAACGGCGCATCAGCTCCATCGCCCGCTCCCGGTCGGCTGTGAAAGTCTCATCCAGGAACCTGATCTCCCGGAAGCCGTAGCGGTTTATCAGCTCCTCTACTTCCTCGACCACGTTATCAACGCTGCGGAAGCGGATACGGTGTTCGCCCTTCATCTGGAAACAGTAAATACAGCGGGCCTTGCAGCCGCGCGAGGTCATGACGATGGCGATCGGCTTGCGCTTGTAGCTGCCCGGCGGCGACTCGTATTTGTCAAAATCCCCCAGCAACTCCCGCCGCGGGATGGGGATGGCGTCCAGGTCCTCGATCAGCGGCCGGGGATCGTTTTTGACAATGGCGCCGTCCCGGGCGCGGAAGGCGGTCCCCGCCACCCCTTCAAGGTTATGGCCATTCGTCAACTTGTCAATCATTTCCGGGACGGTCTCTTCGCCCTCGCCGATGACTATTGAATCCAGAGCAGGGCAATCCGCCAGGCACTGCTCCTCCACGGCAGACGGGTAGGGGCCGGCGGCAGTCACATGAATGGAGGGGTTGATGGCTTTGATATCAACGGCGGTTTTCACTGCTTTGCTCCACATGGAAGCGTTGGCGGAAAGGCCAATGAACCGGGGCTCAAACCGGCGCACCCGGCCGAGGATCTCCGCATTGGTCCAGAAAGCGCCGTCCACCAGCCTGACTTCATGGCCGGCGGCCTGGATGCAGGTAGCAATGTAAAGCAGCCCCAGCGGATGCTGGTAGCTGACTGCCGACCTGGCGACCCGGGAGGGATAAATATCATCGGGCTTCCAGGACGGCAGGATAACCATGGATTTCAAACTGGCCTTCTCCTCATCAGGATGCGGGCATGGAGCTTATCCCGGTAAGCTTATTCTGCTGCGGCCGGCCTCGATACGAACAGCTTTCTGGGACAGGCTCTTAGCATGCCGCAGGAGTGAAGCAAGAGGAAGTGAAAGCTCCTCCAGAGACGTTGCAGTTCCCCACACCAAATTCCCACCGCTTTTCAATTTAAGTGTAGCAAAGGGCTGTAATTGTTTCCACGCTGTCAGGCAGCGCCCGGTTTTTCCGGGCGCCGGCAGCCACAAAAACCGGCGCTCCGGTCCCGATTGTTTGCCTGCCACATTTCTGCTACGCTAAGAGCCTGTCCCAATATGTATATTGGGACAAGGCGCAGGGTGTGCCGGCCGGCCCGGTTTTTTGCGGATGTTTTTCCCCACGTTTTCCCGGTTTTCATGAACGGTCACGATTCCAATGCCACAAATAACAACAAAACTCCCGACGCGGGCGCTGGCGCTTCCGCTTACGGAGCCGCTATCGATGTCGGCACTTCCAGCATCTGGTCGCGCCTTGTCAGGCTGGCTGACGGCAGCGCACTCGGCACCCGGGTGCTCGCTAATCCCCAGCAGGAATACGGCGCCGACATCGCCAGCCGCGTGGGACTGGCCGCCGAGCAGCCTGCCATCAGGACGCGCCTCCACCGCCAGCTCATCGATGCTATCAACGATTCATTAGATCAGCTCAGCCGGGCAGCCGGCATTGACGTTGCGGATATTTGTAATATTGCCGCCGTGGGAAACTCTGCCATGTTTGCTTTCTTGCTCGACCTGGACCCGGCGCCGCTTTGCGGCTCGCCTTACAATCTTAAGGGCGCCCGGGACTACTTCGGCCCCGCTGGCAAGCTCGGCATTGCCGCCCCCAAGGCAAGCCTGCTGGTGCCCCGCCCCATTTTTGGGTTTGTGGGCTCTGATGCTCTGGCCGATATTCTGATGGTGGGGATGGCGCACAGCGATGAAACAGAGCTGGCGGTGGACGTCGGCACTAATTGCGAGATCGCGCTGGGCAGCCGCGGCAAGATACTGGTGGCCTCTACTCCCGCCGGCCCTGCCTACGAGGACGCGCACATGTCTTTCGGGCTCTCGGCGACGGCTGGCGCCGTTTGCCAGGCCCGGCTTGACGGGGAAAAGTTTGTTTACGAGGTCGTGGGCGGCGGTGAGGCAAAGGGCATCTGCGGCTCAGGCCTCATTGACATTATTGCAGAGATGAGGAGGCATGGCTGGGTGGATAACAGCGGCCGGCTGCTGAAAGAAGGTCCGGTGGTGATTGCCGGCGGGGAAGACCCGGTCACGGTTGGCCAGCGCGACATCCGTTCCTTTCAGCTGGTGAAAGCCTCGGTTCACGCCGCCATCTCGGTGTTACAAAAGAAGCTGGGGGCGAAGGAGCTGGGACGGATGCTGATTACCGGCACGTTTGGAAGTTATATCAACCTCGATAATGCGCGCCTACTGAAGATGTTTCCTGACCTGCCCGACGACCGCATCGAGGTGGCTGCCGACGCGGCCTGCCAGGGCGCCGTCCTGATGCTGACGCAGAAGCGCCGCGCCGGCCTTGACCTTGAGGAAGTGCGGGCCAAAATCCATCACATCCCCCTGCCTTTAAACAAGGTGTTTCAGGATGAGTTTATCCGCCTGATGGAGATATAGAAAAGCGGATGCTGGATGCTGGATTTTGGACATTGGATAACCCAAAACCAACCCAATATCCATCATCCGGTTTTGGGGTTTTGTGGCGCTGCTGGAAAAAAGCTAAGATGGTTTTAGCAGTGCACCGACTAATTTAATAAAGAATTTGCCGCTGCCTTGTTTTTAGAATCTATCTCAAAAGGCTGTTCGCAGCGAGGCCGGCCGCAGCAGAATATGCTTTTGAGATAGGTTTTTAGGGCGGCGGAGCGCCCTTCAGGCGCGGCAGACCGTTTAATCGGGAAAGGAATGTCAAAGCCCATGCCGGAATCAGGCGACAGAAATGAAACCCCTGGGGCTGCTCCCCAGCAGCGGCCCGGGCCGGACTGGTTTGGCGAGCCTTCCGAAGGCAGCGGCTGGATAACGCCCCCGCCTGATAACTGGAGCTGGGACAACGACCGGCCTGCAGAGGAGCCCGGCCCCGAGCCCGCCGAGGCCGCCTTCCCGGCGGAGCAGGAGGCAGAGGCGCTTCCGAGGAAGAAACGCAGCCCCCTGCGCTGGCTGCTTCGCGACCTGGTGATCCCGCTGGCGGTCGCCTTTGGCGTGGCCATGATCTTCCAGGCTACCGTCGCCAAGCCCTACCAGATCCCGACGGGCTCGATGAAGCCTACCATCCAGGATAACGACCGCATCCTTGCCGACCGCCTGATTTACCATTTCCGCTCGATCCACCGCGGCGATGTCATCGTCTTTAATCCGCCCGCCGATCTTCATCAGGACACGCCGTTTGTCAAGCGGGTGATCGGCATTCCCGGCGACACGGTTGAGATCAAGCATGGCCAGGTGCTGGTGAACGGCAAGCCCTTTGTTGTTCCCAATGCCCGCCAGACGGATTACACCATGCCGCAGGAGACGGTGCCTGCCGGGCAGCTGTTTGTCCTGGGCGATAACCGCGACGAAAGCTACGACAGCCACCGCTGGGGATTTGTCCCCATCGATAATGTTATTGGCCGCGCCGAGATCGTTTACTGGCCGCTCAGCCACCTGCAGTTTTTGGGAAACTAAAAGAGAGTATCGATTATCCGCTGTTTGTCAAGCTGGTTTTGGTTTAATCCAGCATCCAGAATCCAGCACCCGCTTTACTACCCCATTCCCACATCCTGCTCGCGCTGCAGCTTCTTGCCCTCGGTCTGGAGGGAGGGCGCGACCATTACCTCCGCCTTCTGGAAAGCCTGGATATTTTCATAACCACAAGTCGCAAGTGAAGTCTTAAGGGCGCCAAACAGGTTGAGGGTGCCATCATTCTCGCGCGCCGGGCCGACCAGGATCTCTTCCAGGGAAGCCACCTGGTTTGTCTTCACGCGCGTGCCCCGCGGCAACTGGGGGTGAAAGGTGGCCATGCCCCAGTGATAGCCATGCCCGGGCGCTTCATAGGCGCGCGACAGCGGCGACCCGATCATGACGCCGTCGGCGCCGCAGGCGATGGCCTTGGCGATGTCGCCGCCGGTGCGCATGCCGCCGTCAGCGATGACATTGACGTACTGCCCCGTCTCCAGCAGATGCTGCACCCTGGCGGCGGAGGCGTCGGACACTGCTGTTGCCTGGGGCACGCCGATGCCAAGCACGCCGCGGGTGGTGCAGGCGGCGCCGGGGCCGACTCCGACGAGCACGCCGACGGCGCCGGTGCGCATCAAGTGGAGCGCTGTGGTGTAAGAAGCGCAGCCGCCGACAATTACCGGCAGGGGCACTTCGGCGATAAACTTTTTCAGGTTAAGCGGCTCCACGACGGAGCTAACGTGCTCGGCGCTGACGACCGTCCCCTGGATGATGAGCACATCCAGGCCGGCGTCCAGAGCCAGCTGGTAGTATTGGGTCACTTTCTGCGGGGTGAGCGAAGCCGCCGCCAGCACGCCGCCGTCCTTGATCTCCTTTATCTTTTGTGTTATGAGCTCTTCCTTGATCGGCTCCTGATAGATCTCCTGGAGGCCATGGGTGGCCTGGTCAACCGGCAGGGCCGCGATCTTTTTCAATTCTCCCTCGGCATCCTGGTAGCGGGTCTGGATTCCCTCCAGGTTGAGCACCGCCATGCCGCCGATCTTGCCCATTGTCACGGCAAACCTGGGATCAACGACGCCATCCATGGCCGAAGCCAGGCAGGGGATGCCCAGCTGGTGCGGGCCCAACTGCCAGCTGATGTCTATGTCCTCGATGTCACGGGTCCTGCGGCTGGGGACGATGGCGATATCGTCCAGCCCGTAGGCGCGCCGCCCTTTCTTGCCGCGTCCGATCTCTACTTCCATGCCAGCCAACCTCCATATGCACACTCTGGATTCTGGATGCCAGATTCCAGATAAAACAACCTGAACTTGTTGTTATCGCTTGCGGGTTAGACGGATGCTATAACCTGTACGGACCAGCGTCAACCGTAAAAGCGGATGGTGGATGCTGGATTCTGGATGCTGGATAAAAACCAAAAACCAAAAATTAACTTGATAAATGAAAAAATCACTCCATTTTTTTGAAACCGGAAACCGGAAGCATCCATCTGCTGTCAGTTTTTTGATAGGATGATTATGTAATTTCGAGGAGGTTTTGCGGCATGAAAATCGGCACAATGACAGTCAAGACCGGTCTGGCGGAGATGCTCAAGGGCGGCGTCATCATGGACGTCACAAATGCCGAGCAGGCGAAGATTGCCGAAGAGGCCGGGGCGTGCGCGGTAATGGCGCTGGAGCGGGTGCCATCAGACATTCGCGCTGCCGGCGGCGTGGCCCGCATGGCGGATCCGGAGAAGATCAGGGAGATCCAGGAGACGGTTTCCATCCCCGTCATGGCAAAAGCCCGCATCGGCCACTTTGTCGAGGCGCAAATCCTGGAAGCGCTTGAAGTTGACTATATTGATGAGTCGGAAGTGCTGACGCCGGCTGACGAGTCAAACCACATTAACAAGTGGAACTTCAAGGTTCCGTTCGTCTGCGGCGCCATTAACCTGGGCGAGGCGCTCCGGCGCATCTCCGAGGGGGCGGCCATGATCCGCACCAAGGGCGAGGCGGGCACCGGCAACGTTGTCGAGGCAGTCCGCCATATGCGCACCATCACCAGCGAGATCAGGCAGCTGGCCGGCATGGACGGCGATGAGCTGTTCAAGGCCGCCAAGGAACTGCGCGCTCCCATCGAGCTGGTGCAGTGGGTGGCCCAGAACGGCAAACTGCCGGTGGTCAACTTCTCCGCCGGCGGCCTGGCGACTCCGGCCGACGCGGCGCTAATGATGCAGCTGGGCGCCGAAGGCGTTTTCGTCGGCTCCGGCATCTTCAAAAGCGCCGATCCGGCCGCGCGCGGCAAGGCCATCGTCGAGGCGACGACGCATTTTAACGACCAGCAGATTCTTGCCAAAGTGTCGACGGGCCTAAAAGAAGCAATGGCCGGTCTCGACATCAAGGAAATCGGCGAGGAAAACCTGATTCAGTACCGCGGCTGGTAAGCCGGGCATGATGAACAGAACCGACGAGGTTTGGAAAAAACAGGATCTCGCGCTAGCGTTCCTGGAAAATGTGCGCTCCGCCATTCCCATGGCGGCCGAGCAGATCGACATCATGCTCAGGGTAGTCCGCAGCCGGGTTCCCGGCGACTGCAGTTTCATCGATCTCGGCTGCGGTGACGGCATTCTTGGCCGCGCTATACACGCGATGTACCCTCAGTCGGTGGGAGTTTTGTTGGATTTTTCCCCGTCGATGATTGAGGCAGCCAGGGAGATAGCCGGGCCGGCGGGCGGCAAACTCAGCTTTATCCTCGGCGACTACGCCAGCCCTGACTGGACCGACACTGTCAAGGGCTTGGCTCCATTCGATCTGGTGGTCTCGGGCTACTCCATTCACCACCAGCCGGATGAACGAAAACAGGCCTTGTTTCGGGAGATATTTAACCTGTTGAAGCCGGGCGGTCTTTTCCTGAACCTCGATACCGTCACCCCACAGCCTGAATGGACAGAAGAGCTCTGGGACAATCTGTTTATCGACTCCCTCTTCGAATTCGAGCAAAGGAAGGGTTCCGCCAGGACCAGGGATGAGGTCGCCGGCGAGTGGCTGGCAAGGCCTGACCGGGAAGCCAATATCCTGGCGCCGCTGGACGCTCAACTTGATTGGCTGGCAGAAGCCGGATTTTTTGACATAGCCTGTTATTTCCAAGTACTGGCACAGGCGCTCTTTGGAGGAACCAAGCCCCGGATTCCGGCAGCATAGCCGCAACCCGGGCGCCGCCTGCCTCCGAACCTTCTTTGTCCTATAATCTTTTTGTGAGGCAATCCTCGAGAAAACCGACCATCGGCGTCCTCGCCCTTCAGGGCGCCTTCCGCGAGCACGGCCGGGCGCTGGTAAAAGCGGGCGTCACCGCCCGCCAGGTGCGCCGCCGAAGCGAGTTGGAAGGAATCGACGGGCTCGTCATCCCCGGCGGCGAGAGCACGACCATTGGCAAGCTGATGGTCAGCTACCACTTGCTGCAGCCGGTCCGCGAGCTGGCAGCGGCGGGCATGCTGGTCTTCGGCACCTGCGCTGGCCTGGTGATGCTGGCGCGCGAGGTCATCGAGGACGACCAGCCGCTCCTGGGCCTGATGGACATCAAGGTGCGCCGCAACGCATTCGGCCGCCAGGTAAAAAGCTTCGAGGCGCCGCTTGAAGTGCCGGCGCTGGGCGGCGAGCCTTTCCCCGGCATCTTCATCCGCGCACCCTGGATTGAGTCCGCCGGTCCCATGGTTGAGATTTTGGCCAAGTTCGAAGGCCATCCGGTCGCCGCCCGCCAGGACCGGTTGCTTGTCACCGCCTTCCACCCGGAGCTTACGGACGACCTCAGGCTGCACCAGTTGTTCCTGGAGATGCTCGCTGGCGGCGAGATCAAAATCCTGGAAGGTCAAAAGGCAACCGGGTTTCAAAAAAAGGCACCATCATGACTGAAGAACTTGACCTGATTAAAGAAGTATCGTCGCGGCTAACAAAGGCCGGAATCGAATATATGTTAACTGGTTCGATGGCGCTGTCCGTCTATGCCACACCCAGAATGACCAGGGACATCGATATGATCATTCAAGTTTCAGTTGATGATGTTGGGAAGATCATCGAATTATTCCATCATGATTTCTATATTGACGAAGCCGGTGTCCGGCAAGCGGTGCAGAAACGGGGCATGTTCAACATCATCGACAACAAATCCGTTATCAAAATTGATTTCATTGTCAAAGGGAAAGAGAAATATCGGGCTCTGGAATTTTCCCGCAGGCAAAAGGTCGAAGTTGCGGGCATGCCGATTTCGATCGTCGCTCCGGAAGATCTCATTCTGTCAAAACTTGTTTGGGCAAAAGACTCAAATTCAGAACTCCAATTAAGGGACGTGCAAGAGATACTGGCGGCGCAGGCCCGCCTCGATAATGATTATCTTGATAAATGGTCTGAAGAGCTGGGTGTGATGGATCTCCTCCGGAAAGCGCAAGCGAATGAATGACACGGCACCAGATATGAAAAAAAAGTTCGCTGCAATGATTGCCGCGCGCAGCCCGGAAGAACGTTTGCAAATGGCCAGTCACATGTTTGAAACGGGCAGGGCCCTGCTGCGGGTTGGATTACAAAAGCAATACCATACTCTTGACGAAGCACAATTGAGTACAAAAATTTTCTTGAGGCTATATAAAAATGATTTTTCCCGCGTTGAAATCAATCGAATTGTCGCCCATATCTCACGGGCGGATTTATTCTGATTTGAAAAATAGGCAGGTTCCTCTCAAAGCCTCTGCAGGCGGCCGCAGAGAATATTCCTTTTGAGATTGATCCAGGCGCCGCCCGGAAGGAAAAGGCGCCCTGATCAGGGCGCCTTTTCCGCGGGCGCGGTTTTTCTTCGCACCCGGCATGATTTCGTTTCTGACTAGTTCAGCACTGTCCCCAGCACCTCGTTGAAGTAGCCGTTCCAGGTAACCCGCTGGGAGGCCATGACAACGCCGCCCGTGGAGGATACCTCCACCGGCCCGTTCATCTTGCCGGGGAAAGTGGGCGTTACCCGGCCATAAGCCGGGATGATGCCCGTGCCCCCGGGTGGGACAACCCCGCCTATCTTGATCGTGTAGGTGACGGGTGAGCCATTCGGGTTTGCAATCAGGATCCAGTTTGCCGCGCCAGGGCTCTGCATGTCGTACCAGGTCCAGTTGTAATCGCTGGCCAGCGCATCCTTGCCGTAGCCGGGGACCTCTTCAAACGATGGCCCCCAGGTCGTGCGCTGCGAGGCAATGACATCGCCAGAGTCTGTCCAGACTTCCACAGGCCCGCCCATCACGCCCGGGAATGTGGGAGTTACCCTTTGACCCGCGCCGACGTGATACGTCCCGACGACGGTATTTCCTATCTTGACATGGGTGGTCACTGTCCCTTGAGGATTGCCGCTGTGATCGAAGCCGGCATTGGCGATCAGCACCCAGTCAGTTGCGCCGGGAGAGGCGTTGTCGTACCACGTCCAGAGATAGTCGGACTTCAGCTCGCGGGACGGAATTCCGGGAACTTCGTTAAAGGCCGTGCCGAAGTTGGAGAGCACCCGCTGGGAAGCGATTACGTCACGCGGATTTCCCGCCCAGGTGCCGCCCTTTAGATAAGCCTTCACTTCCACCGGGCCGCCAATCTTGCCGGGGAACGTCGGCGTCCACCTCTGGCCGGGGGCAATATCGTTTTGGGAAATCAGTTTGCCGGCAATGGAGATCTCCACATGCACTGCCTCGGTGGCGGATGGGTTGGCGACCAGCACCCAGTTGGTAAAGCCGGGGCTTTGCTGATCGTACCAGGTCCAGAAGAAATGATTCGAGAGTGTGTCGGCGTCCGTCCCCAGGACCTCCTCGAAGGAATTGCCCATCAGGCTCCTCTGGCTGACGACGGCGCTGTCCCCCGTCTTCGATGTCACTTTCACCGGGCCGCCAATGATGCCGGGATATATGGCTGTCAGTGTCTTGCCCGCCTGAACCACACCGGGAGCGTTGCCCGCGGCCATCGACAGGCCGTATGGCTTGCCGGCAATAGTAAGGTTGAAGCTCAAGTTGGGGCGCCCGGCCGGGTTGGCCATCAGCACCCAGTTGCGCATGCCGACGTTATCGTACCAGGTCCAGTAGTAATTCTTGGCGGCTGCCGAGTTTAGGTGTGGCAGCCCGTCCGGGTTCCAGGGCTGCTGCAGCTCCTGCAGCCAGATTTTCTGCAGGCCCGGATCAGTATCCATGAAGTCTGTGTCCAGGCCGTTGTAAATGACGAGGCCGCTGCCGAGGGTGGCGTAGGTATGCACCCATCCGTGCACCCCGTTTGCGTTGACCGCCGACATATTTCCGTACCAGTTCATGTCATGGGTTACCATCACATTCGCGTCGCCGACGGCGTCGGTGTTGGTTGTTATGCTGCCCGTGTCAATATAGTAAGCCGAGGGCGGGTCGGCGCTGGCGAGAGTATCGTTTTCCACCACGCTCAGGGAGCCGTTGTGGGAACCCAACTGGCCCGGATTATTGGTTTGAAACGGGAAGGCCAGCCAGCTCCAGTCCGGGGTCGTGCCATCTGTCGGGTTGCATGAATCAGAATCATAAATTATCAGCTTGTGGCCGGCGGATACCCAGTTGTTCAGGTCGCTTTTTTGAGATGGCGTCAAATTAGCGCCAAGATCGCAATCCTGGTAAAGGACAACGGTGTCATACGGTGCCAAATTGGCGGCGCTAATATTGGCTTCAGGCAGACTGGAGAAAGTAAAAGCGTTAAAACCGCCGCCCGACGTTGGCAGTTGGCCCGTATAGCCTGGACCTATATTTGTCGTGCTCGGCACTACCGCTACTTGGCTGCTCTGGCTGTAGGACGTTGCCATTGCCACCGCGGGGACGAAAGCCAGGATGATCACCGCCACGGCGGCGGCTGCCGCGAGCAGCAGCGGCTTTTTCGGGAACAGCTTGCTTGTTTTCCTCATTAAAACTCCTCCCCGGTGAAGTTGACAACAAACCTAAATGTTGATGCAGTTTGCTGCTTTGTCACTTAAAAAGTGAGCAACTGATGATATCGAACATTTGCCCGGCTTGCCTCCTTTGCATCTGTGTGGATGAATGGGTGAGTCTACCATAAGATCTCTCTTCCAGTCAATCATTGAAAACCCGGGTATCGAACGGAACAGAAACGTTCATTCTCATTCATGCCGGCCTGCATGTCCCGGCATGCACGCCTGTGGCCTCTGTTATATTATTGCTGTATTACTGCTGGGTTTTTCGCGGCGGCAGGACGCCTGCGGCAACAAATACAACCCTGGAGGAGCAATGTCCGGACACTCCAAGTGGTCATCGATCAAGCACAAGAAGGCGGCAACCGACGCCAGGCGCGGCAAGCTTTTTTCCAAGCTCTCGCGCGCCATCACCGTCGCCGCCAAGGAGGGCGGGCCCGATCCGGCGGGCAACGCCACCCTGGTAACCGCCGTCCAGAAGGCAAAGGACAACTCGATGCCCAAGGACAATATTGAGCGGGCGATCGCCAAGGGCGCCGGCGCCGGCGAAGGCGCCGCTTATGAAACCATCGCTTATGAAGGCTACGGGCCGGCGGGCGTCGCCGTGCTGGTGGAGGCGATGACCGACAACCGCAACCGCACCGCCTCGGACGTGCGCAACATCTTCAGCAAGACCGGCGGCAAACTGGGAGAGACAGGCTCGGTGGCCTGGCTGTTTGAGCGCAAAGGGTCGATAGTGGTGGACGCGAATACTGTTGGTGAGGACGAGCTGATGACCGCCGCCATCGAGGCCGGTGCCGAGGATGTCAACCAGGACGAGAGCACATACGAGATCGTCACCGATCCCTCCGATTTCATGCGCGTGCGGCAGGCTATCGAGGCGGCCGGCATTAAATATACGTCCGCCGAGCTTGCTATGCTTCCCAAGAGCACAGTCGAGCTTGGACAGAGCGACGCCAAGAAGATGATGCGGTTGATGGACGCACTGGAAGACAATGACGACGTCCAGGAAGTGCACGCCAACTTTGATATCAGCGAAGAAGTATTGGAAAGCGGATGGTAGAAAAGCGGATGCTGGATGGTGGACTCTGGATGCTGGACTTTGGATAAACCAAAAACCATAAAAACTTTGAACCTTGAACTTTGAACCTGTGAAATCCACCATCCGCGTTTTGGGCATCGACCCCGGAACGGCGGCGACCGGCTGGGGCGTGATTGACCACGGGGACGGCAAATCGCGGCTGGTGGGGCACGGAGCCATTGTGACTTCGGCAAGGGATGTTCCGCATGAGCGCCTTTTTCAAATTTACCGGGAGCTGCTGGCGGTTATCGACGCCCTTCGGCCCCAGGCGGCTGCCATCGAGGAGCTTTTCGGCGGTGTGAACCTGAAGGCCGCGCTCTCTGTCGGTCAGGCCCGCGGCGTGGCCGTGCTTGCCTGCGCCGAGCGGGGGCTGGCGCCTTTTGACTACACGCCGCTGAGGATCAAGCAGGCGGTTGTCGGCTACGGGCGCGCCGGCAAGGCGCAGGTGCAGCAGATGGTGAAAGTGCTGCTCGGCCTGCCGCAGGCGCCGGCGCCGGACCACGCCGCCGACGCGCTCGCTGTGGCGATCTGCCACGCCCATAGCATGAAGTCTACACCAGATTCCAGGATCATTAGCAACCGCCGGCGCGTGGGCGCAACCCTTGATCGCTTCGCTTAGGGGACATATCCAGTCGCGGGACGCCGACGGCGTCGTTCTTGATGTCGGCGGTGTCGGCTACCGCCTGAGCATGTCCGGGCGCAGCCTCTCCTTTCTGGAAAATGCCACAAACGAGGTGTTTGTCTATACCTATCTGCACGTGCGCGAGGACGCCCTCAGCCTGTTCGGCTTCGTTGAAGCCGAGGAGCGCGAGTTCTTTGAAATCCTCAAGGGCGTGGCGGGTGTGGGGCCAAAGGTGGCCATCGCCGTCCTTTCCGCTTACGCTCCCGATGGGCTCCGAAAGGCGGTAATTAACAATGATGTGGCTTTATTTCAAAGCATCTCCGGCATTGGCAAGAAGACGGCCGAGCGGCTGGTGCTGGAACTGAAAGACAAGGTGGGCGGGCCGGCGGCCGCCGCCGCCGGCCCGGCAGCCCCCAGCGGCAACGGCGGCTACCTGCTGGCGCGCGAAGCGCTCATCAGCCTCGGCTACAACTTTGCCGAGGCCGAGGCGGCGCTGGCGGGCGCCGACCCGGACGAGGGCGTGGAGGAGCTGGTCAAAGCGGCGTTGAAGAAGATGAAGTAAACAGATGCTGGACTCTGGATATTGGACTTTGGATAAACCAAAAACCACAAAAATTAAGAATTACTTGAAATAGTAAAAATGTCTGACGATTTTCGATTATCAGGCCCCGCGGTGCAGCCGGAGGAGCAGGAGCTGGAAGTCTCCCTCCGCCCCCGCAGCTTCAGCGATTTCGTCGGCCAGAATGCCGTCAGGGAGCAGCTGGCGATCTTCATCGAAGCGGCGCAGGCGCGGCGCGAGGCGCTCGACCACGTGCTGCTGGTGGGGCCGCCCGGGCTGGGCAAGACGACGCTGGCCGGCATCATTGCCAGCGAGATGGGTGTTTCTATTCGCACCACCTCCGGTCCCACCCTGGAGCGCAAGGCCGACATCGCCGCCATCCTCACCAACCTGGAGGAAGGGGACATCCTCTTCATTGACGAGATCCACCGGCTGGGCCGGGCCGTCGAAGAGGTGCTTTACCCGGCGATGGAGGATTACCAACTGGACATCATTATCGGCCAGGGGCCCAGCGCCCGCACCATCCGCCTGGACGTGCCGCCGTTCACGCTGGTGGGAGCCACCACCCGCGCCGGTTTGATAACAACGCCTTTGCGTGACAGGTTCGGGGTTACGCACCGGCTGGATTATTACAACACGAAAGAACTGGCGAAGATCGCGGCGCGCTCGGCGTCAATCCTGGGCGTTGCGGCGGAGGCGGCAGGCCTGGAGGAGATCGCCGGCCGCTCCCGGGGCACGCCGCGCGTCTGCAACCGGCTGCTTAAGCGCGTGCGCGACTACGCGCAGGTGAAGGGCGACGGCCGCATCACCCGCGAACTGGCCTGGAGCGCGCTCGGCCTGCTTGAGGTTGATGAGGCCGGCCTGGACAAAGTCGACCGCGAGATCCTCAGGCTGATAATCGAGAAGTTTGATGGCGGACCCGTGGGCCTGGGCACGCTGGCGGTGGCGGTGGGCGAGGAGCGCGACACGGTCGAGGACGTCTACGAGCCCTACCTGCTGCAGCGCGGCCTGCTGCAAAGGACCCCGCGTGGCCGCGTCGTCACCCGGCTCGCCTATGAGCACCTGGGCAAAGCGGAGCCTTCCGCAGGAGAAAAGCTTTTTTAGCCGGACGCTGAGCCGCATTTCACAATTGCATCAACGGCCGGATACCTAAGAGCCTATTTCGATAGGCGTATTCTGCTGCGGCCGGCTGTAAAGACCATGGGCTGCGTCCTCGGAGCAAAAAGCCCAGGGCGTACCGCAGCGGGTACGACTGCGGGCTTTTTACTCCTGCGTCCTTGCCCATCGCCTTTTCGCTCGGCCTCGCAACGAATTACCTATCGAAATAAGCTCTAAAGCTGCTGTCAAACCGCCTCGACAATTTTTACAACGTGCTAACAATTCCTGGCTATAATGCGTGGAGTTGTCTTCTCAAGGAGGGTTACCCATAGACTTGAAACATTTGACGCCCGGTGCCGGGTTGGTGTTCTTTCTTTCTCAGGCTCGCAGGCAGCCGGAACTCGAGGCTTTCTTAAGCCCCGGATGGGCTGCCCGTGTTTAGCGCCCTCGCCCGGTTTTCCGTTCGTTTCCGCTGGCTGGTCATCGCTGCCTGGATCATTGCCGTCCCCGTCGCGATCAAGACGCTGCCGTCGCTGGCCAGCGTCAGCCACTCCAGCAATTCCCAGTTCCTGCCCGCCGGTTCGCCCAGCATGCAGGCGGTGCAGTTGGCGGCGCCCTTCCAGGGCAAGCAAACCACCGCGACGGCCACCATTGTCATGGAGCGGAGTTCCGGTCCCCTGACCGCAGCGGATCAGCAGGCCGCGGCGCGCCTAGAGCAGGCGGTGGCGAAGATTCCCGGCGTCAGCACTGTCCGCGACCAGGGCCTCTCTCCCGACGGGCAGGCGGGTGAGATCATGGTGGGCGTCAGCCAGGACTTTGGCTCAGGTGCCGACAAGGTCGTCGCCGCCGTCCGTTCCGCCTTCAGTCAGGCCGGGGCGCCGCCGGGATTGTCATTTCACCTGACCGGCCGGCTGGCGCAGTCTGTTGATGCGAACGCCTCGGGCGACAGATCCCGCAGCGCCGCCCAGAATTACTCAATCTTGTTGATTATTGTCCTGCTTCTGGTTGTTTACGGCTCGCTGCTGGCGCCGCTGGTGACGCTGCTGCCGGCGGGCATCTCGCTGGCTCTTTCCGGCCCGTTGATCGCCGAGTCCACCAGGCTGGGGCTGCAGGCATCGGAGATAACCCAGATACTGTTGATCGTGCTGATCCTGGGCGCGGGCACGGATTACGGCCTGTTTTTGGTGTTCCGCGTGCGCGAGGAGCTGCGCCGCGGCCTGGCGCCCAGGGATGCTGTCGTGCAGGCGATGGCGCGCGTGGGCGAGTCGATCACCTTTTCCGCCTTTACCGTTATGGCGGCGCTGCTGAGCCTGCTGCTGGCCACTTTTGGCCTTTACAAGGGAATCGGGCCGGGGCTGGCTGTGGGGCTGGCGGTGATGCTGCTGGCGGCGCTCACTTTCCTGCCGGCGCTGCTGGCAGTATTCGGCCGGGCGGTTTTTTGGCCGGCGAACCTGCGCCGGCCGCAGAAAAACCGGCTGTGGGGCAGGCTGGGGGGGCGCATCGTCCGCCGTCCCGTGGTCACGCTGATCATTGGAATCGTCCTTTTCGGCGCCCTGGCCGCGGGAGTCACCGGGTACCAGACGACCGGCTTCTCGGACGGCAGCTCCGGGAGCGCCGGCAGCGACTCGGCTCAGGGAAGCGCGGTCATCACGGCGCATTTCCCGGCCGCGAATAATAATCCGGAAATGCTGCTGATGAAGTTCGATCAGCCGGTCTGGAACAATCTTGGCGCGGTGGCGGCCGCCGAAAAGGAGCTGGCCGCCTCGCCGGTGTTCAGCACCGTGGGCGGGCCCTTTGGCGGCGGCAAGGCCGCGCTCACGCCGGCTCAGCTGACGCAGCTGCACGCCCGGCTGGGGCCGGCGGCGGCGCTGCCGCCCACACCTCCCGCCCGGTTGGCTGCGGGCGCGGCCCTCACCACCCAGCAGAAGCAGATCTATCAGCTTTACCGCTCAACGGCGCAATTTATCAGCCCGGATGGCAAAACAGTGCAGTTTTACGCGCAGCTTAAGGCGGGCGCTTCCGGATCGAACGCGGCCATGCACGCCGTTCCCGACGCGCGCACGGCGCTGGCCAACGTGGCCGGCGAGGTCGGAGCCGGGCAGAGCGGCGTCGCCGGCCAGGACGCCGCCGCTTTTGATGTTGGCAGCGCCGCTACTTCAGACCTGTGGCGGATCGTGCCCATCGTGCTGGTGATCATCGCGGCGCTCCTGGCGGTGATGCTAAGAAGCCTGATTGCTCCCTGGTACCTGATCGCCACCGTTGGCCTTTCCTATGTCTCATCGCTCGGGTTTGCCATGATCGTGTTCGTGCACTGGGGCGGGCAGCCGGGCCTCAACTTCATTCTGCCGTTTTTGATGTTCGTCTTTTCCATGGCATTAGGCGAGGATTACAACATCCTGGTGATGAGCCGTATCCGGGAGGAAGCCCACGGCCACGCCTCGCTGCGGGAAGCCATCGCCAGGGCGATCGGAGTCACGGGCGGCACCGTCACCTCCGCCGGCCTGATCCTGGCCGGCACCTTCGCCGTGCTGGGTTTAAGCGGCGGCAACGCCCAGGTTGAGCAGGTTGGCTTTTCCATCGCCTTTGGCATCACGCTCGATACGTTCTTTGTGCGAACGCTGCTGGTGCCGTCGGTTGCCGTTTTGCTGGGCAGGTGGAACTGGTGGCCTTCGCGCCTCCACCGGCAGGCGCTGAGTCCGGTTCCAGGCAGGCGCGATTTGAAGGCGGGCAAAGTAGGGCCCATTCCCAGGCCGGAGATAGAGACGGAGAATTAATGGGCTGCGCCTGCCGGCTCCAGGAGCCGGCAACGCCGGGCAAGCATTTTTTTATCCCCAGCTTGCCTGAAAATCGGTAGGCACGACCTCAATCCAAGTCTGGCCGACGTCAAGCGGAATCGGGTTCCCGTTGGCGTCAATATAGGAAGTAATTGCTCCCTTGGACTGGCGCTGCCACTGGCCGCTTAAAACCTGGCCGTCACGGAAAATCTGGACTTTGCCTGACCCGGTCAGGGTAAACTGCAGCCCGTGCTCGCCGCTTGCATCCTCGACAATGCCGCTGTCCAGCACCTGCACATATTGAATGATCACGTTCTTGGGAGCGATCTGCTTTCCCGTCAGCGCGTCGGTATCGGCCTTGCCGCCGTTAAAACGGAGCCAGCTGTTGGAAGCCTGGTCGTAGGTGTAACTGATATCCGCCCAGGGAGAGTAGTCAACCTTGATTGTTTTTACCGTTGCCGGCCCGGGAGAATCGGTCTTGAACTGCGGGCCCTCCAGGTTGGCCTGCGTCGGCACGCCGGCGGCGGCAACCGCCTTTCTGATGCCGGCTGTGCTGGTTATCAGGTTATGGGGAGCGTAACGGTCGGTTGTGCGGTGGTAAGCGGTTGGAAACGTGCTGTCGGTAATGTTGGGGATATCGGGCGCCGCGTCCAGGTTCGCGGTAACTCCCTGGCTGGAGCCGGAATCGGAGAGGAGGGCGCCGTACTCCGGCGCCAGCTCCAGGTCAATCATGCGGGCGCTCCTGACCGGTCCCACGGTGCTGGCGTCGTGGCAGGCGAAGATTGCCGAGAAGCGGGTTATCTGGCCTTCGGCCATTTCCTCGTATACGATGTCAGCCTGGCTTAAGCCCCACTGCGGCCTCGCATCGGGTGCGTTGTCGATCTGGACAACGATGGGCCGGTTCAGCGTGTTGGCCTTGTTTGTTTGCTGGCTGCCGTCCAGGGGGCAGCTGTACGTAAGCGGCGGCGGCGGCGGAGCCGTCTGCGTCGGCACCTGCGCGACCGTAACCGGCGGCGGAGCCGGCGTTTGCCGCGACCGCCAGAACGCCCAGCCGGCAAATGCAAGGGACAGCACAAGCAAGGCAATCAGCCCGCCTGCAATCAGTCTATTGTTAGAGCTTAAATCCGAGGTTTACTTTTCTTTCCGGGGGAGGCAGTGCAAACTGAGCAGAGATTAACGGACCGCGCCGCAAAAGTCAAAAACCGGACGGTGGGCACAGGCTTTTAGCCTGAGCCTCGCCACCGGACGGTGGGCACAGGCTTTTAGCCTGTGCAGACGAGGGCGTGTGCGTAGATAAACCCTCCCAAAGGCAGGCTAAAAGCCTGCCATCTACCAAGCCTGCCGTCTACCGGAAGTCCGCAGCCTGCTGCTAAAATCTATCGGGACGATGAAACTTCTTCTTCATATCTGCTGCGCTCCTTGCTCAACCGCCACGGTGGAGGCGTGGCGCCTGGACGGCACCGAGGTGGCCGGCGCATTTTTTAATCCCAACATCCATCCTTTCGCCGAACACAGGCTCCGCTACGAGACGCTGCTTGCCTACGCCGGCAGAATTGGGCTGCCGCTGGTTGGCGGGCCCGAGTACGATATTACCGGCTGGCTCAGGCGCGTGAGCGCAAATGACGAAAGGCCGGGCCGCTGCCGCCTCTGCATCTCGCAGAGGCTTGATCATACGGCCCGGCTGGCGGCCGGCAACGGCTTTGACACATTCAGCACCACGCTGCTCGTCAGTCCTTACCAAGAGCATGAGACCGTCAGGGCTGAGGGAGAGCGGGCCGCCGCTGCCGCCGGCGTCAAGTTCGCCTACCGCGATCTTCGCCCCCGATACCGGCGCAGCATTGAGCTTTCGCGGGAGGCGGCGCTCTACCGTCAGAAGTACTGCGGCTGCATTTACAGCGACGCTGAAGCCGCCGCCGGCCGCGGGCAAACGCCGCAGCCCTAAGGGGCCCCTATGTTTGCCAGCGAGCTTGACTATGATCTTCCCCAGGAGCTGATCGCGCAGCAGCCGGTCAGCCCCAGGGACAGCAGCCGGCTGCTGGTTTATAATCGCCGCACCGGACAGGCAGAGCACCGCCGCTTTGCCGGCCTGGTTTCATTCCTCAGTCCCGGGGACCTGCTTGTTTATAATAATTCGCGCGTGCTCAAAGCACGCATATATGCCATGAGGTCAACGGGGGGCAGGGTGGAGCTGCTTTTCCTGGGCAGGCGCTGGCGGCATGTCTGGGAGGCGCTGGTCAGGTCTTCGGCCCGGCTGCGGCCGGGCGAGAACCTGATGCTGGAACGCCGGCAGTCCGTGGCGGGCGGCAGGCGCGCGCGCGGCGGCGCCTGTGGCAAGCCTCTTTTCCTGTTGAAGGAGAGCCTCGGCGGCGGCCGCTGGCTGGTGGAGAATTTAAGCGGCCTGGAGACCATCGGTTTGCTGGAGCGGGAAGGCGAGATGCCGCTGCCGCCCTATGTCAAGAAAAAACTGGACCGGCCCGAGCGCTACCAGACAATATTTGCCCAAGCACCCGGTTCCGCGGCGGCGCCGACCGCGGGGCTTCATTTTACATCATCACTGATAGGTGACATAAAAGGCGCCGGCGCCCGGCTGGCGCCGCTGACGCTTCACATCGGCCCCGGCACGTTCCGCCCGGTCAGCGCCGAAGACCTGGACCGGCATCAAATGGATGCGGAAAACTACAGGCTGCCACGCCCAACGTACCGGGCGCTGCAGGAAACAAGGCGGCGCGGCGGCAGGGTGATTGCCGTGGGCACCACCACGGTGCGGGTGCTGGAGACGGTCTTCGGGGAGCCTCCCGGGCCGCTTGCCGGCGCCACCGGCCTGTTTATCACGCCGGGTTTCAGGTTCAGCGCCGTTGACGCCATCCTGACCAACTTTCACCTGCCCAGGTCAACGCTGCTGGCGCTGGTGATGGCCTTCGCCGGCATTGAGGAGACCCGCCGCCTCTACCGGGAAGCCGTCAGGGAAAGGTACCGCTTTTACAGCTTTGGCGACGCCATGCTGCTGCTTTAGACCATATCTTGGCAGACGCATCAACCAGCGGGCAGCCTGCGTTCCGGCGCCGCATCGTTTGCGGCAGAAACATTGCCAGAGCCAATTTAAGGGCTCTAAGCCTGTTTTTGCGCCAGGTCCTTGAGAATATCCATCTGCTCCTGCTGCAGCTGGAGCAGCTCCTTGACGCGCTCCACGTTCAGGCGGTCAAGCTTGCTGTGCATATGGTCGAGCTTGCGGTGCAGCCGCTCCAGCTCCGCTTCCGCTTTCACGTTGACGTGGTAGTCGGCATCTACCTTGAGCCGGTCTTTCTCCTCCTGCCGGTTCTGGCTCATCATGATTACCGGCGCCTGGATGGCGGCCAGGCAGGAAAGCACCAGGTTCAGGAGGATGAACGGATAGGGGTCCCAATTGTTTATCAGGGCGACGCTGTTTAAGGCCATCCAGATGCCGAGGATAATCAAAAAGGAAAAAATAAACCCCCAACTGCCCGCCTGGCGGGCAAGCCCGTCCGCCGCCCTTTGACCGGAAGTCAAGCCTTCCCGGTGCTTCTTGTTGACATTTGTGGAGACCTTTTCCGGCATTGCCGGACCCTGCAGCTCCAGGTTTTCCTGGGCATGGTCCGGCCTGACTGAATCGTTGCCAATTTCCATGGCTGCTCCTTCCTCATTAACATTATTGATTGATAATGATAATAAGGATTGCCGCTTGGGGAAAGAGGCGCGGCAGGCGCCGGGACGGGGATAGATGATTAGAATCTATCTCAAAGGCAAATTCTGCTGCGAACAGCCTTTTGAGATAGATTCTTAGAGTCTGCCGCCGCCGGGAACCTCGTCGGCAATCTGGGGTGTTTGCGAATACGGCAGCGAGCGGACGCTGGCGGCGGTAAAGGCCTGTTCAATCGACATCTCCCGGGCGAGGCCTTCATTGACCATGAAATCTGTAAAGACGCCCTGCCGGGCCTGGGGAAGCTCGTTGGAAAGCTGGTCGGCCTGGCTGGAAGCGGTCACCACCCGGCCGGGGCCGGCGATCCCCGGCTGGATGAACCCGCCGGAAAAACAGCTGTCGATGGAGATCCACATCATGCCGGGGTGTATTCTGGATAGCGGCCCGGCAAGCTGCCAGTTCCAGATGAGGCCGTCTCCCTTTTTGTAGTTATAATTGTAAAAATCAAAAGGGACCAGCGCATAGCCCGGCGGCAGCCCGGCGATATCGAGGCCGTCGCCGGGGCCGTTGCGGAGGCCGTGACCGCTGTAGAAAAAGACGACTTCGGAATTGGAGTCAACTTCCGGGTTTGCCGCCAGGGAGTTGAGCGCGGTGAGAATGTTGCCGCGGGTAGCCTGGCTGTTCCTGAGCATGACAACATTGCCGGGAGGGAAGCCCTTTTGCCGCGTCAGCAGGTTGTAAGCGGAAACCGCGTCCCGGTCGGCATATTTGACATCGCCCAAATCGGTATGGTCGTAATCGATGCCGATGATGAGCGCGAACTTGTGGACGGGCGGCGGTGGTGGATACGCCGCGGCCGGGGCGGCAGCGCTTT
Source organism: Actinomycetes bacterium (assembly GCA_021790115.1). Lineage (GTDB taxonomy): Bacteria > Actinomycetota > Thermoleophilia > BMS3ABIN01 > BMS3ABIN01 > JACWAD01. The sequence goes on along the minus strand of JAJYIM010000001.1, from coordinate 15,073 downwards.
CCCGTAAAGAAGCGGCCTGGCCGGGGCTCTCGGCAGTTGAGATCGTTGCCGCGATGCCGGCCGTGGCGGCCACGAAGGCGAAGAAGATGATCAGTGTCTTGCCAAGGAGGGGATGCATCTGCGGGGATTTTACCAGCTCGCATCTGCTTTGGGAAATCCCCGGCCCAAGCCGGGAACTCCCGGGGGCCACGCCCCCATTGACAAGGGTTGAGTTTGTGATTGAATCAGTTTGATTTTAATATTGTCAGCAGCGATTGCGGCGCCCGCGCCGGGGTGCTCGCCGCGCCGCACGGGGACATTGAAACTCCGTGCTTTATGCCGGTCGGCACCAGGGCCACTGTCAAAACCTTGTCCCCCCGGGATTTGGCTGAGGCGGGCGCCCAGGTTGTGCTGGCAAACGCTTATCACCTTTTTTTCCGCCCCGGGACGGCGACGGTTGCTTCTTTGGGGGGCCTGCACGCCTTCATGTCCTGGGATGGGCCGCTGCTTACCGACAGCGGCGGTTACCAGGTTTTCAGCCTGGGGCCGGCCGCCCGGGTGTTTGCCGGCGGCGTGGAGTTTAAATCCGTCTATGACGGCGCCAGGCACTTTTTTACTCCGGAGCTGTCAGTCAGGGTCCAGGAGCAGCTGGGGGCTGACATCATCATGTGCCTGGACGAGTGCCCCCCGGCGCAGGCAGGCCCGGGCGAGCTGCAGCGGGCCGTCCAGCGCACGGCGGCGTGGGCCGCCCGTTGCCGGAAAGAGCAGCAGCGGCAGGATCAGATGCTGATGGGCATCGTGCAGGGCGGCACCAATGAGAAGCTGCGCCGGGAAAGCGCGGAGCGCATCCTGGAGATAGGCTTTGGCGGCTATGCGATTGGCGGCCTCAGCGTCGGGGAGGAGCGTTCCGCCATGCTGGAGGCGCTGGTGCTTACGGCCGGCCTGCTGCCCGCGGACCGGCCCCGCTACTTCATGGGGCTTGGCGACCCGGCCGGCATCCTGGCCGCTATCTCCGCCGGCGTCGATATGTTTGACTGCGTGCTGCCGACGCGTCTGGCGCGCCACGGCAGCGCCTTCACCGCCTCGGGCAGGCTCAACCTGCGGGGAGCGGTTTTTGCGCGCCAGGACGGTCCCCTTGATGCGGGCTGCCGCTGCTACGCCTGCCAGAATTTCAGCCGCGCCTACATCAGGCACCTGGTGACCCAGAAAGAGCTCCTGGGGCTGCAGCTTTTGTCTCTACACAATGTCACCTTTCTGCTAGACTTGACCCGTAAAGCCCGGCAGGCGATTATTCAGGGGCGCTTTCAGGATTTTATGAAGTCGGCGCCGGCGGAATACTGACCGGGATCAACCGGGAGCCTGCCGGGCGGGCCCCAGGGAAATCGGAAAGGAGCAGGCTTGAGTTCAGCTATTGCTTTTTTATTGGCGCAGACTGACGCCACCGGCGGCTTCGCGACGCTGGCCATTTTTGTGTTGTTCATCGTCGTCTTTTACTTTTTGCTCATCCGGCCAAGCCAGAAACAGAGAAAGCAGCACGACGCGCTGGTGCAGACGCTTAAAAAAGGCGAGACGGTGGTGACTGCCGGGGGCATATTTGGCAAGATCACGCAGGTTAAAGAAGACTACGTGTTGCTGGAGATTGCCAAAAAGACAGAAATCATGGTGGCGCGCAGTTCCATCTCCCGCCGCGAGGAGGGCGGCGGAAAAGAGGGCAAGCGGCCGCCGGATCAGGAAGCGGAGCCGGAAGAAAACGGGGAGGCTTAGAATCTATCTCAAAGGCAAATTCTGCTGCGAACAGCCTTTTGGGGTAGATTCCTTAGAGCCTGGGAAAACATGCTCTGGCGCGTGGCGCGTGCCCGCGCCGCTTGCGGCGGGTTTTCCTGGCCAGCCTGCTTAAGTCCGGGCGGGAACCGGCCGACATCGTTTCCGGGTGGCGGCGCCCGGTGTTAAAATATTATCTGTAACTGCGATGTATTTTGACACTCCCTCCCCTTTCACTTATGCTTTTCCATGGGCTGCGCGGTTTTGGGGCGGGCCTGTTTTTTAACGTCTAAGCGGGAAAAATTTGACAGACAGACAGAAAAATCTCTTGGTGCTGGGGATAATGGTGGTTCTTTTGGGGGTGTCGATTTTTATCATTTATCCTCCTTCAAAAAAAACCAAGCTTGGCCTTGACCTGCAGGGAGGCCTGGAGGTAATCCTCCAGGCAAAAGGCAATGTCACCAGCGACCAGATGGACCAGGCGGAGCTGGTGATCCGCAACCGCGTTGACAAGCTGGGCGTCTCTGAGCCGGCCATCAGCCGCCAGGGCTCCAACCAGATCTCGGTTGCCCTGGCCGGCGTCAAGAACGTTGACCAAGCCACCGCCCTGATCGGCAAGACGGCGCTGCTGCAGTTTATGCGGGTGGATCAGGACCTGACCGGGCAGGTGGCGTCGGGCACCCTGCCGCCCAACAAGATTCCCGCCGACAAACTGCTCCTTTATCAAACTCTGAAAGACAAGGACGGCAATGTCATCAAGGATAAAAACGGCCAGCCGGAGCGCCAGCCAATGGTTGTTGACAAGACGCCGCTGCTGACGGGGGACGCGCTCAGCGGCGCCTCGCTTGGCTGGGACCAGTTCAACCGGCCCAAGGTGAACATGAACTTTAACGACGCCGGCGCCAAGAAGTTTGCCGATGTCACGGACCAGCTGGCCACCCAGGGGGCGATTACCGGCCAGGTGCAGCAGATGGCAATTGTTCTGGATGGCGATGTCCAGTCGGCTCCCACCGTGAAGGACAAGATCAGCGGCGGCCAGGCGGAGATCACCGGCAACATGTCCCTGCAGGAAGTCAAGGACACCGTGCTGGTGCTGCAGACCGGCGCCCTGCCGGTGACGCTGGACACCATTGACAAGAATGAAGTCAGCGCTACCCTCGGCCAGGATTCGCTGAGGCAGGGGCTGATCGCGGGCACCATCGGCCTGGCGGTGGTGATGATCTTCCTCGTGTTTTATTACCGCTTGCTGGGAGTGGTGGCCGACCTGGCGCTGATTATCTATGGCGTATTTTTCTACGCCGCCCTCACGAACCCCTGGCATCCGGCGACGCTGACACTGCCGGGCATCGCCGGCATGATCCTGACTGTAGGGGTGGCCGCCGACGCCAATGTCGTTATCTTTGAGCGCATTAAGGAAGAGGTGCGCAAGGGCAAGACGATCCGCTCCGCCGTCAGTTCCGGTTACAGAAAAGGATTCAAGACCATTCTTGACGCCAACGTGGTCACGATCATCACGGCGCTGATTATTTTCAGCCTGGCGACCGCCGGCGTCAAGGGTTTTGCGCTAACGCTGATTATTGGTGTAGTTATCAGCATGTTCACGGCTGTGTTGGCCACCCGGGCGATGCTGGGCCTTCTGGCAAATCTGCGGCTCTTTAACAGCCCCGCCTTGATGGGCATCAAGGTGAAAAAGGCGGAAGCGCAATGATCGAGAAACTGCGCGTAGACCTGATGGGGAAAAAGTACTGGTGGTTTGCCTTCTCCGGCCTCATTATTATTGTCGGCCTGATCAGCCTGGCGACGCGGGGGCTTAATTTGAGCATCGATTTCACCAGCGGCAGCCGCCTGGTTACCAGGTTTGCCCAAAATACCAACACGGACGGAGTGCGCAGCGTCCTGGGCGCCGCCGGTTACGGCAACGCTGTCGTGCAGACCGTTGGCGAGGGGCGTTATCAGGTGACGCTGCCTTCGCTTAACAATGATCAGCAGCAGGCGGTGGTGAAGGCGCTTGACGCCAGGTTCCATGTTGCCGAGACCTCGTGGAACGTCGTCGGCCCCACGTTTGGCCGCCAGGTGGCCGACTCCATGCTGAAGGCCGTCTTCCTCGCCTGGGTGATTATCATCATCTATGTCTCTTTCCGGTTTGAGTTCAAGTCCGCGGTGGCGACCCTGGTGGCGCTGATTCACGATCTGCTGGTGACGGTGGGCGTTTATTCAATTGTGGGGCGCGAAGTTACCAGCGCCACGGTGGCGGCGGTTCTCACCATCCTTGGCTATTCGCTTTACGACACCATTATTGTTTTTGACCGCATCCGGGAGAATGCGCCCAAGGCCCGCCGCGGTGCTTATGCGGACATGGTCAACAACTCCATTTGGGAAGTGATGACCCGCTCTATCATCACCAGCATGCTGACGCTGATGCCGGTCATCGCCCTGCTTGTCTTTGGCGGCGAGACCCTGAAAGACTTCGCCTTCGCGCTGCTGGTGGGAATCAGCTCGGGAGCTTATTCGTCAATTTTCGTGGCCGCTCCCCTGCTGACCCTGTGGAAGGAGCGGGAGAAGCGCTACCGCCCGCCCGTAGCAAAGGCAAAGAAAGCCAAGGCCAAGGTCAAGACGGCAAAAGCCCGTTAGCCTTTTTTCTAACCCCCCTTTTTCTTTTTTCCTGCCTGTTGCTGATTGAAGAAAAAATCCCCCGGGTAGAATTTAAACCTGCTTGGAGTTAACCTTCTGATTAATAAAGCCGTTACTTAAGGTGCCTTAAGCATCAAGCGGCAACCTGGAACGGGAGACGTTCCAGGGCAGCAAGAGAACGGAGGTGCAGCATGTCAAATCTGCTGGAACGAAGCATTCTGATGACCATCGGCGCCGCCTCGCTCACCCGGGACATGGCCGAGGCCGCGATTGGCGATTTCATCAACCGGGGGCATGAGGCCACCGCTGAGGGGCGGGGGGCGGTAAATGACCTTGTCGGGAAAGCCAGGGATGAGACCCGCGCGGCCAGGGGCAGGATTGACGCCAGCCTGCAGCGGACTTTCCGTGATCTGGGCCTGGCTACCAGCGAACAGCTGGAGGAGCTGGAGCTGAAGCTGGCGCAGCTGGAGCACCGCATCTCGCTGCTGGAAGCGGCGCAGGCCGAAGAGGCCGCCGGGGAAGATAAAAATGGCAGAAAAAGCAAGAACAGCAAGAAGGATAGGGGATAGGCCGGGCAGGACGTATTCCAGAGAAATATCTGTTCTTTAACTGATGTGTGGAAAGCGCAACCCCGGTTGATAACCGGCCGAAGCGCGGAACGGGAACAATATGAGGCTGTCCAGCGTCAGAAACGTGGACCGGATGCGGCGCATCACCGAGATCGCCGTCAAGCACGGTTTTGGCTATTTCTTCGAGCGCCACAACCTGCGCAACCTGATGCCGCGGGTGCGCCGGGGGGCGGCGCGGCGGCCGGTGGGGTCCCGCGGCGAGCACATCAGGAACATGCTGGAAGAAATGGGTCCCACTTTTATCAAGTTCGGCCAACTGCTTAGCACCAGGCCCGACCTGGTTCCGGCGGACATTCTGGTGGAGCTGCGCAAGCTGCAGGATGAAGTGCGCGCCTTCCCGGTCGAGCAGGCTCACGAGACGATTGAGTCAGAGCTAAAGCTTACCGTCAAGCGCCTGTTTGTCTCCTTTGACGATAAGCCCATCGCCGCGGCTTCCATCGGCCAGGTGCACCGGGCCGTGCTGCCCAACGGCGATCCGGTGATTGTCAAGGTGCAGCGGTCGGGCGCCGAAGCCCTGGTGAAGTCAGACATTGATCTTCTTTACCAGTTCGCCCACCTGCTCAGCGACCACCTGCGCCAGGAAATCCTCGTTGACCCGGTGGGCGTCGTTGACCAGTTTGCCCGCAGCATCAGGGCCGAGCTTGACTACCGCATCGAGGCCAGGAACGCGGAGCGGTTCGCGCAGCTTTTCGACCTTGATCACAGCGTCGTGATACCAAAGGTTTACTGGCAGTACAGCACCACCCGGGTGCTGACGCTCCAGTACCTGGAAGGCACGCAACTGGTGGACGTGGACACCGGCGCCATGACGATGGCCGAGCGCAAGGCGCTGGCGGCCGTCATCACCGAATGCTGGCTGAAACAGATTTTCATCCACGGGTTTTTTCACGGCGATCCCCATCCGGCCAACATCCTCGTAATGGAGGACGGCACCATCGGACTGGTGGACTTTGGCATGGCCGGGGTTCTCACCGACAACGACCGCCAGAGCATCATTAACCTGTTTGTTGACGTCACCAACCAGAAGCTGGAGAACATCCCCCGGCGGCTGGCGGCCCTGGGGGTCGAGTTTCCGCGGCAAATGGAGACAGAGTTTGTGGGCGAGCTCAGGGACCTGTTTGCGAAGTACTATGGCGTCAGCTTGAGCGAGCTGGAGCCGGTTTCGGTCTTCAGGGATATTTTCGCCGCCATCTTCCGGCTGAAGCTGAAGCTGCCTACCCAGTACCTGCTACTGGACAAGGCCGTGGCCACGCTGGAAGGAATCACAAGCCAGCTTTATCCTTCCTTTAACGTGCTCGAGTTCGCGCAGCCTTACGCCCGCGAGTTTATCAGCAGCCGCTATTCGCCCCGCAGCCTGGCCAGCCGCGGCGGCCGCGAGGTGCAGAACCTGGTCGGCGTGCTGATGGACTATCCCTATCAACTGCATGACGCTTTGGATCAGGTGCGGAAAGGAGATGTAAAGATCAACTTTGTGCACCGCAACCTGGAAGACATGACCCGCCGCCTCACTATTTTGACAAACAGGCTTGTCGTTGCCATAGTGCTGGCTTCGCTGATTCTGGGCTCGTCCATCATCGGGCTGTTTGCCCAGGGCGGCCCGCGTCTGTTGGGCATCTCCCTGTTTGCCCTGCTCGGTTTCATGATATCGGGGTTTTTCGGCCTCTGGCTGGTGGGCGGCATCATGCGGTCGGGCAGGCACTGATAAACCGGATGCTGGTTGCTGGTTGCTGGATGCCGGATGCTGGATAAAACCGTAAAGCCGGATGCTGGACTCTGGATGTTTTCCTTCGCTGCTTAAGTGGCATAAACGGCATACACACAAAGACATTTCCTGGCGGGTTAAAAGGGAGGAGTTTTTTGCGGCCGTGGCAGCGGCGGCGGAAAAGGAAAAGTGCGTCATGGTTGTGGGCGGGGAGGCGCGCCTGCTCGCCCTGCTGAGGGTAAACCTGGAGCTGGAGGGATTAAGGGTAATCGAGGCCCTCAACCCTGCCGTCGCAATCGGCTTGCTAAAAAAGGAGCGGCCGGACCTGATCATGCTTGACATTGTCGTTCCGGAGAAAGACGGCATTCAGGCGCTGAAGCAGCTGGCCGGCGCCGATGAGTTTGCCAGAATTCCCGTAATCCTGCTTGCCGCAAGAGGCGGGCGGGAAGAGCTGGCGAGGGAAGCGGCGCTGGGGGCGCGGGGCCACATTACAAAGCCCTTTGACACAGAGCAGATGGTGCGGACCGTCAAGGCGGCGCTGGGGATCATCAGAAGATAAGCTTCGAGTTGCCAGCTTAGAGTTTCTAATCGAAGGGGAAACCCGCGTCCGCGCAGAACTATCAAGCTCAAACTCCAAACTCCAAACCCGAAACCCGAAACTATTTTTTTAAGTGCCCCGCAATTACGTCGGCCAACTCACCGGTATTGATCGGCTTGGCGATATAGCCTTCACAGCCGGCAGCCCTGATCCTCTCCTCGTCTCCGTGCATCGCGTGCGCGGTGATGGCGATAATGGGAATTTTGGCCGTGGCCGGGTTTTTTTTCAGCCGGCCGGTTGCCTCCAGGCCATCCATTCCCGGCAGCTGCACATCCATCAGGATAATATCCGGGCGCTGGTCCTCGGCAATACCGATCGCTTCTTCGGCGCTGCCGGAGGCCAGCACTTCGAAGCCGCTGCGCTCGAGCACGAACTTGATTAAGCGGGAGTTCATATTGTTGTCTTCGACTAGCAAAGCTCGCGTTTTCATTATTTCCTACCGGGGCAGGCTCTCAGACCAGCCTGGCTTCATCGCCGCCGCCGCCGGCGATCTCGCTCAGTGCTGCCTCCAGCTTCAATGTCAACATGCCGGCGCCAACAGAGCCCTGCGGACAGTCGGTTACAGCAATGCTGACTGTCAGCCGGAAAGAATTGCCGGCGTCGTCGGTGAACTTCAAATAATGTATCATATCAACCAACTTCTGCGCCACCTTGTGGCTGGCGAGGCGGGATGTTTCCGGGAGCAGGACGGCAAAACGGTCTTCATCGTAGCGTGACAGCGCATCGGCCGCCCTGATGTTGCTGCGGAGCATGCCGGTCAAGGCAGCCAGCATCGCGCTCCTCGAGGCATCGCCATCGCCGCTGTCCGGCTCAATCATCAGCACGGACAGGTCAAGCTTGTAGCGCTCGGCCCGGCTGATTTCCTCAGCCAGCCTCTTTTCAAAGTAGCGCCGGTTAAACAATCCTGTCTCGGCGTCAACGAGCCGCGCCCGCTCAGGCTGCAGTTTTTCCAGGCGGAAAACCTCGCTCAGCAATTGTTGCCGGGAATCATTTCCCTTGAAAATTACGCTGCGGACACGTTTTTCATCCAGCAGCCGTGCTTCCCCTGCCGGCAGTTTTTGGTCGGAGGTGACTATCACGGGGATGTCCATTGTCAGCGGGTGACGCTGCAGGAATGAGACAATGTCAAAAAGCGAGGCGCCGTCAAGATGAGCATCCAGGATGATTACGTCCGGGCTTTGCTCCAGCGCCATCTCTCTGGCTTCCGCGCCATCAGCCGCACTGACCACGGTGAACCCTTGCCGCTCCAGGATGGCGGCAGTGGCGCTGGCAGCCCGGGAATCGCTGTCCGCTACCAGAATCTGCGGCTGGGAGCGGCGGGCGGGGCTGACCTGCTTTAGATATTTAAGCTTGTCAAGCAGCGGCCGCCGGCTGAGGGGCTTGACGCAGTAATCGGCGGCCCCGAGAGCGAAACCCAGGTCGGGGTTGTCAAGCGCAGAGCAGATAATCACGCCAATATCCGCGGTCAAGGGATCGCTCTTCAGCTGGTGCAGCACCTGCCAGCCATCCTTGTCGGGCAACATGATATCGAGGCAGACAGCAAAAGGAAGAACCGTTCTCGCTTTTTCAATCGCCTCGTTGCCTTCGCCGGCAAAGTCGACGCTGTAACCTGCCTGCTTCAGCCAATGGCCGATCAGTTCTGCGGTTTTGGGATCGTCATCAACTACGAGAATCTTCGTTTTCCCCTGCTCTTTTTCGGCGGGCGCCGCCGGGGTGGGCTTAGGCCTGGGCGCCGGCGCGGGCGGCTTGTCTGCCCGCTCGGCCGGAATAGCAGCCGGCAAAGTTCGTCTTGCCGGCAGCGGCAGCGTGAAATAAAAATTGCTGCCCTTTCCCACCTCGCTATCAAGCCAGATGCGTCCTCCATGCAGCTCGACGAACTTGCGCGTCAGCGCCAGCCCCAGGCCGGTGCCTTCATATTTGCGGGAAGACGATCCGTCTGCCTGCTGGAATTCCGCGAAAATTCTTTCCTGGTCGGCGGGGGCGATGCCTACACCCATGTCGCTGACGGCAAAGCGGGCGGTGTTGTCCATCACTGACGCCGAGACGCGGACGCGTCCGCCGGCAGGCGTAAATTTGACAGCGTTGCCGACAAGATTGTAGACAATTTGTTTGAATTTATTGACGTCGGCAACAATGGAAGAAAGGCGGCTGGAGATATTAACGTTGAGATCGATATTCTTTTTCGCCGCCAGCGGCTGCATGGTGGCAATTGTCTCCTGAAGCACCGTGCCAACATAAAACTCTTCCGGCTCAAGCTGCATCTGCCCCGCCTCCACCTTGGCCAGGTCGAGCACGTCATTAATCAGCTCCAGCAGATGGTAGCCGCTGGTGATGATGTTTTCACAAAATTCCTGCCTGTCTGATTCTGCCAGCGTTTGCGGGTCAGTGTCCCTGAGCACTTCCGAGAAGCCGATAATTATGTTCAGGGGGGTGCGCAATTCGTGGCTCATATTGGCGAGAAATTCGGATTTCATTCGGTTGGCCCGCTCCAGCTGGCTGTTGGCCCGCTCCAGCTCGCGGGTGTGCGACTCCACCTGGTCGATCATGTCGTTAAAGGCCGCCGACATCGAGCCCAGCTCGTTCTTGCTTGCTTCGACAGGCACCCGCACTGAATAATCCCCGGAGGAAATGCGGCCGGCCGCCGTGGTCATTCTGGTCAGAGGGGTAAGCACGGAACGGCGCAGCATCAGAACGACCGTGCCGGCGACCAATACGAAAATCAGGGCGCCAAATCCGACCATAATATCACGGCTGCCGCTGAGGCTGTTGTCTAGGGAAGCAGTACTGATGTCAACCCTGATTGCCCCCAGCAGGCCTTGCTTGTTTGGAGCGGGAGCGATGCGGCCATGGCACTGAAGGCACTCGCTCTTTACGGGAATAGGCTCGGCCACTGAAATAAAGCCATTGCCGGAGCCATTGCCAATAGTCTGGGCGCCGGAGCTGAGCAGCTTTTCTACATCCGGGCTGCCGCTGGCGCCGATGGCCTGGCGGTTGGTTGACGCCCAGATCCGGTTGCTGCCGGAAACTATATCGACCTCGCCGACGGAGTCGCGCTGGCGCAGGCTGTCAAGCGTCTGCTGAATGTCGCCGCGCTCTCCCCGCAACATGTCATGTTCGAGCCCGTTTAAAATCGTGGCGGTCAGCGCCGAGGCCATGTCTTCAAAATGGTTGTTGTCGTCCCGGGTCTGGATGGTGATAACGGCAACCACTCCCAGGCTGCCGAGGACGAGCATGATTAAAACAACATAAAGCGGTATCTTGTTCTGTAGTTTCATAACCACATAGATAGCAATACGAACGCCACTCTCTGGAAATCCATTCATTTCCAGGGGGTAATAAATATCTTACCTTGCAGACTGCCTTTTGGCTAGGGACGTACGTTTCCTGTTCCTATGTTTCCTAACTTTTTATCTTACCGTTGCAAAACGATAGATTGTCTCTAGTTAGGAAACATAAGAAACGTACGTCCCTGGAACCTAACTGGAACCTAAGAAATTTGCGGGCCTTGTGTTAAGATATTTGTTTCATGGCGGCGCCAGTTTTGGCAAACTGCCGAACAAAAAATATTTTTGCCGAGGTTGACAGTATTCCATGGATTTGCCAAGTGACAACATCAAAAAAGGGGTTGCCAGGGCGCCGCACCGGTCGCTGCTTAAGGCGCTGGGCTTAAACGACAGTGATATTGAGCGGCCGTTCATCGGCGTCGCCAATTCTTTTAACGAGGTCATTCCCGGGCATCTGCACCTGCGCCAGGTCGCCGCCGCTGTCAAGGACGGCATCTGGGCGGCCGGGGGCGTTCCTTTCGAGTTTGGCGGCATCGGCATCTGCGACGGCATCGCCATGAACCATGAGGGCATGCGCTTTTCCTTGGCCAGCCGGGAGCTGATTGCCGACGAGATCGAAGCGATGGCAAAGGCGCACGCCTTTGACGGCCTGGTGCTCATCCCCAACTGCGACAAGATCATCCCCGGGATGATCATGGGGGCGCTCAGGGTCAACGTTCCCGCAGTTGTTGTCAGCGGCGGGCCGATGCTGGCCGGCGAGCTGGAAGGGGAGAAGATCGACCTTAACAGCGTTTTTGAGGCTGTTGGCGCGGCGCTTACCGGGAAGATCAGCCAGGAGCAGGTTGACCGCATTGAAAGCTGCGCCTGCCCCGGCTGCGGCTCTTGCGCCGGGCTCTTTACCGCCAACTCGATGAACTGTCTCACCGAGGCGCTGGGACTGGCGCTGCCCGGGAACGGCACCGTTCCAGCCGTCGATGCGGGGCGCATCAGGCTGGCGCGGCGCGCGGGGGCGCGGGCCGTCGGGCTGGTCAGCGAAAGCTTAAGGCCGCGCGACATCGTCACGCCGGCGGCCGTTAGCAACGCCTTGGCGGTGGACTCTTCGATGGGCTGCTCGACTAATACGGTGCTGCACCTGGCCGCGATTGCGCACGAAGCGGGGGTTGGCTTCAATCTTGCTTCTGTTAACGAAGTCACGGCGCACACGCCGCACTTGTGCTCTTTGCGGCCGGCCGGCTCTTACCATATGCAAGACTTAAACCGCGCCGGCGGCGTCCAGGCATTGATGAAGGTGCTGCTTGATGCCGGCAAGATCGATGGCTCCGCCCGGGCAGTTACGGGCATGACCGTTGCTGAGCAGGTGGAAGGCGCCGGGGTGCTTGACCATGATGTCATCCGTGACATCAAAAATGCCTACCATCCCACCGGCGGCCTGGCGGTGCTGTTCGGGAACCTGGCGCCGGCAGGCGCTGTGGTCAAGGAATCCGCGGTCATGCCGGAGATGCTGCGCCACAAAGGCCAGGCGCTTGTTTTTGAAAACGAGCCGGACCTGGTGGAGGCGATCGAACAGGGCGCCATCAAGCCGGGCAGCGTCATCATCATCCGTTATCAAGGCCCCAGGGGCGGGCCGGGGATGCCGGAGATGCTGACGCCGACTTCGGCAATTGCCGGCGCCGGGCTTGACCGGCAGGTGGCGCTGATTACAGACGGGCGCTTCTCGGGGGCCACCCGGGGAGCCAGCATCGGCCATGTCTCGCCGGAGGCGTTTGCCGGCGGCCCGGTTGCACTGGTCGAGGATGGCGACGAGATCGAGATAGACATTCCCGGCAGAAGCATCAACCTGCTGGTGGATGAGGGGGAGTTGAAACGCCGCGCCGCCGCGTGGCAGCCGCGCCCGCCGCGCTACCAGGCCGGCCTGCTGTCAAGGTATGTTAAGCTTGTCCATGGCGCCGAAACAGGCGCAACCCTAGGATAAGAAAAGTTCCGGGTTAAACCGTCAAATCCGAAACTCCAAACTCGAAGCTGGAAACGCGAAACTGGTTTTTATGAAGGGCTCAGAGATAATAATTGAATCATTGAAAGCGAACGGGGTCGAGGTGGTCTTCGGCCTGCCCGGCGGCGTAGTGATACCGCTTTATGATGCGCTATTTGATTCAGACCTGAAGCATTACCTTGTCCGGCACGAGCAGGGCGCCGCCCACATGGCGGACGGCTATGCCCGCGCAACGGGCAGGACCGGCGTCTGCATCGCCACCAGCGGCCCTGGGGCCACCAACCTGGTGACCGGCATCGCCAACGCCTACATGGACTCGACGCCGATGGTTGCCATCACCGGTCAGGTGAGAAGCGACCTGATCGGCACCGATGCTTTTCAGGAGGCCGACGTCACCGGCATCACCGAGCCGATCGTCAAGCACAGCTATCTGATCAAGGATCCCCGCGAGATTCCACATGTGTTCAAGGAGGCGTTTTATATCGCCTCCACGGGCCGGCCCGGACCGGTGGTTATCGACATCCCCGTTGATATACAGAACGCCGACCTTGACTACAAAGCAGCAGGTGAGGTTAAACTACCGGGTTACAAGCCGACGCTCAAGGGCAACCGCAAACAGGTCCGCGCTGCGGCCAAGGCAATAGCCAGAGCGGAGCGGCCTGTTCTTTACGCCGGCGGCGGCATCATCACCGCCGCTGCGCACAAGGAGCTGCACCGATTGGCGCAGCTGATGAAGATTCCGGTGACGACAACACTGATGGGCATCGGCTCTTTTCCGGAGACAGACAAGCTTTCCCTGGGAATGCTGGGCATGCACGGCACCGGCTATGCCAACTACGCCGTCACCCACTGTGACCTGCTCATCGGCGTCGGCGCCCGTTTTGACGACCGCGTCACCGGCAAAATATCAACATTCGCGCAGCACGCCAAAAAAATTCACATCGATATGGACCCGGCCGAGATCAGCAAGAACGTCGCCATCGACATCCCCATCGTCGGCGACGCCAAGGATGTCCTCGGCGGCCTGGTGACGGAGCTGAAGAAAATCGAGCGGGGGCGCGGCCAGACAGCCGCCTGGCTCAAGCAGATCGACGACTGGAAACAGAAGCACCCGTTGTCCTACAAGGATGAAGAAGGCGAGATCCTGCCCCAGTTCGTGATCGAGGAGATCAACCGCATTACGAAGGGCAACGCCATCATTGTCACCGAGGTCGGCCAGAACCAGATGTGGGCGGCGCTTTTTTATAATCATACCAAGCCGCGGCATTTTATCAGCTCCGGTGGCCTGGGGACGATGGGCTTCGGCTTCCCCGCCAGCATTGGCGCCAAGGTCGGCCGGCCGGACAAGACGGTCATCGACATTGCCGGCGACGGCAGCTTCCAGATGACGATCCAGGAGCTGGCCACCGCCGTCTGCTATGACATCCCTGTTGTGGTTTGCATCCTCAACAACGGCTTTCTGGGCATGGTGCGCCAGTGGCAGGAGCTGTTCTGGAACAAGCGTTACTCACAAACCGTGATAAGCTGTCAACCTGATTTCGCCGCCGTGGCCGAAGCCTACGGCGCCCTTGGCATCACTATCAAGGACAAGCAGGATGTCGGCGACGCCATCCGCACGGCGATCAAGTCAAAGAAGCCGGCCGTGCTGGACTTTCGGGTCAAACGGGAAGAAAATGTATTTCCCATGGTCCCCGCGGGCAAGTCGATCGATGAGATGATCGGGGGGCACAAATGAAAAACCGGATGCTGGATGCTGGATGCTGGATAAAACCAAAAACCTGAAATTGGAAACCAAACAAGCAACTTGGCACACAGTGAATAGTCAGTATAATTTTCGCAACCCGAGACCCGCAACCCGAAACCCGCAACCTATATTATGAAACATACGCTTTCAGTTTTGGTGGAGAACAAGCCGGGCGTGCTGGCCAGGATTGCAGGGCTTTTCTCGCGGCGCGGTTTTAATATTGACAGCCTGGCGGTCGGCGTCACCGAGGATCCGGACGTCTCGCGGATGACGATCACGGTCGACGCCGCCGAGCACCCGGTCGAGCAGGTGACCAAGCAGTTGCACAAGCTGATCAACGTCATCAAGATCACCGACCTCGACCCGGCCAATTCAGTCGCCAGGGAGCTGTCGCTGGTCAAGGTGGGCACGGACGCAAAGACCCGGGGCGAGATCATGCAGATCGCCGAGATCTTTAGGGCCAATATCCTCGATGTTGGCAGGAAGTCGATGACGATAGAGGTCACCGGCACAACGGAGAAAATCGAGGCGCTGGAGCAGCTGCTGAAACCAAACGTCCTCGAGATTGTGCGCACCGGGCGCATCGCCATCGAGCGGGGAGGGAAATGACGCCGGCGCCGGACATTTCCCTCCGCTTACGTTTGCGGGAAGGGACTTTATCAGCAGGCGATTAACTCTGTGAATGGATGTAACCGGGCGGCCCGCAAGCCGAACCGCTCCGGAAAACATCCGGCGCCGGCTTTGAACAAGACGTA
>JAJYIM010000054.1 GCA_021790115.1 Actinomycetes bacterium | reverse complement strand
GCGAAATAACGGATGAAAACGGTACTGCACTTGGGCATCGCCTGCGCGCACTGTAAACAGATTCTTGCTTTCAGCCAGCCGCAGAAGATTCTCACTATTCCGAGTGCCCAAAGCAGCATCACATATCTGCGGGTCAACAACATCTAGTAACGAGCTTCGCATCAATAAATCCTTCATTTCCTGCGCTTGCTGGTCGAATACTTCTTCAGCCAAATATTCATAAATATTTCCCAGAACGTACGACTGCCCGGTAGCTAACCTTGAAAATTGGCTGCTTTTTAAGGCGCCGATTGTGAGCACAATGCCTGCTGCCCAGCCTTCAAAAATGTCGTTGAGCCAACGAGTGACGGCAGGGCCAATATCGATCCCCCAGGTGGACGTGAGCAGCTCCTCAAGCTCAGTGGACGAGAACCTAAGCTCACCGGCGCTTATTTCACAAACAAGGCCGAGAGACCGGAGGCGGACAAGCGGGATTTGAGGTCGTGTCCGGCTCGCGATGGCAACATATGCGTGGCTTGGCAGGCACTCTACCAATTGATTTACTATTTCGCCTGCAAAACCGTTTTTATCAAGAAGGTGAAAATCATCAAAGAAGAATGTTAGCGGCTCTTTATTCTGCTCGCCGAGCTCATCTGCCAGCATAGCCAAGATAACGCCTGCCTCCCCGCGTATATCCCGGGCAGCGCTGAGGCGCTCCAGACTGCGTGAAGACGCGCCCCCGCCAGCGATGGTCACTGCCTGAATTAAATGCCTGAGGAATTGCGCAGGGCTATTGTCAATTTCACTGAGCCTGTACCAAATATGCCGCCCGGGACAAGACGAAGCCATCTGGGCCATCAAAATAGTTTTGCCGTAGCCTCCGGGAGCGGAGATAACCAGCAGCTTGTGCCGCAGCTCAGGTTTTGCCATCTCAATCAGCCGCGGGCGCAAAAGCACTTGCTTTAGCCTGGGCGGAACAGTTTTAACCGCAAATATGGGTGCCGGTTCTAAGCCGGTCGTCTCATGAATAAACAAAACCCCCCCTAGCTTCCGTTAATCCCGGGCCAAAACCAAATCCTCCAGGTTTCGCCGCGCGGGCTGAAAATATTCCATCACCTGCCTGCGCTTATTTAGGCCGAGCTTGAGATAAATATTAGAGACATGCCTCTTGACGGTGGCCTCGCTGATTGAGAGCTTAGCAGCAATTTCCAAATTACTTAATCCTGCAGCAACTACTGACAATATTTGCGATTCCCGCCTCGTCAGCAATTGCAGCGGGTCGCTGGTGCCTGTGCGGATTGCGGCAAGCTCTTTTTTGGCGGCGGCGCGAACATTAGCATCATCGTCCCGCAGCAGCGGGCGGATGATCCCGGCGGCGGCAGCCCCGCCGGCTGCTGCCACTGCGGATATAGCAGCCACTCTTTTGGCTGCCGGCCTGTCCGTCAGGGAGGAGGCCAGAACCGGGACGGCATCATTCCCAATCCGGCTGAAAATTACCTTGAGAAAATCACGTTCTATGTCACATTCAAAAGCAAACGCCAACAAATCCAGGCTTATCCTGCCCTCTTCGGCGACGAAATGATGATGGGACAAAGATGCGGCCAGTTGCAATGCAGCTTTGAGCTGCTCGCGGGCAAGCTCGTCCCTGCCACCCTGAAAAGCCTTCCAGGCCCAGTGGAAATGAGTTTTACTTTCGAGATATTTGTATCCATGCTTCCGCGCCAGTGCAAAAGCAGCCGTCATCTCGGCTTCACCCGCGCCGCCCGGACCGCCCACGATTCTGAATTTGTCGGCGCCAACATTTGCAAGAATGCCGACGGTTTCAAATAACAGTTTTTCACCTCTCCTGCAACAAGCAAAGTTCTGCTCGTGAAGTTTTAGGGCCTCCCGGCAAAAGCCCAGCCGCCGAGCCTTTGTTCCAAGGTGCGCCCAGTTCCGGTCCAGGCTTTTATTCTTGTTGACAATTTTCGATGCATCTTCTTGACGGCGTGATTTATTTCCACTATAAAAATCGATCCGCTCCGCGAGGCAGTCGATTGCCGGCCTGTATACAGGTTCCTGGATGGACTGTGAGGTTTTGAGGATAACTTCGTATGCTTCTTCGTAACGGGCCGTTTGATAGTACGCATTTGCCAGGTGCAGAAACAGGAAAAACCGGTAAGGCAGCGCCAGTGATTCAACGTCGGTTTTATTATTCAACTCCAGAGAGCATTTGAGCAGCCGGCCAAAATCGCCCTTAAGGAAAAGCAGGTCCAGATCGGATAGCAAGATCTTGAGGCGGGACTGCTCCGGGGATTCATGGCCAAACGCCAGAGTTTGGTCACCGATCCGCCAGCGCTTTATTCTTCGCCGGCCAAGGATTTGTTGCTGAACAACGGCGCGCCGTGATGCGTATGCATGTTCTGACGACTCCCGGGCCCATTTTTGAGCATCCTGGGCTGCTTTCAGGCTCTCGCTGTGGCGATTCTGCAGCGCCAGCATGTGGCTGATAGCAAGCGCACAGCAGTAAAGGCCCTTCGGACTATCCACGGCCCCAAACACAGCCGCCGCCCTGTTAACCAGGGAGTGCGATTTATCAAGGTCGCCCTGATTGAAAGAAATTTGCGCCTGGGCAAGACAAATCCAGGGACGCGTTATTTTGAAGACGGCAGGTATTTTTTCCAGCCACCTCGCAACCAGATGCAGATTTCCCGTTTCAACCGCACTTGCAGCCATCGCTTCAACAAGTCCGGCCGCGCTGTCAAAGTCTTCAGCTTCAATAAAATGGTGAACTGCCTTGTCTTTGTTTCCAGCCGATGAATAAGCCTGCGCATAATTGCGGTGCAACTGAAAAATCTCTGATCTTGAGCTGCTTTGCCGTAATTTGTCAACAAGAAATTCACGAAATACAGGGTTGAAAATAAAAGCAGTGTTGGCTTCGTTGCAGATATTGACCACACCTTGCGCATCCATCTTGTCAATGGCCGCCGGCAGCATTTCTGTTTTGATCCCGGCTCGGCTACAAATATCGATCTCAACCGGCTCGACCAGCGAGCTCTGAATGAAGAAACGGCGGCGCTTGTTATCAAGCCCGCTCCAGATCTCGGCAGCCAAGTAACGGTTTAGCGCGCCCGGCTTCTTGATTAGCGCCGGCAGAAGCCCAACTGCTGTTTTGCCTGCAACCGTAAGCTCCCGCTGGCAAATGTCGAGAGCGGCTGGCCAGCCCCCGGTCGCCCGGTGCCATGCCCTGATATCCTCCTCAAGCCACGGCAGCGCTGACGCGGAACGGAGGAACTCTCCAGTTTCTTCAGTAGTGAACTGCAGATCCGCCTGACCTATTTCCACCACATCACGCGCCGCCCGCAAGCGGCCCAGACCTAAGTTTGGCCTGGTTCTGCCGGCTACGTAGCAATGGCAGCCACAGGGCAGGTGATCGTGCAATAACCGAATACGGTCCGTGACCTCCCGCGTATCGTTAACCACCTCAAGGTTATCGAGAAATATGGCAAACTGCGAAGATAGTTTCTGGCAAATTTCTTCAGCAAAAGCAATAACAGGTGCGAGGCTCCCATCCTCATCGAGTTGCACCTCTCCTTTAATTGATGCTTCAAGGTTGACTTCAAAATTCGGACACAGCCGGCGCATCTCGGCGATCAGCCGCAAGATAAAATGGCGCCAGTCTCGGTCCTGCTTTTCAAATGTGAGAAAAATCGCTGTGCCGGCAGAGCAGCGTTCAAGTTGAGCCATGAGCGTCGTTTTGCCATATCCCGGGCCAGCAGTTAAGGCCACGAGGCGCTCGCTGTTTTCTCCTCCGGCTTGCCTCATCAACCGGAGACGAGACAGCGCTGTCCCGCCCGGAGACCTCTCCGCTCTTTCATTTAAGTTTGAGAGCTTCATGAGATATCGATACTGCGGAAAACATGGTGAAACAAATCGCGGGCATCCAACTATAGTTAGATTAAGGTTGTTTGTCTATCAAACTTTAGTTGTATATGCAAGCCAAAAAAGTTGTAGAAAGACAAGTTTAAGAGTTGAATTTAAAATAAAAGAACCCTGCCGCCAAGGGCGACAGGGTTCTATGAATTTCCCTTATAATCCTTTTAGAGTGGGACTACGTTTGAAGCTTGCAGGCCCTTGGCTCCTTCAGTAACTTCGAACTCGACCTTCTGACCCTCATTAAGAGTTTTAAAACCCTCGATCTGGATCTCCGAGAAGTGAACGAAGAGATCATCTCCGTCTTCTCTTTCGATAAAGCCATAGCCCTTCTCGTTACTGAACCATTTTACTGTTCCTTCTGCCAACTTTACTACCCTCCCATCTGATGCCCCGCGCAGCCGCACGCCCAGCTGCAGACTTTGGCCCGCCGGATAAATTCCCCCGGCAGAACACTGATACAGCAAAACAGTACTACATTATTAAGAACTTGTAAACAATTTAATGGTAATAATTTTTCCACGATGACTAAAACGGAACATATATCGTAAAGGAGAAGCGAGGCTGTCCGGGAAAACATGGTTGCGGTAGCTTTAGAATCTATCTCAAAAGGCAAACTCTGCTGCGGCCGGCTGCAAAGGCGATGGGCGGCGTCCTCGGAGCAAAAAGTCCTCGACGTACCGCAGCGGGTACGACTGTGGGCTTTTTACTCCTGCGTCCTTGCCCATCGCCTTTTCGCTCGGCCTCGCTACGAACTGCCTTTTGAGATAGATTCTTAGAATATGACTTTGCGATAGATTCTGAGCCTGCCTCATGGGCTGTAATGCCGGTTTGATTTAAGGAGCAACAGTTAGCGAAAAAAGCAACCTCAAGATCGGACTTGCAGTGCTCTGCACGGGCATATTCCTGGCCGCCCTGGATCAGACCGTTGTCGTTACCGTATTGCCGCAAATTGTCAGCGATCTCGAGAATAGCTTCAGCTCCGCTGGAGTCGAGCGCGCCGGCTGGATCGTCACCGCGTATCTGACAGGCTATACCGTTATGCTGCCGTTGATGGGCAGGGTAGCCGATCTTCACGGCCACCGCCGCACCTATAATCTGGCGATGGCCATTTTTGCGCTCGGCTCGCTCATGTGCGCTTTTACTCCCAACCTCTTCTTCCTCGTCGGCTTTAGGGCAATTCAGGCCGTAGGCGGCGGGGCGGTGCTGCCGATTGCATTAGCGGTCGTGGGCCGCAGCTTCCCTCCCGGGAAACGGGCGCTCGCTTTGGGCATTATTGGGGCCGCCGCGGAAGCCGGCGGCGTTTTGGGCCCACTCTATGGCTCGGTGATCGGCCAATATCTCGGTTGGCGGGCAATTTTTTACTTAAACATTCCCCTCGTTTTGCTCATCATTTGGCTGATGCGCAGGCATGTCGCAGAAAGCGAGTACCGCAGCAACCGCGTTGACTGGCGCAGCGGCGCATTGCTGGCAGTCGCGTTAGGCCTGGCCACCACGGCCGTGTCGGGCGCAAGGGAGGCCGGGTGGCTCTTGTTTGGCGGACCTCTCCTGGCGCTGTCGCTCATATTTCTGGCCGGCTTTTTCATCTCCATCAAGAGGGCAGAGCATCCACTGATAGACTTTTCCATGTTCTCAAACCGTTCATTTAGCGCTGCAAATGCAGCTCACTTTCTGCTCGGCGTAGCTTTGATCACTGCGCTGGCGCAAGTGCCGGTGTTCGCATACAGCGCCGGCTGGCCGGTGACAGCGGATGCCTCTCCGCTAAGAGGCGGCCTGTTGCTGATCCGGCTCACATTGCTCATTCCGATAGGAGCCGTCCTGGGAGGGCTGTTTAGCGCCAGAGTTAGCGGCCGTCTGGCGGCGGTGGCAGGCTTTTTCCTGAGCGCGCTTGGGCTCTGGCGGCTGAGCATGTGGCAGACGAATGTCGGTGACCTCAGGCAGACATTTGATCTAATGACAACAGGATTGGGCTTCGGCCTGGTGATAGTCCCGATCTCTTTGGCCGCGGTTGAAGCGCTGCGAGAAGAGAGGCTGGCGTCAGGCACCTCGGTGCTTACCGCTTCCAGGGTCGCGGGTATGGCGGTGGGGCTGGCTGCCTTAAACAGCTGGGGCATTACCGACTTTGAGAGCACCATGTCCCGTTTCCCTGCGCCTCTGCCGCAGATAGGAGAGAGTTTCTCTGCGTACTTAAGCCAAATAAGCGCGTGGGAGCACCGCAATATTATCACCATCCTGGGAGTATTTAGAGATTTTTTCCTGGTGGCGGCGGTTGCCTGCTTGCTTGCAGTTATTCCGGCGATGCTTCTCTTCAGTAGCAAGGGGAAACAAGCCGGGAGCAGTGAAGATAGCCGCAGTAAAACGGAATAGACGCTTACTTTGCTATGTCAATTACGATCCGGCCGGGAGAGCCCAGGCCGGCCAGGGCGTACGTCGACGCCTTGGACAGGTTAATGCCATAGACAAGCGCCTGATCGTCGCTTTCAGGAAGCCTGTCAATTGTGGACACCAGGCTGTCGCCGGCCTTGAGCTCTTTTGCCTTCGCGTTGGCGCTGCTGCCGATTGAACGGATTCCTCCCAGAACTACCTTGACTTGTTTCCCATCCGTGGAGAGCGCCGCTTGCGCGTGAGGAACCTGCAGCAGAGGTTTGCCATCGGGAGTTGCCATTTCAAAGACCACACGAAAAAAACTGCCATGGTCGGACCAGCGGATATCTTTCAGCTGAAGACCGTCAATCAACATGCCTACCGACTGGGAGCTCTTGGAGAATGGGCCGTACGCAGCAGGCTGCTCCTGCGCCTGGCTCTGGCCCGGCTGTGGCTCCGGAGCCGGTAGCGGTTTTTCTGATACTGCAGTGCTTTTTGTGGATGTGGCGCTCGCAGCCTGGCCGCCTCCACATCCTGCAAGAAGCATCAGGCCTGCGGCTATGACAGCCAATATTACAGATGGTCTCCTCCGGAACAGCCAGACTGCCGAAACATGCACCTCGCACCTCCTGCATTAAGAATCTATCTCAAAAGGCATATTCTGTTGCGGCCGGCTGCAAGGGCGATGGGCGGCGTCCTCGGAGCAAAAAGTCCTCGACGTACCGCAGCGGGTACGACTGCGGGCTTTTTAC
>JAJYIM010000053.1 GCA_021790115.1 Actinomycetes bacterium | reverse complement strand
TGGTGGGTTTCCCGCTGGACCGTGAATCTCGCCGGCAGGAGATGATGAGAACCATTGCCACCGTCAAAAAGGTCAAGTCAATCTTTGCGGAGATAATGACTCCTGTCTGCTTCTATGCTCCCTACCCAGGGTCGCCTTTGTTTCCAGTAGCGCAGGAAAAAGGCTTCCTCGTTCCCGACACGCTGGAAGGCTGGTCGGACTTTGGCTTCACTAATATCAACACGCCCTGGGTGACGGAAAAGGAGAAGGAATACGTGGAACGGTTAAGCACCTTTTATTTTCCGATTGCTTATCCGGACCGGCGGGTGATCAGGAATGCGGGCTCCGGCCTGACGAGGTTTCCTTTCATGCTGGCGCGAAAACTGGCGGCGGCGAGAGTGAAGCGCGACAATTACAGGCTGCCGCTTGAATGGTATGCGGCCAAACTGGCGACCCGCCTCACCGGCGCCAAGAGGCCGTTTCTTATTTCCCAGTTTTACAGCTAGTTTGTCAACAGGGTTGCCAGGAGG
Source organism: Actinomycetes bacterium (assembly GCA_021790115.1). Lineage (GTDB taxonomy): Bacteria > Actinomycetota > Thermoleophilia > BMS3ABIN01 > BMS3ABIN01 > JACWAD01. The sequence continues at coordinate 6,840 of JAJYIM010000053.1, read as the reverse complement.
TTGGTTTAACAATAAGATTTGAACGTTTGAAGTTGGGGCTCGGGGAGAATAAAGCTTTAGAAGAAAGGACGTTAGGCAAGCCATTGGCGTCGAGGGCTTCAATTTCATTTTCGCGAAGGTTGTAAGGAAGGGGCTTAATGGCAACAAGCAGAAGATTGCCTTTTGCAGTCGCCCAATACCGTTGGCGCTACCACTGGCTCCGTAAAAAAAGCGTCACGCCCACCGGGCCCTTTTACATCAACATCGAGCCCACCAGTTACTGCAATATCCGCTGCAAGCTCTGCTCTTATAATTATTCGCGCCGGCCGGGCTACATGGATCTGGGCCTTTACGAGAAGATCATCGATGAGGCTGCCTGGCTAAACATCCATGAGGTCGCCCATTTCCTTGCCGGGGAGCCGCTGCTTCACCCCGAGCTTCCCTACATGATCGAGTACGCGACTGTCTCGGGAATGGAGTCGCGGCTGCATACCAACGGCCTTTTGCTGAGCGAAGAAAAATCGAGGCAGCTGCTGGACTCCGGCCTGGCGTTCCTGGGGGTCAGCTTTGACGGCGAGAACGCTGAGACATACAACATGATGAGGAAGGGATCGGATTTTGACGAAGTGGTGGAAAATATTCGCACCTTCCTGAGGCTGAAGGCGGAGCGCGGCAAACCCCTGCCGCACGTGACGCTCAAGATTGTCAAGAAGGAAGAAGTGAATGAGGGCGGGGCGCCAGCCGGAAACAATGGCGGCGGCCCGGGCAACGGCGGCCCGAGCGGTAATAATCTTTATATCAGCGAGGATTTTCGCCGCCTCTTTGCTGGCCTGCCTGTAGACGTGATCAAGGTCATCCATCCCCACACCTGGCGGGGCGAGGTCAGGCATGAAGTGCCGCAGGTCACGACTGGCGATTACTATTATCCCTGCATGGTCCTATGGGGAACAATGAGCATTGGCTGGGACGGCCGCGTCGTTGGCTGCGCCGCTGACCTCAACGGCCATGACATTCTTGGCGACCTGAACCACGAGTCAATCATGGACGTTTGGAACAGCGACCGGCTGATGTACTACCGGGACATGCACCGCGCCGGCCGTTTCCGGGAACTGGACCTCTGCCGCGAGTGCAACTTTGTCTGGCGGGGGAAGAACCCTCACGTGGCGTTCCTGATGTCAAAAGTCCTGCCAAAGCAGGTAAAGGAAGCCAGCAAGGCAGTGCTGGCCAGCACCCGCTGGGTAGGTAGGGACGTACGCACGCGGTCGTACACCTGATACACCGTTTTGCAACTGCTTCTTAATTAGCCTCCAGTTCTTCGGTAGAGCTTGATCCCATCTCTATCGTATATCTTGACATAGGGGCCGCCGGGCTCCGTCAGGAATTGGTAGGTCTTGGATTCGCTGTAAACCGTGTCCGAGAATGGTTTGGTCAGCACGTAATCTGCGTGGCGGATCTGATCAGTTCCCTGGGCCGGCTGATCGGGCCGGGGCACGTCCCAGATAAGGGCCACGTAGAGGCCCCAGCGCACAGGAATGTGGGCCATCGCTTTTCCATCGTTTGTCGCAAATGAAGCATTGGGCGGCACCATCGCCGCGATTGCGCTTTCGGTATATCGTTTGACGCAATAAAAGAGAGGTATGGCGGCAAGTGAAAGGCCGAGAACGCGCAGCATCAGGTATGTGAGCGGAGATTGTTTTAAAGCGTAGAAGGGCAGGACAAACACGAGCAGGAATGGAGAAACGTGAGACGCAAGGTAGTTGGCGCCGTTTGGCTCTATCCCATTGACATAGAAAATGTGCCCCCTGAGGGTAGCCCATAGCATCTCATTGTATTCCGCCAGATCGCCTGAATAGCCCGTTGAACCAGTAATAAGCGAGAAAAGCAAGCGCCGTAAAAGCAATGAAATAAAATGCGGTCAGCGCAAGCATAACCCGGTAGGAATACCGTTCGATGTACTTCAGGCATAATTGCGAATGCTTCCAGAAAAGAAGAAGCTTCAGGATTAAGCTGCCGGCAACCGCCAGTCCGAGCAGCCAGAATGCCAAAAACAGGACCCGGGTTGACGAGGAGCCCGCCGGCAGAAAGACAGTTGCAACCTTGCGGCTGAAGTATGGAGCAGAAATCGGCAATATTATCAATGGAATCCAGGAAAGGACATCCAGCCGGAAAACATCGGCGAAAGGCTTTTCCAGCCTTCTTTCCAGAAAGAAAGATTCCAGCAGCCAGACGCTGAAGAGCAGCAGGATTGCGATCAAAACTGCCGCTCCGCATTGCAGGCGGTTGTACCTGATGGCTCTGGTCACAGACCAGGCAAAGACGGCGGTTCCGACAGCAAGCAGCGGCGGCAGCGCCAGAAGCAAGGATTTACGGAAGGAAGCGTTCAATTAGGTTGCATCTGTGCGATCGAAACAACTGAAAACCTAGCCGTTTCTGGGTTTGAGCAATATCAACAAGGTGTCAGGGAAATTCCATCTGCCTGCTTCAGTCCAATTGGAGCCAAGGGTTTTCTCGACCCGGGGAACGGGATAATCCTCCTCCTCCAGCAGCCAGAGCCTTTTGACCCCCTTTACCTCGGTCTCAAGCCTGTTATCGAGGTCTGCCCCAGAAAGCGCGGGCGTGGGTGATGTCCCCAGGAAATAACCGCTCCGGTATCCTCCCCAACCTCCGCTTGTGGGCGGAAAGCGGACGGCGTCGCTGTTCATTGATGGGACGCCTCCGGTAACCGGCATCGGCGGTTTCAGGTAATAATCGGCGGCAAGATCAACGCTGTAAATCGGAAAGCCAACAATGACGTCACCTTCCTGCCGCTGCCGCGATATTGTCGCCATCACGGCGCGATAGTTCCCTCCGTAATCGGTTACGTTAAATATTTGCCAGAGCGAGGCAAAGACAAGGCAGCCAAGGATGACGGCGCCCGTAATTATTCCGGCTTTTCTGGGTAAAGCAGCAACAAAAAAAGCGAGGATCAGAATTAAATCGGGCGCCGCCCAGACAGAGAAGCGGCTTGATATTCCTCCTCTATTAGCCAGGTTAAGCATCAGCGGTCCGGTGATCATAATTATCGCGAAGCCAACTATGGCAAGCATCATCCGGTCGCGCAGCAAGTTTCTGAAAAAACTTGAAGTCAAATATGCAATTACGCCAACGAAAATCAGGGATGTAAATAATACTGCATGCAATATTGGCATGCCCGGCGCGCCCGTGTAATTGATGGCAGAGTCCGCCTGGCCAGCCAGCAGCGCGAAGGGAGAGATGACAAGATTATAAACCAGGCCGCGGAACGCTGCGTGACTTGGGAATTGAAAGTTGTGCGGGGCGGCGATTGCCTGCGTGCTGAGAAAGTAGGCGATGCCGCAAAAGAATACAAGAATCGTCTGGCTCATCATCCAGGAGGCAAGCGATTTTCGACTGGATATCAAAAAATAAACCAGCCAGCCAGCAACAATCAAAATTACACCGAAAAAATAAGTGAAGAGCAAAGCTGTTGCGGCGGCTGTATATGCAGCCCAATTGATCAATCCTCCCCGTTTTGACGCGCGCAGCAGCAGCCAAAACGAGAGCGCTGAAACCATTATCAGGAATGAATAGTAGGTGTTGAACCGTGAATACCACACAAGCAAAGGCGAAGCCGCCGTGAAAGCTGCCGCCCATAAACCGGCTTTGCTGGAGAAAAGCTCCCGTGCGGCCAGGTAAACCAGAAGCACGGTGAACAGTCCAGCCACCGCTGATAATGACCTGGTCCAGACTTCACCGGTGCCAAAGGAGTACCAGCCGCGGGCAACGAGATAATAAAAAAAAAGGGGGGGGGGGGGGTCTCCGGCGAGTTGTTCCTTCCGCATGCCCGCCAGCGACATCTTGCTGGCCCAGACGTTGTAAAACTCGTCAAAGAAAAAGCTGGCGCTGCCGAGTTGCAGCCAGCGCAAGAAAATCGCCAGCAGCGCGACTGCCGAGAAGATCGGCAGGCGTTTCTTACCCAGCAATTCGTGAAAGCTCATGGAATGGTGTTAGAAAGCGGACCGGACCAGATTAGTTCAGTTATTATTTTCTATCGTTGTGTTTGAACAAGCAAGCCACTGAAGAAAAAGGTTTCTGCATCACTTTGCTCTTTCCTGTAAAATCAACTTAGTGTTGAAGCGGATCAAGCTCATTGGCGTTGTGCCAGCCAGTTGACAGACTTAAATGCAAAGACTACCGAAAAAATGGGCCAATTACCGGCGTCGTTATCACTGGCTGCGCCGCACTGAGGCTATGCCCACAGGCCCGCTTTATATCAACGTTGAGCCAACCAACGCCTGCAACCTGAAGTGCTACACCTGTAGCCTTGACGGCACACGCAAGCGCGGCTTCATGGATCTGGATCTTTTTCGCAAGATCATTGATCAGGCTACTGAGTCCGGCGTTTACGAGGTGGCTCTTTTTCTTGCCGGCGAGCCGCTTCTTCATAAAGATCTCCCCTACATGGTGGAATATGTTGTTTCCAGAGGACTGGAATCCTGGCTGGTTACGAACGGCACTCTGTTGACCAGGGAAAAAGCGGAAGCTTTACTTGACGCCGGCCTGGACAATATGTGGGTCAGTTTCGATGGCGATAACAAGGAAGATTACGAAAAAATGCGAGTGGGCGCTGTTTACGAAGAAGTGATTGAGAATATCAGGACTTTTCTTAAACTCAAAAAAGAGCGAGGTATGGCCAAGCCGGTAATTTCACTACAGATGTTGAAATTGCTGGAGAATCCAAATCAGGAGATTGACCCGGGGTTTATCGCCCAATTTAGCGGGCTGCCACTGGATGGCATTTTTGCCCGCAACCCACATGACTGGCGCGGAGAAAAAAACGGCCTCCGGCAGACAGAACGGGGCGGCGTTTATTTTCCCTGCCAGGTTTTCTGGTCTGCTTTAAGTATTGCCTGGGATGGGTGCGTCCTGGGTTGCAGCGCCGACCTTAATGGTGGCACAATCCTGGGGGATGTAAATGATCAGTCGATTATGGAAATCTGGAATGGTGAAAAGTTAAGGCAATATCGTCGACTGCTCAAGGAAAAACGGTATAAGGAATTGCCGCTATGTGCCGAATGCCATGCCAACTGGTACAGCGGGCATCCGCGTTTATATGTTCTTTCGACGTTGCCGCCGTTTGAACAGGTAAAACCCTTGTTTAGAAAGATTTTTCCCAAGAAGGAGCCACCGCCGGTGAGCGTATCTTGAGCGCAAGATTCATATATATCTTCATTCGGCTCCGTAAGTGATGGGTTGATAAGAGGTTCATGAGCGGCGTTACCGGTACACTAAAACCTTCAGGGGAAACCGTCTCCGATGTTGAGCTGTCGCGCATGGCCGACGCCATCGGCCATCGCGGCCCTGACGGCCGGGCTGATTTTATCAGCGGCAACGTCGGTCTTTCCCATTCCTTCCTGAAGATTCCCTCCGCCGTTTCCGTGCCGCAGCCGCTTGCCAATGAGGGTGGTACGGTCACGATTGTCTGCGACGGACGGGTTTATAATCACGTAGATTTGCGCAAAGAGCTTGAGGCAAAGGGGCACCGGTTCTCCGGCCCCGGCGATGTTGAAGTACTTGTTCACCTGTATGAAGAAGAGGGCGACCGCTTCCTGGAGAAGGTCAATGGCATGTTCGCCCTGGCGCTCTGGGACGGCCGTAAAAAACGGTTGCTGCTGGCGCGCGACCGCATCGGCATGAAACCACTTTATTATACGGAAGCAGGCGGCCGTCTTCTTTTCGGTTCTGAGATCAAGGCAATCCTGACCGATCCCACAATAAAACGCAGCGTCAACTTCCGCGCCATGAGCGATTTCTTTGGTCTTACCTATATCTTTGACGGCGAAACCATGTTTGAGGGCATTCTGGCGCTGCCGCCGGGCTGCATGTGTGTTGTGGAAAATGCCAGCTCACCGGGGCGCCTGATGCGTTATTGGGAGATGAACTTTGTCCCGGATCATCACTGGGACGAGCGCTGGCTGATTGAACAGGGGCTGGCGATCTTCCGGGAGGCGGTGGCGCTGGAGGTTGCCGACGTCAAACCGCTGGGCATTCATTTGAGCGGCGGCATCGACTCCAGCTTTATCACCTCTGTTGCCGCTGAAATTGACCGCGATCGCCTGGTTACGCTTTCAGCCGGGTTTAGGGAAAAAGAATACGACGAGCGCAACTACGCCCAGATGGCGGCGGATAGGGCGGGCGTGACCCATAAGGAGATTGAGGTCTTCCCCGACCCGAACACATTTGTGGAAGTGATGAAAAAGGTAATCTGGCACGTGGACGAGCCGACAGTAAGCCCGGGCATTCATTCTTTCTATGTCTTGAATGAGTTCACCAGCCGGTTTGTAAAGGTCGTTCTTGGAGGTCAGGGATCCAATGAGTTGCTCGCAGGCTATAACCGTTACATCATGGCACAACTTGCTGATCTGTTTGCCGGAGCCCTCAGGCGGTTGCACTTGGCGGCCGCGGCCGCAGAGGTCCGCCAGGTGCAGAGGTTTTACGGATCACGTTCGCTAAAGCGGCTGTTCCAGGAAGTCGCCAAGACTTCCGGGGAGCGGGCCCTTCGGGTCGCCAGCACATTTGCGCCACGCCAGAAGGATGAGCTGTTTTCAGCGCAGTTGAAGCGGGATCTGGGCGGTTATACTACCGAAGAACGTTATCTCAAGGGGTTTGCCTCGGCGCCGGCGGCCACAACTATTGACCGGATGATGTATCTGGACATGAAAAACATGATGCCAAACATGCTGCGCATCCTGGACCGCACCTGCGCCGCGTTCGGGGTTGAGGCCCGGACGCCGTTCCTCGATCATCATTTTGTCGAGTTTGCCTGCAGTCTTTCTGACGATGCGGTCCTGAAAGGAACCGAAT
>JAJYIM010000052.1 GCA_021790115.1 Actinomycetes bacterium | reverse complement strand
CGAGCGAAAAGGCGATGGGCAAGGACGCAGGAGTAAAAAGCCCGCAGTCGTACCCGCTGCGGTACGCCCTGGACTTTTTGCTCTTAAGGACGCCGCCCATCGCCTTTGCAGCCGGCCGCAGCAGAATATGCTTTTTGAGATAGATTCTAAATATCAAGTTTAATTTTTTTCGTAAACAGGAAGCATGAAACGTTAAACGCGAAACAGGGGGTTTCGCATGACCATCCGCTGGATCGGCCATAGCTGTTTTCTCATTACCGCGGGCTCCGGAGCCGCTTTGCTTACTGATCCTTACGACTGCCGGGCTTACCCGGAAACGCTCCTTTACCGGCAGGTCGATTTAAGCCCGGATATCTGCACGGTCAGTCATGCACACGCCGATCACGCGGCTGTCAGCCACCTGGGTGGTCAGCCGCGCATCATTGATACAGTGGGAAAGTATGATGTGGATGGTTTCGCTATCCGCGGGGTTGCCACTTTTCACGACAGCAGTGAAGGCTCGCGGCGGGGACGGAATACAGTTTTCGTTATCAGGGCTGACGGCATCGCAGTCTGCCACCTGGGAGATCTCGGCCACGAGCTGTCTGAAAGGCAATTAGCAGAAATTGGCAAGGTTGATGTATTACTGATCCCTGTGGGCGGGTTTTTCACGATTGACGCTGCTGCCGCGACAGGGGTCTGGCGGCAACTGGGGCCGCCGCCGGTTGCCATCCCCATGCATTTTCGCAACGAAAAGTGCCTGTTTCGAATCCAGGGAGTCAATGAATTCCTGGCCGGCAAGGATGATGTAGACAGGCCTGGCGAAAGCGAAATCGAGCTGAAGCAGGAAAATCTTCCCGGCGCCTCGAAGATAATCGTGCTAGAGCCGGCAAACTAAAGGGTTTTAAATTCCGCGCTGCAGATGATCCTTTCTTTTATTTTGTTATTCATCATTGGCGCCGCAATCGGGAGCTTTCTTAACGTCTGCATCTACCGCTTGCCGCGGCACGAGTCCATCATCGCCCCCGGCTCTCACTGCCCGGCTTGCGATGCGCCACTTAGCTGGCATGACAATATTCCCCTGATCAGCTACGTCTGGCTGAGGGGCAAGTGCCGCCGCTGCGGCCAGCCGATCTCGATCTGGTACGCGGTTGTAGAGCTGCTGACCGCGGTTCTTTTCGTGATGGCCGGCTGGAAATTTGGCACCGGCGCAGAGTTGTTGCCGCCGCTGCTGCTTATCTCCGCGTTGATCGCTGTATTTTTTATTGACCTGGAACATTACATTATCCCAGACGTGATCGTCTTGCCCGCGGCGGCAGTTGGCCTGGGGTTAATGATTGCCATTCAGCCGCACCGCTGGGCGGAGCTGCTTGTTGCCGGAGCGGTAAGCGGCGCCTTCTTCCTGGCGCTGGCTTTGATCAAGCCCGGCGGAATGGGCATCGGCGACGTCAAGTTGGTTGTGGCGCTGGGTTTCTTCCTGGGAAGGACGGTGGTGGTGGCTTTGTTCACCGCTTTTTTGCTGGGGGCGCTGGTCGGGGTGGCGCTGATCGCTGCCGGTGGGAGAAGCCGCAAGAGCCGCCTTCCCTTCGGTCCCTTCCTGGCCGTGGGGGCCTTGCTGGCCCTGTTTTACGGCGCCCCCCTGATGGACAAATATCTGAGCCTCTTTGGAGGATGAAAGCCGGCCCCGGCCGGCTCGGTTATTCACAGCAGTGAATGTGAATAAGCCCGCCGGGGTAGATTCTTTGCCTCTGCTATGCCAGCCTTAGCCGCCTGGCAATGCCAATTAAAAAATTGAGCAGCGGATCAAAAACCCTGCGCAGTTGCCACATCAGCACTCCGGTTGCAAGGCCCAGCGCGGCTCCGCCGGCGACGTCCAGCGGATAATGGATGCCGACAAAGACGCGCGCAAAGGCAACCAGGGCGCCGAAGGCCACCGAGGCGATGCCCAGGCGGCGGTTCTCCAGCAGAATCACGCCGGCAATGGCAAATGAAAAAGTGGCGTGATCGGAAGGAAAGGAAGCGTCGCTGGACCTGGGGATAATCAGGTTCACGCCGCCGGGATGAGCGACATAGGGACGGGGGCGGAAATAAATATGCCCGATCACCTGCGAGATCAACAGGGCGATAGCCATTGTCGCCAGGCTGAGAAGAGCGGCCTTCTTGGCGCTGTCGCCTCCGCGGAACCACATGAACAGCAGGGGAACGGCATAAAGCGCCGGTCCGTACTTGGCGACCAGCGAAAAGAAGCTGTCTACGGCAGAGACATGGCCTGCCATCTGGTTGATCAAATGAAGAAGCGAGTAATCCATAAACCTGCTGATTTCAGGAAACGTACGTCCCTCTATGCACCCAACGCCGGTTCACAAGCCGCTAACGGCGAACGAAAAACCTAATGCAAAGTCCAGGCGCCATCTTAGCATTTTTTAGGGTAACATTTTTATTCACGTTTAGTGAAGCTCCCGGAGCCCGTATAAATAAGAATCTATCTCAAAGGGCATATTCTGCTGCGAACAGCATTTTGAGATAGATTCTAAGGCGCTTACCTATTTTAGTGATGATTCAGTATAATTATAATGATTGTGTGACTTCCTCCCGGAGGCAGCTCTTTTGAAGTTCAAGTCATATTATTGGGCGATTTTTGCCGCGGTCGCGGTGGTTGTGCTGTTCCTGCTGGTTCTGCCGCGGGTATTTAATGGCAGCAGCAGCTCTCCCTCCACGACTCAGAATCATCCGACATACGACTATACGCCCATGATCGAGGCCTATCAGGATCTAATCAAGGCTAATCCCAGAGACGCCGTCGCCCTGGAAGGGCTGGGCGACGTTTACACGGGCATGGGCAGGTACTCTGACGCCAAGGATCTGTATGTGAAAGCGGAAGCCGTTTTGCCCAACGACGCCACCTACCACCGCCACCTGGGTGAGGCCTATTTTGAACTGAGCCAGTCGGACCAGGCCCTGGCCGAGTTTAACAAGGGCCTGGCGCTTGACCCCAACAACCAGGCTATTCTCGTAGACCTGGGCATTATCTTCAGCAGCACAAACAAACCCGCTGAAGCCAGGAAAGATTGGCAAAAAGCAGTTAACGTTGATCCAAATAACGACCTGGGCCACACGGCCAAGGAACTGATAGCGCAAATGGATAATCCGAACTCCACCACCACTGCGCCCCCGCTTCAGCAGAATCCCCACCAGTAAACGACTGGCCTGTTTCAATAGCTGATCTGCTGCGGCCGGCTGCAAACAAAGGCCAGAGGCGGCGTCTTTAAGAGAAAAACCCCCCGATGCAATGCAGCCGGTACGGCCGCGGGCTTTTGTGCGCCTGCGTTCTTGCCCGAAACCCTTTCGCCCCCCCGCTGCGAACGACCCATCGAGGCACGCCCTTATTTTTTTGCCCGGGCATGCTTGCCCCTTGGTGGTAAAATATGGTAAAGTTTCGGGAATAGTGGGGAATATTGGGGAACAATATTATGGCAAAAGCACCATTCAAATTTTGGGGGCAGTATTCATACTCACTTGATTCGAAGAATCGGGTGGCGATTCCTGCAAAATTCCGGCAGCAGCTTGCCGACGGCAAGGTAGTCGTCAGGGAGAACTTTGAGGACTGCCTGACAGTCCAGCCGGCGGCCGAATGGGAGAGGCAGGCCGAGGAGGCGCTGGCCCGGCTTGATGATCTTGATAGCAAAAAAAACCGTGATATCAAAAGGATGATGTTTGGATCTGTGGTCGAATGCGAGCTGGACAAGCAGGGCCGGATCGGCCTTTCCCTGGAGCATGTCAGGACGGCCGGCCTCAACAAGGAGGTGGTGTTCAGGGGGATGCACGACAGATTTGAGATTTGGGACCGCCGAAAATGGGAGGCCTACAAGAAGGAGTACAAAAAACAGTGGCAGGAATCAGAGTAGGAGCAGGCCGGTGATTCACCCGGCCGGGCGGCCCCGCAAGCTTCTGTTTTCCTCCACCTAAGGGAGAAGGGAAAGTATGCAGTTAAACAACAGCATACGTGGTTTGGCAAACGGCGCTGCGCACAGGCCGGTGCTGGTGGAAGAACTGGCCGGGCTGCTGGAACCGCAACCGGACGACACTGTCATTGATTGCACTTTTGGAGCGGGCGGCCACGCCCGCCGCATGGCTGTGGACCTGGGCAAAGACGCTCTCTTCATTGGCATTGATCTTGATCCGCTGGCGAGCCGGTACTTCGAGCTGTTCTCGCAGTACCAGCCGTTCCGCTGCCGCTTTATTTATGGAAATTTTGCCGACGCACTTGGGCAGCTGGCGCAAAACGGGCTGGCCGCAGACCTCGTCTACCTGGATTTGGGTGTTTCTTCCATGCAGGTGGATCGCCCCGAGCGAGGATTTTCGTACAGTTACAGCGCTCCCCTGGATATGCGAATGGACCCGAAGAATCCTGTCACTGCCCGAAAGCTGGTCAATGAGCTTGAGCCCGGGGAGCTGGCCCGGATTTTCAAGGCGTATGGCGAAGAGCGCTATGCCCGCCAGATTGCCCGCCGCATTGCCCAGGAGCGAAATAAGACGCTCTTTGAAACTACCCTGCAACTGGTCGATGTCATCAAGGGCGCGATTCCGATGCCGGCCCGCTTCGGCTCAGGACATCCCGCCCGCCGTGTTTTTCAGGCCCTCAGGATTGCAGTTAATGACGAGCTCGGTTCGCTCTCGCGGGGGCTGGAAAACGCGCTGGCTGTGCTTGCCCCCGGCGGCCGCCTGGCCGTGATCAGCTTTCATTCGCTGGAAGACAGGATCGTGAAAAAGTTTTTTGCCGGCAAGACTGGCAAGTGCACTTGCCCGCCGGAATTGCCTAAATGCGTGTGCCGGGCCCAGGCCGAGCTGCGCGTAATCACCAGAAGGCCGGTGACGCCATCGGAGCACGAGGTTACTGAAAATCCACGGGCGCAGTCAGCCAAACTGCGCGTGGCGGAGAAGCTCGGATAAGGAGGCCGGATCATGGCGGGCGTCGTCCAAGATGACTGGGGGTTTGCTGAAGCCGTGCGAAAGTTTGAACGCGGCTCCGGCACGGCGCGTGGTTCCCGGAAGCCGGGCCGCCGCTGGACGGCCGCGCCGGTCCGCGGGGCCGCGCATGCGGGCGTATGGGTGGGAGTGATCGCCCTATTGTTGATGGGCCTGGTGGGTTTGCGCATCGGCCTTATGTATAAAAACATGGAGTTTAACCAGTTGATCAAGCAAAAAAACGCCCTCAGCGTGGAAAATGATCAGTTGTCCAGCGATGTTTCGGCGCTGTCTTCGCCGGCCAGGATTGAACAGATTGCCGAAGGCCCGCTGGGGATGGTGCCGGCGGGCAAGGTCCAGTACCTTTACATCAACCCGGTTGACAATCAGCTCTATGCAGATCTTGATCCGGCGGCGGCAGGGTCAGGCTTAAACGGCCGGGCGGCCTCCCCCTAGGTTGACGGTGCTGGGTGATCCAGACAGGCGGATTCGCTGGACCCTCCTCTTGTTTGTTGCTGTTTTTCTGGCGATTGCCGGCCGCGCCGCATTCCTGCAGACGGTCAACGCCCAGGAGCTCTCCCGGCATGTTGATTTAAGGCACGTGGAAGAAATAGATACCCCTGCCCACCGGGGCACCATCTTTGACCGCAATGGCAACGAGCTGGCGGTGGGCGTTGAGGCAAAGACCATCATCGCCGACCCGAAGCTAATTGCCGATCCGCTGAAGGCAGCCGACGCCCTGGCGCCGATCATCAAGGTTGACGCCAAAACGCTTTTTGCGGAGCTCTCCAACAAGGATTCCGGTTTTGTCTACCTGGCGCGCAAGGTTGACCCAGGCGTTGGCGCCCAGGTTGATCAAGTTGTTAAAAATAAACATCTAACCGGCATTGAGACGCGGCCGGAAGAAAAACGCGTTTACCCGCAGAACCAGCTGGCGGCGCAGGTAATCGGCTATGTCGGCACCGACAACGAGGGTCTGGCCGGCATGGAGTTGCAGCTAAACGGCGTTCTGACGGGAAAGCCCGGCAAGCAGCGCGTGATCACTGCCGGCGACGGCAGCCAGATCGAGACAGTCAGCCTCCAGGACGGCGTTCCCGGCGCTGACGTCTGGCTGACCATTGATGATTCTATCCAGTACGAGACGGAAAAAGTGCTGACAGACACAGTCAAACAGTGGAAAGCGAAGGGCGCCGAGGCCGTGGTCATGAATCCGAGAACCGGGGAGATATACGCCATGGCCAGCGTGCCGACTGTGGACGCCAATCAGTTCCCCAGCCTCACAGATGAACAAAGACGCAACCGGCCGGTTGTCGATTCCTACGAGCCGGGGTCCATTTTTAAGGCGGTGACGGCGACGGCCGCTCTGGAGGAGCACACATATATTCCCGGGCAGACACTCTACCTGCCCACTTCGCTGGAGATGGGCGGCTACACAATCCAGGACGCTTTTAGCCGCGGCCCGGTCAATTGGGACATGGGCCAGATCCTTATTCATTCCAGCAACATCGGCGCCGTAAAAATCGGCATGTCGGTTGGGGCCCAGAAACTGAATGACTGGATTCGCAAGTTTGGTTTTGGCGCTCCCACCGGTATTGACTTCCCCGGCGAAGCGGCAGGCATCGTGGTGCCGGTTGACAGGTGGTCGGCATCAACCATCGGCAACGTGCCCATCGGCCAGGGAATCTCGGTGACGCCGCTGCAGATGGCGGTTGCCTACTCCGCGATTGCCAACGGTGGCGTGGAAGTGAGGCCATCCCTGGTGCGCCGGACAGGCGGCAATTATGCCCCGGCGCCGGCCAGAAAGCCTGTTATGTCCGCAGCCACGGCCAGCCAGCTGACCAGCTATCTCGTCGGCGTCGTCGCTGACGGCGGCGCCCCGGCAGCCAGGATTGACGGCTACAGCATTGCCGGCAAGACCGGCACAGCCCAGATGATCGACCCCGACGGCCGCTATTCCAATCAGAATTACATCGGTTCATTCGTTGGCTTTGTGCCGTCCGGCGATCCAAAGCTGCTTGTCCTGGTGAAGGTGGATGAGCCGCATCCCTTTGGCGGCGGCATGACGGTGGCGGCGCCGGCATTTCAAAAAATTACCCAGTTTGCCCTGCAAAAGCTGGGGATTTCACCGTGAGGAGGACCATGCGGAACCAGCGTTCTGCCGCCGGCTGGCAATTACACCTTTACTCCCGTAGAATAACAATCCGATGAAGGCGGATTACTACTTTACCCTTCTCGACGGCTTGCTGGCCACCGCAGTCTACCATCCCCATAACCCCGGACCCTGGCTCCCGGCGCGCCCGTCATGGTCGGTTCCGGCAAACCCGGAATCAGCGCCGCCAACCTTTTTAAGCACCACGGTCACCTGGTTTCCGCCGCCGGCCCGCCGCCGCCTCGGGGTTGCCCGGGAAAAAGGGATGAGAACCTCGGCGACGCGGGTAAGTGTAGATAGAATGTTGGCGCATGATTAAGAATCTATCTCAAAAGACATATTCTGCTGCGGCCGGCTGCAAAGGCGATGGGCGGCGTCCTCGGAGCAAAAAGTCCTCGACGTACCGCAAGGGTACGACTGCGGGCTTTTTACTCCTGCGTCCTTGCCCATCGCCTTTTCGCT
>JAJYIM010000021.1 GCA_021790115.1 Actinomycetes bacterium | reverse complement strand
GAGGTTGAGGGCGGAAAATCGCAGTGATTGCCAGAAATAAGAAATAAACAGCAAGTCAAGATAGACAAACATCTGCCGTCATGTGTCAACTGAGTGCTATATCAAATTATTAGAGGTGCCCTTAAGAGGACACCGTCAAAAACTCCGTTCGCCGCCGCGCTGAATACGCCATGCCATGAGACCGGCCCCGGCTTGGCTCGGGCGCAGCGGCGGGCGCATCGGAACTCTTCGCCATTATCGCGCAACTCGGCATTTGGCGGGAGCGTACCAGCAGCGGCGAAGCCAATGTCGCCTGAAGCCGGTGTTGGGCGGCGTATACACGAACCTACCTCTTCCGCCTCCTGTATCGCTTCTACGTCGTAGGTAGTAAGTCCAGGTCACGAACTCATCTTCTGCAATGTGGAATCGCGGCACGCTTCGACTGAAATGCGAGTTCCATTTATCAATCCCAACACTGCAAATTCTTGCAGCATAACCCTCCGTCACTTCGTACGATATTCCTGCATTAGTAGCAAGAACAGGTTTTGAATCGACTTTTTGATTGATCTTGCTAATCTTTCTTGGCAGACAGCAGCTTGTTAATAGGACTTTGAACTCTTTGCCCGCACATGGATTGCCTAAACATATCTTTTGCGATAAGATAGACAAATGCGATCAACACGCCCACGTGAGCTTCGGGAACTCATCCTTGCCGATGGCAAGAGCCCTTATAGAGCGTGGCTGACTGGTTTGGACGTCACTACGCGGGTCAGGGTGCAAGCGCGAGTCTTACGATTTGAGACCGGGAACCTGGGTGACTGTAAATCGCTTGGACGGGGAGTCTGGGAGGCGCGGCTCGCCTTTGGCCCGGGTTACCGAACCTACTTTGAATTTAAGAAGACCAGATCATTCTCCTTCTTGGTGACGGTGAGAAAAAAGGCCAGCGCAGGGACATAAAGTTGGTGCAAAGACTTTGGCATGAGGAGGTTGAGCATGGTAAAGAGAAGCCGTGATTGGAATGAGGGGCTGGCGCAGGACCTGCAGGATCCCGAGTTTGCGCGTGATTTTATTAGGGCGGCGCTGGATGAGGGTGTTTCGCTGCAAGTGGCTCTAGGGAAGATTGTACGGGCCTATGGAGTAAAGGAATATGCTGAGAAGATCAAGATGGCGAGCCCGAATGTGCTGAGAGCCATCAATCCAAAATACAATCCAACACAGCAGACTCTCAACCGGTTGCTCAAGCCGCTGGGCCTGCAGTTGACCGTGGGGCCAGCTTAAGAAAAGTGCGGCCTAACGACCAAGCTCACCGGCGGCTTTGGAGCGTAGCGGAAAAGCCGTCCGGTGCAGCGCCTTGTTAGCCGTTGTTATGAGGAACGGCGGCAATTGCTTCAATCTCCAAGAGAAAATCCGGATTCGCCAACCCGGCAACAAATAGCACCGTGACAAGTGGCGGATTAGAACGATTCCCGAATACACGCTGGAATGCTTCGAAAGCTGGTTGCAGCGATTGTCCTTGAACAACGTAGACATTCCACTTGATGACGTTTTCCAATCGCGCCCCTGCTGCGGAAAGTGCGATCTCAAGATTCTCAAAAACTTGTTCTGTTTGGCGACCTATATCACCTTTGCCCACAATTTCGCCAGCCGGGTTAACCGCATTCTGACCGCCGACATAGACGGTGTGTACATTGCCCTGCGATATAACCACCTGTGAGAAAGCGGGGTCCTTGTGCAAGCCATCGGGACTTACGTATTCGATACTCATTTTCCTTCCGACCCTTTCTTGTTTTTCCTGGATGGGGGATGCGCCATATTCATGTAAACGCCACCCTCTTCAAGTTCATCAAGCATTTGATAAAGCCTCTTCTCTTTCGTCTCTTGATGTTTCGCTCTGTTTATCCAGCCGATGTAGTCGTTCTGCTGGTACGCTGGCCGCGCTTTGTATTCAGCTATCAGACCACGCTCTTTGAGCGCTCGCTTAACAAAGTCGGGTATCGGAAGTCTGAGACGTTTCAACTGTGAATTCTTTCCAACCATCTTGCTCATCCTTCCTGTGACGGCTAACAATGTTTATACAGTTCCAGATAACACGCTGTCCGGTCTAACAAATCCATATAATGTAACTTGGCTTCATGACATGACTGCCCCGCAATCATGCTTCTCTTCATCCAGAAGAAACTTGCCTTTGCGTGTTATCCGGACCCTAATAATAATCCCCAGCTGTATCAAAGTCCATCGATTGGACTACGAAAAATCTTCAGCAGTAAGAAGCCCGGCAAGTCCGGAAAGCGGGATGGCCTGAACATCGTTGCTAAGGGGGTACGTTTCGGCGCCGGGGTAAACCACGAACTTGCGCGCTGGCTTTAAATCAGAGCACGCTGAATGAAACCCGCGCTCAGGGCGCGGCGAGAGGCTGCGTTTGATCTCGATCGCCCACATGCTCTCATCGGGGAAACCAAGCAGAAGGTCGATCTCGGTGCCGCCGCTGGCCCGGTAGAAATGCCCCTCTGCGCCATCAGGCGCAACAGCAAACAGATTCTCAATTACATAACCTTCCCAGCTTGCCCCCAGCACCGGGTGTGAAAGCAGCGTCTCCATGTCGCCGACGGCCAGCAGGGCGTGGACCAAGCCACTGTCGCGCACATACACCCTGGGCGACTTTACCAGCCGCTTGCCAACGTTTGCGCGCCAGGATGGAAGCCTGCGCACCAGAAGCAGGTCGGTGAGAAGATCGATGTAAGAGGCGGCGGTCTTGGCATCGACCCCCAGGTTGCGGGCCAGCTGGGCGATATTCAGCTGCCCACCCTGATTGTGGGCAAGCATGGCCCAGAAACGGCGCAGCGTCTCGGCCGCTATACGCGGCCCAAACTGGGGGATGTCCCGCTCCAGGTAGGTGCGGATAAAATCCTGCCGCCAGCGAAGGCTCTGGGGCTCGCCGGGCGCGAGCAGGCTCTCGGGAAATCCGCCGCGCAGCCACAGCCGGTCACGTGACGCCCCAGCTCCCTCTTCCCCCACCTCGAGGACATCGAAAGGAGAAAGCTCAAGATAGCTGACACGCCCGGCCAGCGTCTCTCCGGACTGTTTGAGCAGATCCAGAGACGCCGAACCCAGCAGCAGGTACTGGCCATGCCGTTTCCCGGCCCTGCGGGAACGGTCGATCATGCCGCGCAGCACGGGAAAGAGACCTGGGGCACGATGGACCTCATCCAGGATCACCAGCCGGCCCAGGTGATCGGCAAGATACAGCTCGGGTTCGGCCAGCTTGGCGCGGTCCTGTTCGGACTCCAGATCCAGGTAAACCGCATCCTCCTGCTCAGCAACCGCCAGCGCCAGCGTGGTCTTACCCACCTGACGCGGACCCAGCAATACCACGGCCGGTACTTCCTGAAGCCGCTGTTTCAGGGTTGATAGAAGTCTACGCTTAATCATCCTTGCAATTATGGAATATTATTCCGCTAATTGCAATGTTTAGCAATGACTAGTGTCTGGGGGATGTTTCTTATAGCCCCAGCCGGAGTGCGATGCCTAACGTTTGGCGCATCACCTCTTACTCCGCGATCGCAGCGCGAGGGCAAGGCCCACGAACCAGACGACAAGCAGCGCGTATGCGACACCGAGCAGCAAAGCCATGACGAGAGATCGCGATCCGGTCGTACCGAAGTCCCCAACCAGGAGCAGAGCGTTTGCCGCGATGCCCGTTACGCCAAGCCACATCCGGGAGCCGAGCAGGAGGAATGACATCACAATCGCCGCGCTCATGAGGCCGGAGCGGCCCCAAAGACCGGTGACCAGGAGCACCCCGACACCGACGAGCGGAAGGGCGATAGTCGCCGCCATCCAGCCCCGGTGTGGCTTCCGCGGACCGGGCCAGAACCCAGCGAAGGCGACGGCAGCCAGGATAAGCACAGCGAGGTCCAGGGGATTCAATTGCCGCAGCGCACCGAAGGAGACGCCGGACAGCCCGACATTGACGGAAAAGAGCACTACGAGCCAGTTCCTCAGGCCGAGACCCGGCAGCGCGACAGCAGGTCCAGCCACCCCCACCGCAAGCAAACTCGCCACGGCTGCTGCTGCAACGGTGCTGACTAGCCCCATGACACGAAAGGGCCTGCTGTCTCCCACGCGCTCTCCCTATGTCACACAGATCGACAGGCTTCAGGCGCGCCGAGCCGCGTCAGCGGCGAGGGGACGCCAGCGCGGGCGGCACGTTGCCCGCGCGCAGCGCGCCGCCTGCAAGCCAGGGTTAGGCAGCGGTGGGTGATCAAGACGGAGGCCGAATGGCCTTGTAGTACACGATTCGCCCCATGATAGTGGTTTCGTGAGCCACCTCCTGACTGTCTTTGAAACCAGCACCCTGTATGAGACCAAGGACGATGTGTTGGGGACTCGATCCATGCCGTGAGTGGACGATGCTGGCAATGAATCCGTGAAGGCCGCCCGCGCGGTGTTGTCCCTCTTCGAAATCGACGAGGTGCAAGGAGCCTCCTGGCTTGAGGACACGAAAGGCTTGCCGCAGGGCCAGTGGTTTCCCCTCGGGCTTGACATGGTGAAGCATGAAGGCAGATAAGACCCGGTCGAACGACGCGTCGGGATACGGCAACTCCTCCGCAAAGCCGGGATCGAATTGCAGGGCGGCCCCACGTCGCTGGGCCTTTTGCCGAGCGCGCGCCAAGGCTTTCGGATCAGGATCGGTCCCAGCCACTTCAGCAGCGGGACTCAGCCTCTTGGCAAGGATAGCCAAGTTGCCTGTCCCACAACCGATTTCAAGGACACGGTGGCCAGAGCTGATGGCAGCTTGACGGATGAGCTTGCTGTGGACTGTTTCGACCCCCAACAGTTTGGTGAACGGATCATAGAAGGGAAGTAGCCAATCTTTCCCTGCGGCTGAGAGATACGTCTTTCTGGTTGCATGCATTAGGGCTGCTCCTTTGCTACCGCTGCCCAACAATGTTTATACAGTTCCAGATAACACGCTGTCTGGTCTAACGAGTCCATATAATGTAACTTGGCTTCATGACATGACTGCCCTGCAATCATGCTTCTCTTCATCCAGAAGAAACTTGCCTTTGCGTGTTATCCGGACCCTAATAATAATCCCCAGCTGTATCAAAGTCCATCGATTGGACTGCGGACTCCGGCGGGCCCGCGGTTGAGGACATGCGTATAAATCATTGTCGTCTTTACATCCTTGTGGCCCAGAAGCTCCTGCACCGTGCGGATATCATAGCCACCCTCAAGCAGATGTGTCGCAAACGAGTGACGGAATGTGTGACAAGTGGCTCGCTTGGTGAATCCAGAGCTTGTCACCGCCCTGCTTACGGCTTTTTGAACCAGCGATTCATCTATGTGATGGCGGCCCTGTTCACCGGTCCTGTGATTCTTCCAGCGATGTTCCTGCGGAAATACCCATTGCCAGCGCCAGTCCACGGGGGCATTAGGATACTTACGGTCAAGAGCCATCGGCATTTGAACGCGGCCCCAGCCTTCGGCAAGGTCCTGTTGATGTATTTCCTTGACCTTCCGCAAGTGGTCACGCAACGGCGATTTCAGTGACCCGGGCAGCATCGTAATTCGATCCTTGGCGCCCTTGCCGTCCCGAACCATTATCTCATTTCGGTCGAAATCAATATCCTGGATCCGCAGCCGTAATGATTCCATGAGACGAAGACCGGCGCCGTACAGGAGAGAAGCCACCAGCCACTTGTCGCCGGACAAGTTCTGCAAAACCACCTTCACCTCATCGCGCGTCATAACGACAGGCAAGCGCTTGGGTTTTCTGGCGCGGATCACGTCGCCGAGATGCCCGAGCTCGCGGCCCAGAACATGGCGATACAGAAAGAGGAGCGCACAAAGCGCCTGGTTCTGCGTGGAAGCGCTGACCTTCCTGTCAATTGCCAGGTAAGTCAGGAATTCATTGACCTCCGGTTCAGCCATTTCAGCCGGGTGCCGAAGGCCGTGGAAATGAATGAACCGCCTGACCCACTGGCAGTAGCTCTGTTCGGTCTTCCTGCTGTAATGACGGGCACGCAAAGCCGTCCGCATCTGCTCCAATAACTTGGGCTTTTTCTCACCGGGCGCCCGTGAGACCACATCATCTGACTTCATTGCTGTTTCTTCGAAGCTCACTTCAACATCCCGCATCGTATCAACATCCCGCAATCAAGTTCGGCCATGAATTAGAAAGCAATTTTATAGAAATCTTCAAGGATTCTCCAATTGCCGCCATCGTTTGCCAATAGCCATGAAGAAAGCCGCCTTGCTCGAGGCGGTTTGCTAATAATGCGGGGATATGAACAGTCACGTCCCCGCGAAATAATCCCCGCGACTTCCTACTCGCCCAGGGGGTCTGCCTGACTATTAGTCAGGGGATGCGAATAATGATGCCGCCCGAATTATGATCCGCTCCTTTTCGGTGATGTCCCCTTAATTATTCAATAAAAATGCATTAAATATATTTTTTGCATTTAATTTGCAATTAATGCATTCATGTTGTATAAATTATCTCATGAGCGCACCTTTAAAAATTGAAGTTTTTGTCTCCCCCGGCTGTGCTTCGCTAAAGCAGCTTAAGGAAAATATCGGGATGGCCCTGGCGCAAACAGGCGCAGCCGCCAACGTTGCCTACCTTGAGGTTAATGAACCAAGGGCGCTCAAGCTTGGTTTGCAGGGCTCGCCCACAGTGCGGATTAACGGCAACGATATTGGCGAGGGGGGAGCGCCGGGCATCACCTGACGCATGTATACCGACAAGTCCGGGCGGCTTGTTAATGCACCACCTGTTGACTTGCTGGTGAAGGCAATCCGCGCCGCACAGCATGCATCCGGTTGAATTAAGGATTACTCGTGATGGCGAAGAATTTATTTGGCTCAAGGTTTGTAAAAATGCCCGGCCACATAACAGAGCAGCCGGGCTCGTTGACGGCCCCCTCCGGGTTTATGGCCGCCGGCGTATCATGCGGGCTGAAGAGAACAGGCAAGCCGGATTTGGGGCTGCTGGTTTCCAAAGCTCCCTGCGCGTCGGCCGAGCTTTATACGCCTAATGCAGCGGCGGCGGCGCCAATCCGGATTTGCCGCCAGAAAGCCCAATCCGGCGCCATCCAGGGCATAGTGGCCAACAGCGGCACGGCCAATGCCTGCACTGGCGGCCGCGGTCTGGACGCAGCCGGGGAGATGACCAGCCAGGCTGCCGGTCTTTGCGGCCTCCCGCCCGCCGGCATGGCGGTGGCTTCCACCGGCGTTATCGGCATGCAGCTGGACATGAACCTGGTAAGCAGCGGCATTGCCACGGCGGCGGCGGCGTTGTCAGAAAGTGGCGGGGCGGCATTTGCCGAGGCGATCAAAACCACGGACCGGCTTGATAAGCAAGGGGCAGTGGCGGTGAAGCTTCCCGCCGGGGAAGTGCGCATCGGCGCTTGCGCCAAAGGCGCGGGCATGATTGCGCCAAACATGGCCACGATGCTGGCATTTATGACAACGGACGCCGGCGCCGCGCCGGAGCTGCTCAAGGAGGTTCTCGGCCGGGCGGCTGCTTCGTCATTTAACAGCATCAGCGTCGACGGGGACATGAGCACGAACGATTGCGTCTTTCTGCTGGCAAACGGCGAAAGCGGCGTCCAGTTGAGACAGGACAGCCGTGACGCCGCGCTGTTCGCCGAAGCAGTAGCAGCGGTCTGCAAGAGCCTGGCGCTGAAAATGGTGGCGGACGGGGAAGGAGCAAGCAAATTAGTAGAGTTCCGGGTAACAGGCGCCGCCTCGCAGGAGGAGGCGGACCGGGTTGCCCGCTCGGTGGCCGGCTCGCCGCTTGTCAGGACGGCGTTTTATGGCGGCGACGCAAACTGGGGCCGGATCATGGCCTCTGCCGGAGCCGCCCTGGCGGGCGCCCCGGAGCTTAAGGCGGATATTTTTTATGAAGATACCTGCCTGGCGCGTGCAGGAGAAGCCGTGGCAGAATCAATCAATCAGAAGCGGCTGGCGCAGATCATGTCGCAGGCGGAAATCTCGGTGGCGATGGTTTTGCACCGGGGATCGTCGGCGCAAACGGTTTATTTCTCCGACCTGACGCATGATTATGTGACACTGAATGCGGAGTATACTTCCTGAAAAGTCCCCAGTTGCCGGTTCAGCTGGGAACCAGAGGCTTGAACCTGGAAACTAAAGATTTTATGGAACATCACCAAAAACGGGTCAGCATCTTGCTGGAGGCGCTGCCTTATATCAGGCAGTTTACTGGCAAGACGCTGGTGATCAAGTATGGCGGCAGCGCCATGAAAAGCAGCGGGCTCAAGGAAGGCTTCGCCACTGATGTCGCCTTGCTTAAGTATGTTGGCATGAATCCGGTGATTGTCCATGGCGGCGGCCCCGATATCAGCAAATACATGGAAAAGCTGGCTCTGGATGTCAAGTTCGTCCAGGGCTTGCGGGTCACCGACGACGCGACAATGGAGCTGGCCAAGATGGTTCTGGTGGGCAAGGTGAACAAGGAAGTAGTGTCCCTGATAAACCGCCACGGAGTGCCGGCGGTGGGGCTGGCAGGGGACGACGGCCGGCTTATCCTAGCTCAAAAGCGCACCGTCCGGGATGAGGCCGGAAATGAGGTCGATCTGGGGCGGGTGGGCCGGGTTACCAAAATTAACACGGCGGTGCTGGAGAGCCTGGGCGGCGGCTTCGTCCCCGTGGTGGCCTCGGTAGGCACCGATGACAGCGGCGCCAGCTATAACATCAATGCCGATGAGGTGGCGGCGGACCTGGCGGTTGCGCTCGGCGCCGAAAAAGCAATCTTCCTCACGGATGTGGAAGGGATATACGCCGATGCCGGCAGCCGGGATTCCCTGATTTCCCAGTGTTCCACCGCCGAGCTGGAGCGGATGATGGCCGCGGGCGCAGCTTCCCAAGGCATGATTCCCAAACTAAAGGCAGTCATCAAAGCGCTTGCCGGCGGCGTCGCCAGCGCCCACATCATCGATGGCCGGGTGCCGCACGCGGTGCTGCTGGAAATATTCACCCGGGAGGGAATTGGGACGAAAGTGGAGGGTGAAAAAAGCGCAGAGCTTTCATCCTGACAAAGGAAGCATTTTCAGCCGTCCCCGGGATGACAATGCGGCGATCGGCCGGGTTGATATGACGGATATTTTTCAACAATACGGACAATACGTGATGCCAACTTACTCCCGCCAGCCGGTGGCATTTGTGCGCGGGCATGGTTGTTATCTTTATGACGCCCAGGGCAACGCTTATCTTGATTTTACTTCAGGCTTGTCAATAAACAACCTGGGCCATTGCCATCCCGCCGTGGTCAAGGCCATCCGGGAACAGGCCGGGGAGCTGATTCACACCTGCAACCTGTATTACACGGAGCCCGGAGCGGCGCTGGCGCGGCTGCTCTCGGAAAACAGCCTGGGCGGCAAGGTATTTTTTGCCAACAGCGGCGCCGAGGCCAACGAATGCGCCATCAAGCTGGCGCGCAAGCACGGCCGCGACCTTGCCGGCGAGGGCAAGCACCGGATCATCACTCTTGAAGGCGGTTTCCACGGCCGCACCATGGCGACCCTGACGGCAACGGCGCAGCCGGCGAAGCAGGCCCCCTTCAAGCCGCTGCTGCCAGGCTTTACCTACGTGCCGGCAAACGACGACGCCGCCCTGGCGGCGGCAATGAACGACAGTGTTTGCGCCCTGATGGTGGAGCCGGTTCAGGGCGAGGGCGGCGTGCATGTGCTCACGCCTGAGTTTTTGCAGGTGGCGCGGGAGCTGACTGAAAAGCACGAAGCCTTGCTGATTTTCGATGAGGTTCAGACCGGGCTGGGCCGCACCGGCAAGTTATTTGCCTACCAGCATGGCCATGTTATACCAGATGTCATGACATTGGCTAAAAGCCTGGGCGGGGCGCTGCCGATCGGCGCGGTTGTGGCGGCGCCCGCTTATGCCGATGTGCTGACGCCGGGCATGCACGCCTCCACGTTTGGCGGCGGTCCCGTGCCCTGCGCGGCGGGGGTAGCTGTGCTAACAGAGCTGCTGGCGGCGGGATTCATGGAAAAGGTATGCAGCCGCGGCGAGTACATGCGCCGGCAACTGCAGGCGCTCGCGGACGCCGGGCTGACGGAAGGCGTCCGGGGCATGGGCCTGATGCTGGCGGTTGACCTGCCCCGTCCCCACGCCGGCGAGATCGTAGCGCGGGCTCTTAAGCAGCGGATCATTTTGAACAATACGTCCGAGCAAACAATCCGCTTCCTGCCACCACTAATTGTAGAAGAGAGGATGATTGAACAGGTGGTCGAATTCCTTAGAACCGCTTTGAAGGCGCATTAAATGCCGCGTCATTTCTTAAAAGTAGCCGATCTTGACCGGGAAGAAATCCTCTCCCTGATAGAGGCCGCCAAGGCCAGTAAGGGAAAGCAGTCCGGTGCGCTTTCAGGCAAAAGCCTGGGACTCATTTTTTCAAAGCCCTCGACGCGCACCCGCGTTTCCTTCACCGTGGCCGCGCATCATTTGGGCGGCCACTGCCTGTTCCTGAGCGAGAGCGAGTTGCAGCTGGGGCGGGGAGAGACAATAGAAGACACGGCCCGAATCTTGTCAGGCTACTTAAGTGGCGTGGTCATCCGCACTTTCAGTCAGCGGGACCTGGAAGCGTTTGCCGCCGCCGCCAGCGTGCCGGTGATAAACGGCCTCACGGATGAGCGCCATCCCTGCCAGGCGCTCGCGGACCTGATGACAATTTCCGAGCTTCATGCCGACCTTTCGGCCGTCAAGCTGGTTTATCTTGGCGATGGCAATAATGTGGCTGTTTCGCTAATGAACATCTGCGCCCTCGTGGGGGCACATGTGGTGATTTGCACGCCGGAAGATCTGGCCTGCCCCGACTGGGCCCTGGCAGAAGCAAAAGCACTGGCGGCAGCCAGCGGCGCCACGGTTGAGACGGCGACTGATCCGGAACCGGCCGCCGCCGGCGCTGATTTCCTTTATACCGATGTCTGGTTCAGCATGGGCCAGCAAAAAGTGCCGGAGAAAAAAATCCGCCTCCAGCCTTATCAGATAAACGAGCGGTTGCTTTCCTTGGCCAAGCCGTCATGCCGGGTGATGCACTGCCTGCCGGCGCACCGCGGGGAGGAAATCTCAGCCGCAGTGATGGACGCTCCCCAGTCAATTGTGTTTAAACAGGCGGAAAACCGGCTGCATGCGCAAAAGGAACTCTTAAGGCTGCTGATGGGCGATGCGCAAGCGTGAGCGCCAGCAGCTGCTTGAGACATTGGTAAGGCAGGAGCGCCTCTCCACCCAGCAGCAACTGGTGGCGGCGCTGGGGAAGCTTGGTTGCCGGGTCACACAGGCAACGGTGTCGCGTGACCTGCGGGAGCTGGGCGTGCAAAAAGTCCCCGGCCGCAGAGGCGGGTCCCGTTTTGAGATCAGGCAGTCCAGCGAGCGGCGCAGTCCGCGCGCGGCGCTGGCCCGCGCGCTGAGGGAGTCGGGCGCCAGTTGGCAGGAAGCCCAAAACTTGGTTGTGGTCCGCTCGCAGCCGGGCACAGCTCCCAACGTCGGGCGCGCCCTTGACGAGCAGGACCACCCGGATATCATCGGGACGGTGGCAGGGGACGACACGGTGCTGATAGTGCTTGCGGATGCAGCCAGGTCAAAAAAAATGGCTCGCTACCTGGCTGAAGCCGCCGGCGGCGGATGACGAACTCTGAATATTAGGTGAAGGATGAACAAAGTTAAAAATAAAAAAGTGGTTCTTGCTTACTCGGGCGGGCTTGATACCTCGGTGATGATTGCTTGGCTGAAAGAAAAATACGGCCTGGAGACAATCACCGTCCTTGTCGATGCCGGCCGCGCCGCCGGCCTGGAGAAACTCCGGAAGAAGGCGCTCGCCATCGGCGCCGCCGAGGCGATAGTTGTTGACGCAAAAGAAGATTTTGCCCATGATTTTGTGCTGCCGGCGCTAATGGCAAACGCGCTCTATGAAGAAAAATATCCGCTCGTCAGCGCCCTGTCGCGGCCGCTTATCTGCAAGCTGCTGGTGCAAGTCGCCCATAAGTCTGGCGCCGGCGCAGTGGCGCATGGCTGCACCGCCAAGGGCAACGACCAGGTCCGTTTCGAGCTGGGCCTGCGCGCCCTGGATCCCTCGCTGGAAATTCTGGCGCCGGCGCGGGAATGGGGCATGACTAGGGAGGAAGCTGTCGGCTACGCAGCCGCCCACAATATTCCCGTTGCTTCGACCAGCGGGGCTCCTTACAGCATTGACGAAAACCTTTGGGGCCGGGCGATCGAATGTGGCCCTCTGGAAGACCCGTGGCAGGATCCGCCCGAGGATGCTTTTGCAGTCACCGTCTCCCCCACCGCGGCTCCGGATCAGGCGGCAACGATGGAAATCGAGTTCGTGTCCGGCGAGCCGGTGGCTGCCGGCGGTGAAGAGATGCCGCTGGTTGATTTACTGAATGAAATTGATAAAACCGGGGGAAAACATGGTTTCGGCCGCATTGACATGGTGGAAAACCGCCTTGTCGGCATCAAGTCCCGCGAGGTTTACGAGGCGCCCGGCGCCCTGGCGTTGATCATGGCGCACCGGGAGCTGGAAGACCTGGTCCTGCCGCGCGAGCTCTCCCACTTCAAGAGGCTGGCGGAGCAAAAGTTCACGGACATGGCCTACAACGGCGGCTGGTTTGATCCGCTGATGGACGCCCTCAGAGCGTTTATGGAAGAAACGCAACAGCGGGTGACCGGCTCTGTCCGGCTGCAGTTTTTCAAGGGCGCCTGCAGGGTCAGCGGGCGCAAGTCCTCCTATTCGCTGTATGATTACGGGCTGGCCACATACGGCGGCCAGGACGCGTTCAGCCACGGCGCCGCCCGGGGCTTTTGCGAGCTTTACGGCCTGCCGCTCCAGGTCTGGGCAAAAAAACGGACCTTGGATCGCGGATATTAGCTTTTGGAAAACCAAAAATTAACCACAAGTCATCGACAAGTCATGTGATCATTTTAAAAACGTGGGCCTAGGGTGAATGAAGAAAAAAATAATTACTTCTGGTCGGGGCGGTTTGAAACGCCGCCGCACGAGCTTTTTCAGCAGCTAAATGCTTCCATAACTTACGACTGGCGGCTGGCGCCCTATGACATCCAGGGCTCGATTGCGCATGCGTGCATGCTTGCCGCTATCGGCGTGCTCACCACGGCAGAGTTTGACGAGATCAAGACGGGCCTCGGACAGATAATGGCAGAGATGGCGCAGGGCGAATTTGCTATTAACCTTGAGGATGAGGATATCCACACCGCGATTGAGAAGCGGCTGATCGATAAAATCGGCGACACTGGCAAAAAGCTGCACACGGCCCGGAGCCGCAACGACCAGGTAGCCACTGACCTGGCATTGTTTATCCGTGAACAGTGCCGCCAGCACTTATGCGACCTGGCTCTATTGCTGAAAGCGGTTCACGGCCAGTCAGCCGCAGCCACCGGTGTGATTCTGCCGGGCTATACCCATTTACAGCGGGCCCAGCCCGTGCTGCTGTCTCATCATCTGCTTGCTTATTTTGAGATGTTCTCGCGCGACTTTACCCGCTTGCGGCGGGTGCTGGACTCCACGCTGTCAATGCCCTTGGGCGCCGGCGCCCTGGCAGGAGTCAATTATCCGGTCAAACGGGGCGATGTCGCCCTTGAGCTGGGTTTTGAGCGGCCTGGCGCCAACTCGGTTGACGATGTTTCCAACCGGGACTTCGCCCTTGATTACCTGGCGGCGGCTTCAAATTTAAGCATGCACCTGTCACGGCTGGCGGCCGAACTAATTATCTGGTCCAGCCAGGAATTTGACTTTGTTGAGATCGCCGATGCGTTCACATCAGGATCAAGCATCATGCCGCAAAAAAAGAATCCGGACGCATGCGAGTTGCTCAGGGCCAAGGCCGTCCGCGTGGCAGCCAGCCAACAGGGATTGACATCGCTGCTGGGCGGCCTGCCGCTCTCATACAACAAGGACATGCAGGAAGATAAACTGTACGTGTTTGACACCGTTGATATTTTGCTCGTGACGATTCCGCTGACGGCGGCGATGGTTGACACGCTTGAGTTTAATGCCGGGCGGATGCGGGCCGCCGCCGAGGAAAGCTTTGCCCTGGCGGCGGACATCGCCGATTACCTGGCCGCCAAGGGCGTGCCTTTCCGGGACGCCCACCGGATAGTCGGCAGGCTGGTGCGCAAATGCATCGATGAAAAAAAACATTTGCGAGATTTGACGCTTGATGAGCTGAAGGCAGAAGCGACGCAGTTTGACGACGCCTTTTACGAGGTTATTGACCTGGAGGCTTCTCTTAAGCGCAAAGCAAGCGAGGGTGGCACCGGCCCGGCGCTGGTGGCGGCCCAGCTCAAGCTGGCGGCTAAGCGCCTCGAGGAAATGAGGCGGGCGGCTGAATCGCTGCGGCCATGACCGCTTCGCCCGTGCTGCCTGAATCTTTCTATGCCCGGGACGTTCGCCAGGTCGCCCGCGATCTTATTGGCTGCAAGCTTCTGCACGAAGGTGTGGGCGGCATCATTGTCGAAACCGAAGCGTATGACCGCGACGACCCTGCCTGCCACGCCAGCCGGGGAATGACTGGGCGCAACCAGGTGATGTTTGGGCCGCCGGGCAGGGCCTATGTATACTTCTCATACGGCATGCACCATCTCCTCAATATTGTTTGCCGGCAAGAGGGACACCCGGCCGCGGTGCTGATCAGGGCTCTGGAGCCCACCGACGGAATTGAGGCGATGCGGCCCGCGGCGGGCGCCGGTAAATGTGATCGGGCAACTGTGCAATGGCCCCGGAAAGATCGCCCAGGCGCTAGCGGTAAATCAATCACATTACGGCATGCCGGTTTTTCACGGGCGTCTCATGGTTTATGCACGCGAGGATTGTTGGCATAAACCTAAAATTGTTACAACACCAAGAATCGGCATCAGCGCCAGCACCGGCCGCCAGTGGCGCTATTGCGCCGCCGGCAGCAGGTCTTTGTCACGAAATTTGGCGGCGAAAGGAGCGGGCAAATGAAACTGGAAGAAATCTACGATTTGGCAATTTCTGCGGGAATCAAGGCTGATCCACGCGGGAAGCGCGCGGTGGAGGCACTGCTGAAGAAAGAGCGGCAGGCGCTTGACAAGCTCAGCGGCCCGGACAAGGAAGACTATGACTCCGACCGGCTGGTAAATCCGTTTGCCGATACGCGCGTGCTAAATGGCGACCCTAAAACCGAAGTAAAATCGATTTTTGCCGGCGTCGACATGGAGACCCAGGAACTGCTGCTGGCCGACAGGCTGAAAGGGCGGGGCAGAAAGATCGACCTGGTCATGGCGCACCACCCGGAAGGAAAAAGCCTGGCGGCGCTGGCCGACGTCATGGGCGTCCAGGCCGATATCTGGCATACGGAAGGCGTGCCCATTAACATTGGCGAGGCGATCCTGGCGGTGCGCCAGGCGGAAGTGATGCGGGGCGTGCTGCCGCTCAACCATCAGCGTTCCGTCGATGCCGCCCGCCTGCTTGACATCCCGTTCATGTGTGTGCACACTCCCTGTGATAACCTGGTCAATGCCCACTTGCAGAAGCACTTTGACCGCAAAGGCGATGGCCTCACCCTGGAAGACGTTGTCAAGGAGCTTAAGAGTTTCCCCGAATACAGGTGCGCTGCGCGCGAAAATGCCGGCCCCGCGATTGTCGTCGGCAAGGACAAACGGCGGGCGGGCAAGATCATGGTTGACATGACCGGCGGCACCGGCGGCCCGGCGGAGGCAATTTCCAAGCTGGCTGATGCCGGCGTCGGCACTCTGGTCGGCATGCATATCAGTGAAAAAAACAGAGAGGAAGCCGAAAAAAGCAACTTAAATGTTGTCATCGCCGGCCATGACGCCAGCGATTCCATCGGCATGAACCTGTTTGTGGACGAACTGGAGAAGAAAGACATCGAGATTATTCCCTGCTCCGGTTTTATTCGTGTCAGCAGAACCAAGAAGAAATAGCGGACTTTGTTTGCCTAACCGTCATGCCGGCTGATGACCAGATAATCACCGCCCTCACCAAAGGCTGTGTGGAGGTTCTCCCGCAAGGCAGCCTTGGCGAAAAGCTGAATGACGCTAAAAAGAATGGCCGCCAGTTGCGGGTTAAGCTCGGCGTTGATCCCACGGCGCCCGATATCCACCTGGGCCACACAGTCGTGCTCACCAAGCTGCGCCAGTTCCAGGACGCAGGCCACCGGGCCGTGCTCATCATCGGTGATTATACTGCCAGGATTGGTGACCCCAGCGGCGTCTCCAAAACCAGGCCGCAGCTGACGGCGGAGGCGATTGAGGCCAACGCCCGCACTTACCAGGAACAGGCGTGGAAAGTGCTTGACCAGGATCCCGCCCGGCTGGAGCTGCGCCGCAACAGCGAGTGGCTGGCCCCCCTGCAACTGGAAGACATCTTCCGGCTGATGGCGGCGGCAACAGTGGCGCGCATGCTGGAGCGCGATGATTTTGAAAAGCGCTACGCCGCCGGCCAGCCCATTTCCATGCTCGAGTTCCTCTACCCGCTGCTGCAGGGCTACGACTCTGTCGCCGTCAAAGCCGATGTCGAGCTGGGCGGCACCGATCAGAAGTTCAACATGCTGATGGGCCGCGCAGTGCAGGAGTACTACGGCCAGGCGCCACAGACTGTTTTGACAAACGAGATTCTTCCTGGCACCGACGGCGCCGAGCGGATGAGCAAGTCTGTGGGCAACTACATCGGCGTCACCGAGTCCGCAGAGGAGATGTTCGGCAAGATCATGAGCATCCCCGATGCGGCAATGCTGACCTATTATCAACTATTAACTTTGCGCAGCACTGTCGAGATAGAGAAAATCAGGCAGGGAATGGACGATGGCACGCTGCACCCGCGCGATCAAAAGGCGGCGCTGGCCCGGGAGTTGGCGGCGCGCTTCCACGGAAAAGAGGCAGCAGCAGCCGCCGAGCGGCATTTCAATGAGATTTTCCGGGAAAAGAAGCTGACCGCCGGCGCCGGCCTGGTTGAGTGCCTGCTCGAACCCTCAGATGATGAGGGCGGCCAGGCCTATCTTCCCAAGCTGCTTGAGCGCTGGTTTGGCCTCACCCGCAGCGAAGCCCGGCGCCGTATCAAGCAGGGCGGCGTATCTATCGCCGGCCGGCAGATTGACTCAGAGACAGTTCCCTTCAGCCGGCTGGACGGCGCGACGGTCAAGGCAGGCAAATCGACGAGGTTTCACGGACTGGTGAAATCAGTTTGAATCTGCCGTCAGGCACCAAGCCAGCAAGAACAATTCTTTCAGGCCGCCGCTTGCGCCAGGCTGCTGGCGGCTTTTATAATCGGAAAGCGCACAAGGTTTCTGATGCTGCTCCGCGACCATGGGGGATTAGCTCAGCTGGGAGAGCGTTTGGCTGGCAGCCAAAAGGCCAGGGGTTCGAATCCCCTATCCTCCACCACCGCCTTTAACACCAAAAATGGCTTTGTTAAGCTATTTTTGGATTTATTGATGAGGCCAAACAGGGTCGACGGGTCATGCCGCCCGCTACACGTCTCGATAGATTATTAGGTAGTGGGTCAGTTTGAAATCATTTTATCCGGTTAGATAATCACGCCGTGTGGTATCATTAACGTATGCCTGACCGCTTAAGAAAGAAGAAGAAAGCCCGCGATCTCAATATCCTGGCCTCTCAAATCGTATCTGAGGCGACCGAGGAAGAAAAGCCTGAGGTCGAACCGGAACCGGAGAAGAACCCGGCAGCGGTCGAACTGGGGCGAAAGGGTGGGCTTAAAGGGGGCAAGGCTCGTGCGGAGAAATTGTCCCCTGAGAGGCGGCGGGAAATAGCTAAAAAGGCTGCTCAAGCGCGGTGGAAATCTCCCAAGGAATAATTTGGGAATAATTTGCTTGCTTTTTGCTAATGGATGATATAGCCTTGATCTCGATTCTGTTGGCGATCTTGGGAGCAAAAATGTTTCGCGGTGAAGAAGAAGCAAGGCAAGAATTACAGCCTTATTTGGATCGTATGTATCGGTGTGTAGATGAAGCTCTTAATGAGTACCATCTTGGTTATGCATTACTGAGGACCGTCACAACGAAAAGAAGCAACTCTTCAATTCGTAACGACATGATAGTGAATAAACTTTTGGCGGAATTTGATGGTGACCCAGATGTCACATTCATTTACATTCATGGTCGGTACTTGATGCTCGTCGGTAATTTCGTGATTCGCGTGAAAAAATTAAACAAGAATCTTCTCTCCAGCAATATACAAACCCAGTTTGTTTTGGATTTCGTGGATCAACAGTACCCAAGCTTACCGGGGATGGGATCTCCGACAAGTCTTGACCTTGGTTATAAGTTCAATAATGACGTAGAAACCAACTACGGTGTTTTTCTTCGTTGCCCAGATGATGAGCGCAACCACTGGCATATAGAATTGTTCGGCGGTGAAGCCTACTCAGATGGAATTGTTATAGAGGATTCGCTGGCTCCAACCGAACCCCCCAACGACGTTTTAGCAAGACCCAAGCGCGAAGAGGTAGAACATGCCGAGGAGAAATCAGATGTCGGAACAGCCAGCTAAAGAATTGCCACCTGTCAACCATGAAATGGTGACTCTCGCAAGAGAATCGCGGGGCTTACTACAAAGCCAAGCTGCCAAGCTTCTTGGTCTCTACCAAGGTCGCCTTTCAAAGATTGAAAGCGGCTTGACATCCGCTGATGAAGACATCCGCCGAAAATTATCAGCGGTTCTTTGTTACCCTCCTGAATTTTTCTCACTCAAAAATTCGGTTTTTGGACCAGGGACAAGTGAGTTTTTCCACAGGAAGCTTCAGTCAACCCCAGCCCGCAAGTTGCGCCAGATTCATGCGGAAATCAATATTAGGATAATTCACATTGAGCGCTTGCTAAGAGCAATCGACATCGAAAAAGACAACATCCCCCGCATTGATTTGGAGGAACGCCGTTGGTCGGTTTCCGACGTTGCTCGCGCAGTTCGAGCTACATGGAATCTACCTCCTGGCCCGGTACAAACCGTTGTTAATTCGATTGAAGCAGCTGGCGGGTTAGTCATTCCTTGTAAATTCGATTGTGTAAATATTGATGCGTTAAGTAGATATATCCCTGGGCTTCCACACCTTTTCTTTGTTGATGATAGCCTTCTGGGTGATCGTCTGCGAATGACTCTTGCACATGAGCTTGGACACGCCGTATTGCATCGCCTTCCAAACCCCGATATGGAGGACCAGGCGTTTCAATTTGCTGCGGAGTTTCTTATGCCCGAGAAAGAGATTCGTCCTCAATTTGACCAAGTGACCTTAGCGAAGCTTGGAACTATGAAACAAGTCTGGAAAGTGTCAATGGCAGCTTTATTAAAACGAGCTGGGGATCTCGGTAAAATTTCTCCTGATATGAAGCGTTACTTATGGACAAAAATGAGCAAGTCTGGATATCGAACGAGGGAACCTGCCGAATTTGATGTACCAATCGAAGAGCCCCGAATGCTTAAACAAATTATTGAAGTGCACCAAAATGACCTCGGTTATGGCTTGGGTGACCTAAGCAAATTGTTATTTCTAGATAAAGAGGAAGCTCAACTTAAATACAATATTGTTCCTTCAAAAACTGAATCAAAACTTCGCCTACGAGCAATCTAAACTGACCAATATGCTTGACAATGCCAGACCGCTCAAGTATAATGGTCAGTATGAACCGGTTAAGCATAGAGAAAAGAGCGAAGATCATAGCCTGCCTTGTCGAAGGCATGAGCATCCGCGCCACCGTTCGTATTACCGGAGCAGCGAAGAACACTGTTACCAAGCTCCTCGTTGATCTCGGCGAAGCCTGTTCAGAGTATCAAGATGAGATTATGCGGAACCTGCCCTGCAAGCGGCTCCAGTTCGATGAGATCTGGTGCTTTGTTTATTCCAAAGACAAGAACGTCCCCGAGAATAAGCAGGGCCAGTTCGGTTATGGCGATGTCTGGACCTGGACGGCAATCGATGCCGATACAAAGCTTGTTCCCTCTTGGCTAGTCGGCGAACGAAACTCAGATGATGCAACGGCCTTCGTCAAAGACATGGCCGCTCGGGTAACCGGCAGGCCGCAGCTGACCACTGACGGCCTCAAGCTTTATCTAGAGGCCGTGGACAAGGGTTTCAGGGGTGACGTTGACTATGCCATGATCAAGAAGATTTACGGCGTCGAGGAGCAGAAGGGAAACCGGCGCTACTCACCCGCCAAGTGTCTCGGCGCTGAAAAAGAAAAAGTTTGGGGCCATCCTGATTCAGCGCATATCTCGACTTCTTATGTTGAGCGCCAGAACCTAACAATGCGGATGGGAATGCGGCGGTTCACAAGGCTGACTAATGGCTTCTCGAAGAAGGTTGAGAATCTAGCACACGCTGTCAGTCTGCATTTCATGTACTACAATTTCGCGCGGCCACACAAGACTTTGGCGAATCCGTATCCCCGGACACCCGCTATGGCCGCTGGCATCGCCGATCATGTTTGGACATTGGAAGAAATCACAGGACTGCTAGATTGAAACTGACCCACTACCGATTATTACGCCATTTTCAGGATTGAAAAAAACCAGAAGAGCACCACATGCGCTATTGTTATTGACTGGACGGAAACAGGCGGCTTCGAAATTGCTCAGGTATTTTTAGCACGCTAGGAAAAATCAAGCGCCTCGCAGCACAAAGAACATTTTTCCAAGTGCCAACACAAAAAATTAACGGAATCAATATCTATTATGAGATCCACGGTCATGGAGAGCCGCTGGTGCTGATCCTTGGCTATAGTACAGACATTTCTGAATGGGGCAAGCTGATTGACGGGTTGGCTCAGAAATATCAAGTTCTGGCTTTTGATAACCGGGGGGCGGGCCGCAGTGACCAGCCCGATGTTGCGTATTCTATTGAAGGGATGGCGGCAGATACCGCTGCACTGATGAAGGCGGCAGGTTTCAGGAAGACCGATATTCTTGGCATCTCGATGGGCGGCAGGGTTGCTTTGAGCCTGGCCCTTCAAAATCCGGATATGGTCAGGAAGCTGGTCCTGACTTCTACAGGCTGCAGGGCCGCAGGCAGCTTTCGATTCCAAATCCTAAACGCAGTTTCAAACTTCCCGGTCTGGAAAAGCAAATTTCCGCAACGGCGCTTTGCCAAGGCCCGGCAGCTTGAAGCCTCGCGTAAGTTTGATTGCACTGCCGCCTTGAACAGGATCAAGGCTCCTGCCATCATCTTGCACGGGAGAAAGGACAAGGTGGCGCCATATTCGATTGCAGAGGAAATGCTGTCCGGCATTACGGGCTCACAAATGGTCACGTTCAATGGTGGCCATCTATTTTTTGTTTTGAAGCTGAATGAATTCCTTGGCGAGGTTTTCAGATTTCTGGATCAGCAAGGAGAATGAGGATGGCTGACATCAAAAAACGGGTAAATATTAACAGTGGACTGGCAGCAGGAAGACAGAGGCAGGCATGCACATCAAGTTAACCATCTATTCTGATTATATCTGACCCTGGTGCTACATCGGTCAGGTCGCGGCCGACCATGTAAAGGAAAAACACCCCGCAGCAGTCATCGAATGGAAGCCGTTTATCTTGCGGCCAGACATGCCGCCGGAGGGCGAGGATCTGTCGCTGTGGTACCGGGCCGGCCCGGAGAGAGAGGAAGCCCGCCAGCGGCTGCGCGCCAGGGCTGAGGAAGCCGGCCTGCCTATCAGATTCTCCGCGCATATCCCCAACTCACGCCGGGCCCTGGAAGCCACCGAATACGCCAACTGCGTGGGGAGGGGTGACGAGTTCCACCGCGCCGTCTTTCACCAGTATTACGGCGAGAGCCGGGACATCAGCGACTGGGATGTCCTGCGTCAGGCTGCGCTTGACGCCGGCATCGACGCGGATGAGATGCAGCGGCGCACCGAGAGCGGCGAGTTCGCCAGCGCTGTCGCCGAGCAGGACGCCGCCGCCCGTGCGGCCGGGGTGCACGCGGTGCCCACCTTCTTCATTAACGGCGAGGAGAAGATCGTGGGCGTCCACGGCAGTGAAGCTTTCGAGGAGGCGATTGCGCAACTGGCCGTCCGTGATAATCATCAGGCCGGCTAAAGAAAGTAAGCAATTGGCCAAAATCCTGTTTCCGTGCCAGGGTGTTGCGGTTGTTGCCACCCCCGGGGCGCAAGGCGGAAACTTGCAGGTTTTTCATTGCTTCCGGTGCGGCGGAATGACGCCAAGTTACAGTTTACTTCCACCTCGTCAGTATCTCTTCCCTTTGAAATGTTGTTTTGACCAAACTGAAGACCGCGATGTCCACGACCGTCAAAACAGCCGCCATTATCAGCAGGTTGGAGACAGAGAGCGATATGACTCTCATCTCCGAAAGGACATATATGCCCCCCAGCGGCAGAAGTATCAAGGCGCCCATTTGCTGCGTCGCCCTGATGTCATTGAATCTGGAAGAAATCAGCACGTTGACGCCAATGCTGAGAACGCTGACCAGGGGCGCCAACAGCAGCAGCGTGACGGCTATATTCCAGTTCGGGAAATACAGATAGGTCAACTTATTATAGGTAATTTTGTCAACGAGCAGCATGAATATCAAAGCGCCAATGAAATTGGTGGCAATTGCGGGGATGAACGCTGAAAAGGCCTTGCCGGCCAGAATTTCGTCATCAGTTATCGGACTCGCAAGCAACGGTTCCAGGCTTTTTTGGATCTTTTCTCCAATCAGGCTGTACGAGGCCATGGACATCGGCAGCATGGCGGCGCCGATCACGAACCAGAAGGAAAAGGAGTTGATCAACCCGGGGAGCACTGACACGGGGAAGCCGTTTTTTCTTGTGTTGGCATATTTGATAATCAGCGGCAGGCCGATGGAGATAAATAGCTCAAAGCCGGCGATCGAATAGATGATGCTCTTCTTTTGCATGAAGATCCGGAAGTCCTTCGCCGCGACAATCCATGCTTTCGATAATCTCATTTTGTTCCTCTGACGATTCGCAGGTAAGTTTCTTCCAGATCGGGGCTGCGTTCGGTAATAAACTGGACGCCGCCTCCGGCGGAGACTATCGCCCTGACGACTTCGGGATTTTCTTTGAGGGGGTCCGCCACGTCCACAAAGACCGTATTTCCTTCGGCTGCCAGGCTTTTCGGCTGGAGATTTCTGATTGCCGCCAGGATGCGGTCGTTGACCTGCTCCAGCTGAATCACGGTCCTGCTGCCCCAAACGGAGTTCTTTAATTGCGCCGGGGTGTTTACGGCCAGCAATCTGGTGTTGATTATGCCCACCCGGTCGCAGATTCTTTGGGCTTCGTCGAGATTATGCGTGTTAAGAAAAATCGTCTTGCCCTGCTGCTTCAACTCCACGATCAGGTCCCTGACCGCCTTTGCTGATTCCGGGTCCAGGTTGGCGGTCGGCTCATCAAAGAACAGCAGGTCCGGATTGTGCGCTAGCGCCCTTGCCAGCGCGATTTTCTGCTTCATGCCCTTGGAGAACTCCGCCACCGGCTGGTCTTTTTCATCCCACAGGCCCATCATCCGGAGAAAGCGTTCGATGTTTTCCTGCCGCTGCGGCTGCGCGCATTCATACAGCCGCCCGTAAAAATCGAGGTTTTCATAAGCGCTCAGTTCATCATAAAGGCCAACATTATCCGGCACCAGCCCGATCATTTTTCTGATTTTCAGGGAATCGCCGTCGTTGCCGACATCGTAACCGCCTATTTTGACTTCGCCGCCGGTCTTGGATATGAGGCAGCAAAGCATTCTCATTTCTCATGGTCGTGGTTTTACCGGCGCCGTTGGGACCAAGAAAGCCGAAGATTTCGCCCCTATTAACATGAAACGTTAAGTTATCAACAGCTGTGATTTTGGCAAACGTTTTTGTAAGATTATTTACATCGATCATCTGTATCTGCTTGATATAGTGCGGAACCATCTGAAAATATGCAATATAAAGCGCCGCTTAAAGCAGCTGTTAACCACGGTCCGCTGCAAGAATCGATGCCCGCATTATATGCAAATCGTTTGCTGGCGCAACACGCACCCTCTCCACGCTTTAGGCTGAACCCCAATACGAAAGCAATCGATTTGATGGTTCCAGTGAAAATTATTGCATATAATGTGTTTTCGTTGCTTTTTCAATTTTGTTAAAGATCTTCTTCCCCAAAGGAATCAGGCAACGTGCTTTGCCGTTTGCAACGCGACGATGACTGTGTTTGTGGAGAGCACGATAAAATCGTATGCGCACCAGGGATATTCGCCCCCTGAAACCCTGGAGAAAACCAATGCAATTATCACCCGGGCTATGGAAGACACCAGTTTTGTTACCGTTTTCTTTTGCATCCTGGACACGAAAACGGGCAGGCTGGCTTATTCCAGCGGCGGCCACCCCCCGGCGCTGCTCAAGCGCAGGGGCGGCGCCATTGAGGACCTGTGGACCGAGTGCCCGGTTGTTGGCGCATTCTCCGGTCTTTCATTCAGGGGCGCCGAGACCATGATGGACGCCGGCGACGTGCTGCTGCTGTACACCGACGGCGCCATAGAGGCCCGCGCTTCCGGCGGCGAGCTGTTTGGCCAGGCGATGCTGATGCAGGCCCTGGCGGCTCCCAAGCTGGCCGAGGAGATGCCGCAGCACATCTTTGAGCGCGTGATAGAGTTCACCGGCGACAGCATGACCGATGACATGGCGCTGCTTGCCGTGTCTCTCAGGCACAGCTAACAATCATTTCCCTTTCTTTCCAGATGCTGTTAAAATAATATGAAACGTTACTGTAACGTTACTTAATCTATTTGGAGTTGAAAGGAGCGATGCATGTCCTTAAGCACTGAGCACGCAGAAGGCTACCAGCGCCGCTGGTGGATCCTGGTGGTGCTTTGCATGAGCCTGCTGGTGATTGGCCTGGATAATACGGTTCTTAATGTCGCCATACCTACGCTGGTGCGGGTGCTGCACGCCTCCAACAGCCAGCTGCAGTGGATGGTTGACGCCTACGTGCTCGTGTTTGCAGGTTTGCTGCTCACTGCCGGCAGCCTGTCGGACCGCTTTGGGCGGCGGACGGTGCTAAGCATCGGCCTGCTGGTCTTTGGGGCCGGTTCGGCGGCGTCAGCCTTTGCCGTCTCGGCGCCGATGCTGATCGGCACGCGGGCGCTGATGGGGGTCGGCGGCGCCATGATCATGCCCTCGACCTTGTCAATTCTGACAAATGTGTTTCCGCCTGAGGAGAGGGGCAAGGCAATCGGCATCTGGGCGGGAGTGTCCGGCCTGGGGATCGGCGTCGGGCCGCTTGTCGGCGGCGCCCTGCTGGATAACTTCTGGTGGGGATCGGTCTTTTTGATAAACGTGCCGATTGTGATCATCGCGGTTACGGCCGGAAAACTGATCGTGCCCAATTCAAAGGACCCGAACGTGCCCCCGATTGATCCTGTCGGCGCCGTCCTCTCGATCGTGGGGCTGGTCTCGCTGGTCTTCTCGATCATCGAGGCGCCCACCCGCGGCTGGACCGACCCGGCCATCCTCGCCGGTTTTACCGCAGCGGTAGTGATCCTCTCGATCTTCACCTGGTGGGAGATCCACTCCAACCATCCGATGTTAAACGTGCGCTTCTTTGAGAATCCCAGGTTCACGGCCGCCAGCCTTTCAATCACGCTGGTGTTTTTCGCCATGTTCGGGTCGATGTTCTTAATGAGCCAGTACCTGCAATTTCTGCTGGGCTACTCGCCGCTCCAGGCCGGCATCCGCCAGATGCCGGTGGCGCTGGTGATGATCATCGTGGCGCCGATGGCTGGCCTGCTGGTTAACAAGCTGGGGAACAAGATCCTGGTCTGCACGGGCATGACGGTGGCGGCGACAGGCCTGTTCATGCTGTCGCGCACGACAGTGGGCTCGGATTATTGGAACATGCTGCCATCGATCATCGTGCTGGTGATCGGCATGGCCCTGACAATGACGCCGGCAACGGAATCGATAATGGGATCGTTGCCAAGAGAAAAGGCTGGCGTCGGCTCGGCGATGAACGATACCACAAGGCAGATCGGGGGCGCCCTCGGCGTGGCGGTGCTGGGAAGCATCTTTAGCTCGACGTACGCCTCAGGCTTCGGCTCGGCTATCTCCCGGCTGCCGGCAGGCATCCCGGATCAGATTAAAAGCTCGGTGGGCGCCGCGCTGGCAGTGGCTTCCCGGATGGGCGGCGCCGGGCAGGCCCTTTCCAGGACAGCCGACTCGGCTTTTATCACCGCCATGGACCGCGCCCTCGTGCTGGGAGCGCTGGTTGCCCTCACCGGCGCCCTGGTGGCATTGATATGGCTGCCGAACCGTCCCGAGCCCGACGCGGAAGAGCTTGCATATGGAAGAGATTTACACAGGCCGCCGCAGCCGTGACGGCGCCGCCGGGCACCCGGCCGACGCAGGGGCGCTTCCAGGTGATGAACTTGCCGACCGCGCCCAAGTAGAGTTTCTGGAACCATGAACGGGCGCCGCTCTGGAGGGAAAGGAGCTCAGGCGGGGCGCCCACCCGGCCGGCCCCGCGACCCGGCCGTCGGAGAGGCAATTCTTGATGCTGCGCAGGAGCTGCTTGCCGAGGACGGGTACGGTCGCATGTCCATCGAAGC
The DNA here is from genome assembly GCA_021790115.1 of Actinomycetes bacterium. Taxonomy (GTDB): domain Bacteria; phylum Actinomycetota; class Thermoleophilia; order BMS3ABIN01; family BMS3ABIN01; genus JACWAD01. Next base: position 10,171 of record JAJYIM010000021.1, on the reverse strand, counting down.
GGTGGCCCGGCGGGCGGGAGTCGGCAAGCCTACCATCTACCGCCGCTGGCGCTCGAAGCAGCAACTGGTGATGGCTGTTCTCGGGCGCATGGCGGAGCAGCCGCAGATGGCTGAAGCAGGTCCGGTGCGCGAGCGCCTGACAGCATTTATGGAATCATTTCAGCGGCTGGGTTGCACCAGGGGCGCTCTGCGCATGTCTTCCTCACTGAGAAGCCTGCTGGGCGAAATTGGCCACAATCCACAGCTCACCAGGGCAGTCAAGGAAAACCTGGTGATAAACCGGCGGCGGAAGATTATCGCCGCCTTGCGGGAGGGAAAGGAGCGCGGCGAGCTTGGCCCGGAACTCGACGTGGATCTGGCCGCCGACATGCTGCTGGGGCCGGTGTTGATCCGGAGGCTGATAGCATTCAACAAGCCAGCGGATGGCCGCCAGGCAGTTGACATCCTGTTCGACGGCGCCGCCGGAAAGGCAAGGATGCGCGCCAAGTAGCAAATAACAGCGCAGCTGCCGGCCCATTTCGCTTCATGGCATAACTCAAGTTGATTGGATTTCGACAGGTTGCCTGGCATCTGCCGCGGCGGCTCCGCCGCCGCGTTCTTCACAACACGTGACCGTCTGGTTTAAAATAACTCGAAACGCGGATGGAAATTGGTATATTATGGTAGATTTCCACCATCCAGCGTCCACCATCCACCGTCCGCCTTATGGGGGATTAGCTCAGTTGGGAGAGCGCTTGCTTCGCATGCAAGAGGTCACCGGTTCAAGTCCGGTATCCTCCACCAAAAAACCGGATGGCAGACGGTGGAGGGTAGATGGTAGATTTCCACCATCCAGGCCCACCGTCCACCGTCCGCCTTATGGGGGATTAGCTCAGTTGGGAGAGCGCCTGCCTTGCACGCAGGAGGTCACCGGTTCAAGTCCGGTATCCTCCACCAAAAAACCGGATGGCAGACAGTGGGGGGTAGATGGTAGATTTCCACCATCCAGGCCCACCGTCCACCGTCCGCCTTATGGCTTGGTTAAGTAATTTTTGGTGCGGCGGATTTAACCCCAAAAACATGACAGGGCAAGGGAATCGAAATATAGGGTGAAGCTGGGCGTGGAAAGAGCAATAGTACTCCCTCGTGCGCTGAATTGACATCCTGCCGTTCTGGTGTTTCCAGGCTGGGATGCCGGAAAAGAAGCAGCGGCATGACTTCAAGCCGCCGGGACTACGCCGGAACTGCTTAGAACCTGCCTTAAAAGGTTGTTCGTGGCGAGGATGTGCGAAAAGGCGATAGGCAAATTTAGATAGCCTTAATACTCTTAATGCTCCTCAAGCCGCAGCACCCTCCAGAGCCCGTATGAAAAAGCCCAGCTAATCACAAAGAGGACAACTAGCAAATATCCCATGCTGCCAAAGCTGAGGTGTTGGATCCAGCCCCAGATCCCGCTGTTAAGCCCCAGCGCGGGGGTCAACAACTGCAGAAGCTCCACCAGTCCGATGACGAGGGCGGCAACAACCGACATGCCGGTAACCGAAAGATTGTAGTAAATCTTTCGCAGCGGATTCGCAAAAGCCCAGTTGTAAGCAGTGGTCATAAAAACGCCATCAGCGGTATCCATCAGAGTCATCCCGGCCGCAAAGAGCAACGGGAGGACCGCGACCACCGACATTGGCATCGCCTGGAAAGCAACGCTCGCGGAAACAGCAATCAGAGCAATCTCTGAAGCGGTGTCAAAACCAAAACCGAACAAGAAGCCAAGTGGATAAACATGCCAGCTCTTGTTAATGAAGCGAAAGGCAAATTTAAAGATACGGGAAAGAAAGCCCCGGCTTGCCAGGAGATGGTCAAGATCCTCCTCTTCATACTTGCCCCTTCTCATCTCTTTAAAAAGGCGGTAAACGCTCAACCAAATAAACAAGTTAAAAACTCCGATCAGAATCAGGAATGTTCCAGAAACAGTGGTGGCGACAATCCCGCCATACGCTTTTAGCTGCGGAAGCCCGCCTTCTGCCCACCCCAACGAGAAAGCTGTGATCAGCGCCATTGCACAGACTACCGTGGCGTGGCCTAACGAGAAGAAAAAGCCGGCGCCCGCCGGGTTTTCTTTTTGCTGCACCAATTTGCGCACGACATTGTCAATCGCCACTATGTGATCTACGTCAAATGCGTGGCGCAGGCCAAGCGTATAAGCCAGGAAAGCGAACCCGAGAAGCTGCGGGTAGTTTCTCATTTTGATGAGCAGCAGGCTAAAGGCAAGCAGATGAATAACTCCCACGCCTGATGCGTAGCCAAGCCACGCCGGCCGGCTTTTTCCAAAAGGCGCTTCGCCTCTGTCAATCAACTTAAATCCTTTTCTCGCCCGGTCCTGGGCGGGAAATAAAAAAACTCTGTCCGAACCGGGCAAAGTTTTGCAGGTGCTCAGGCATGATCCTGTCCCTTTCTCTCGAAGGTTATCAGAGTCTCTGATAGTCAGGGCGGGTTTTCTGGCTCGCACGAAATGGCGGCACAGGTTGCCAAAACGCACTCACAGTAGCGGGACTGCGCCGGACTTTCACCGGGCTTGCCCCGTTTAAGCCAATCGTCAAACTATTGGCCCCTGGCATTTATGAATTTCGAGCATAAAGCAAATCCTTTCCTTTTTCAACTTTTGGCAATCGTGCGCGGATAGCTTGACCTTGCTGCGAGTAGCCTGTCGAAACAGGCTCTTGGATGCGGGGCCAAATATGTTGCATTACAACACGTCGTAAGGGATGTATAATGATAACAATAATCAATCAAGCGTACTTGATGAAACCCGAAGACTCCAACCAGATCGCAGAGCAACTGGAGTTTCTGCATCGCACGCTCATGCGCGCCATCAAGACCGGAGTCGGAAGGCTCAGATCCCGGGCAGCTGAGGGCTGCATCACTGTGCCGCAGCAGCTGCTGGTGCTGGAGCTGACGCGGGAGGATGGCCTCAGCCTGAAAACCCTCAGCGGGCGGATGGGGCTTTCCCACAGCACCGTCTCCGGCATTGTCGACCGGCTTGAGCTGAAAAAGATCGTGCGGCGCGAGACCGACGCCGCCGACCGCCGCATTAGCCGGATCTATCTCAGTGAACGTGTCAAACATTTTGTCAAAACCGCCAAGGCCGGCATCTATGCGCCGCTGGTAGCCAAAATTGAGTCCGCGGCCGGCAAGGAACAAGCGAGAATCATGGACGGTCTCGCCAGCCTGTGCGCGGCGCTGGAAAGGGAAGAATAATTACAGCCGCAGGCAAACCGGTACTGGAGATTAACGGCCTTAAGGTCAACTATAATGGCACACCTGCCGTAGACGGTGTCGATATAAGGATCAAGCCAGGGGAAATCTTCGGGCTACTGGGTCCCAACGGCGCCGGCAAGACGACTATTCTCAGCGCCATTGAGGGCCTGGTAAAACCCGACGCCGGCACCGTCGTTGTGGACGGCACCGCCATGCGCGACCACCCGCAGGCGGCAAAACAGCGGCTGGGCGTGCAGTTGCAGACGACCAGTTTCCAGCCCGAGTTGACAATTTCCCAGATCATCAGGCTGTTCGCCGGCCGTAGCAGAATATGTCTTTTGAGATAGGTTCTAAATGGTTCGGGTGGGACACAAACCCCTGAAGAGGTAAGTGACAGTTTTTTGTGCTCAAAAACCGGAAGGAGCAGTTCGCATACTGATTTCTGGCTTTTTTGGAAGTGAACCGCAATAGTTCAAGCAATAAAAAAATACGGCCTGAGCACATTCTCATCGCTGAAAATCCGTAACTACCGCCTCTATTTTATCGGCCAGGGGATCTCGCTGTCGGGCACCTGGATGCAGTCGATCGGCCAGGCCTGGCTGGTGCTGACCTTGACCGGATCAGGCACCGCTCTTGGCCTCGTGATTGCGCTCCAGTTTTTGCCGGTTCTGTTTCTGGCTCCCGCCGGGGGCGTGATCGCAGACCGGTTTTCCAAGCGCAGAATCCTTTTCATAACCCAGTCGGTGGCAGCCACCCTGGCTCTGGCGCTGGCGATTTTGGTAGCAACGGGCGAGATCCGGCTGTGGATGATTTTTGTCCTGGCCGTTTCCTACGGGCTCACCAACACGGTTGACAACCCTACCCGCCAGTCGTTCGTCCTGGAGCTTGTCGGCCGCGATGCGCTCAGGAATGCGGTTACCCTAAATTCTACGGAGATTAATCTGACGCGCGTGGTCGGGCCGGCGATCGCGGGCGCCCTCATCGCCGGCATCGGCTTTGCTCCCTGTTTTTTCATAAACTCGGCCTCGTTTGTTGCGGTGCTGGCCTGCCTGTCTCTGATGCGCGGCGACGAGCTGCACCGCACTGAGCCCATTAAACACCTGAAAGGTCAACTGCGGCAGGGATTCCGCTATGTGCGCCAGACGCCGCTCTTGAGGGATGTTTTAATAATGATGGGGATTATTGGTACTCTGACCTACGAGTTCCAGGTAACGCTGCCGCTGATCGCGAAATTCACTTTCCACGGCGGCGCTGACGGCTACGCGCTACTGACCTCGGCTATGGGCATTGGAGCTGTGCTTGGCGGCCTGGCCACTGCCGGCAGGCGTCGGCGTTCACCGCGGGGCATTGCCGGCGCGGCGCTGGCTTTTGGCGCAGCCATCGTGCTTACTTCCCTCTCGCCCAACCTGTTTGTAGCTGTGCTGGCGATGGTGGCCGTGGGGGCATGCTCCATCAGCTTCACGTCACTGAGCAATTCTACGTTGCAGCTAGAGAGCGCTCCACAGATGCGCAGCCGGGTTATGTCACTGTGGACGGTAGCCTTCCTGGGCTCGACACCCGTGGGCAGCCCCATCATCGGCTGGGTGGGAGAATATGCCAGCCCCCGGTGGGCAATGGCGGCAGGAGGCCTGGCTGCCCTGACGGCAGCCGCCTACGGCTTTTTTGCCCTGAAAAGGCCTCCTGCTCTGGATGAAGGGCGGCCTGCGATCGGTGCGCTTGCCGCCGAGGCGAAAGAGCCGTCACTTTGAGATAAAACTGTTCCCGGACACTGTAAACCGCCACGGCTTTTCGCGGAAGGCGCCGGCGTAATCAATGCCAATTCTTGGTGAGGCTTCAATCCGGGGGGCTTCGCCCGCGTCCTCAATCCAGATACGTTTTGAGCTGGCAAGATCCTCGCCGTAGAAGCTCTTGTCAAGATCAAGCGCCACACAAAGTTTCCCCGGTCCCTTCATCAGGTTCCTGTCTGCGCGGACGCGGCCAAATTTCTCCAGGTTTTCTTTTATCAGCTCCAGGCCGGCAACCGGCTGCAGCGCTCTTATCAGAACGGCTTCCGGGACACTCTCCTGGGCGGCAACGATATTCAGGTTGAAATAAATACCATAAATCAAATAAATGTAAAGGAACCCGCCGGGACCATACATTACCCTGTTTCTCGCCGTCTTGCCGAACCTCGCGTGCGAGGCCAGGTCTTCCTCGCCAATGTATGCTTCCGTTTCGACGATCTTGCCGGAAATAATGCCGCCACCTGTTTTTCTGACAAGAATCTTCCCCAGCAGGCCGCGCGCCACTTCGATTCCCGGTTTTTCAAAAAAATCTCTTCCCGGCCTCGTCAATGTGCTCCTTTTTGCTCAGGGATGCCGTCGGCACAGTTCCATTTAGCACAAAAAGTAGTCAATGTCAAAGATTTGGAGCCTGTCCCCCGTTTGCCCTCTGGCTTCGACGCGCATGAACTCGGTAAGCCTTTCTCAGTTTGACTGTCAAGGATGCGCGGTATAACAGATGTTATCTTTTTAAATCAGGAGGCATGCGAAATGATTGAGCTCAGGCGGGTCTACGATGAAAAGCAGCGGACCGGCGGCTGCCGGGTGCTTGTCGACCGGGTATGGCCCCGGGGCCTTAAAAAGGAAGAGGTTAAACCGGATCTCTGGCTGCGTGACATCGCGCCCAGCAGCGAACTGCGCAAATGGTTTGGCCATGACCCTGACAAGTGGCAGGAATTTAAAAAAAGATATTTTGCGGAGCTTAAAGGCCGGAAAGAGGAAATTGGCTTCATTCTGGACAGGGAGCGCGAAAAGAAAATAATCCTGCTTTACGGAGCCAGGGACACCGAGCACAACAATGCTGTTGCCCTGAAAGAATACCTGGAGAAAAAAGGGCGCCGGGAGAGTTGATGGGAACCAGCCGCCGCGTCATCATCGTGCTGTTGCCCGCCGTAATTATGGCGGCCGCGGCAGGCGTGGCAGGGCGCGTGGCTGAAGCCTGGAGCGCCGGTATTCTGCCGCAAGCTGCAACCCCGGCCTCGGCTGCGGCTCAAACATTAAATCAGGCGGCCCCGTCTTCGCTGGGGGCGCAGGTTTTTAAAGCCAACTGTTCTGGTTGCCACGGGCCAAATGGCAGCGGCACCGAGGCGGCCCCCACGCTCAAAGCAGTGAATGATCCGGCGTTCGTAGAGAGGACTGTTACATCAGGGAGAGGAGCCATGCCCAGTTTCGCCGGCAGGCTCTCGGGCTCCGAAATAAGCGCCGTGGCTGAATATGTGGCGGCGGAAGCCACCATTCAGCTTTCTGGTGGAGACCTAAGCCGCGGCGGCAGTCTTTACCGCTTTGACTGTAGCGGCTGTCATGGCACGACAGGACGGGGAGGCGCCCTGGTGGGAGCCGGGACAAACGCGCCCGCGCTGACCGGGTTTGCCCCCTCTGAAATTGCCACGGCTATTCTTTTTGGGCCCGGCCCCATGCCTTCATTTTCGATGGCTATCGTCGATCAGCATGACCTGGCTTCAATCGTTCAGTTTGTAGGAACTCTGAAAACGCCGGACCATCCCGGCGGGCAGCCGCTTGGCTACCGGGGGCCTGTTACCGAGGCGCTCGCAGGAGCTGGGGTCCTTGCGGTTCTGGTCCTGGTGACTGTCTGGATTGAGAAAAGGGGGCGCGGATGAATCAGGGCGCACGGGAGAAAAGAGGCAGGGCCGGCCCGGCTGCCCTGGCGCTGGCCGCCGCGGCCTTCCTGGCGGGCCTGGCGGGCGCCGCCGCCTTCTTTTATTTCTACTGGACGGATGGGGAAAATGCCAGCCAGGGGGTTTCGCTTGCACTGGCCTTTGCGGGAATGGGAGCCGGCCTCGTCATCTGGGCGCACAGGCTGATGCCGGATGAGGAAGTAAAAAGCAGGCGCGGGCCCCTGCCTTCGAGTGATGCGGAAAAGAAAGAGTTTCGCGAAAGCTTCATTTCAAGAGAACACAAGATCGGCCGCCGCAAGCTGCTGGGCCTGTTGGCAGGCGGCGTCCTGGGACTGCTGGCGCTTGATTCCATCTCCCTGCTTCGTTCAATGGGGAAAAGCCCGCTGCCGGTGCTTTACCAGACAGCCTGGGAAAAGGGTGCCCGCCTGGTAACTTTCGACGGCCGCCCCGTGACCACGGCCATGCAACGGGGCGATATTCTAACTGTGTTTCCCGAAGGCCAAACCGATTCCATCACCTCCCAGACGCTGCTGCTGCGCATGGACGAGAAATTGCTCAGGCTGCCGCCGGGGAGGGAAAGCTGGACGCCGAAAGGTTTCATAGCATTCTCAAAGATATGCACGCATGCCGGCTGCCCCGTGGCCCAGTACGAGAAGAGCGTGAATATCCTGCTATGCCCCTGCCACCAGTCTGCCTTTGACATTCTTAGGGGCGCCGTGCCGGTGGGCGGGCCGGCCAGCCGGCCCCTGCCGCAGTTGCCCCTTTATGAGGATCAGCAGGGTTTCCTCAGGGCCCAGGGTGATTTTTCCAGCCATCCCGGTCCCGGCTTCTGGAGCTACAAGTCATGATCTCCAGACTGGCACGCTGGCTTGATGACCGCCTGGGCGCGGCCTCGCTGACCCGTCTTACCATCAACAAGATTTTTCCCGATCACTGGTCGTTCATGCTGGGCGAGATAGCGCTCTTTTCTTTCATGATCCTGGTAGGAACAGGAATTTTCCTGGCGATGTTCTTTAACGCCGGTGAGACAAAGACGGTCTACGAAGGATCGTATCAGGCGTTAAAAGGCGTGGAAATGTCGGCCGCTTATCGATCGACGCTTAACATCAGCTTCGATGTGCCGGCCGGACTGCTGATCCGCCAGATCCATCACTGGGCCGCCCTGGTATTCATTGGCGCGATTGCCCTGCATCTGATGCGTGTCTTTTTTACCGGGGCCTTCAGGCGGCCACGCGAGATCAACTGGATCATCGGCGTCACCCTGTTGCTTCTGGGAATCTTCAACGGATTCACCGGCTACTCCGTCCCGGACGACATGCTTTCCGGAACGGGCTTAAGGATAGCGTATTCAGTGATGCTGTCGGTTCCGTTTATCGGGGACTGGCTGGCCTTTATTTTCTTTGGCGGCAACGTGCCTTCGCAGGTGACCATTTCCAGGCTTTATGGCATGCACGTTGTCGTTCCATTTCTGATCCTGGGGCTGCTCGTTTTGCATATGATGGTGCTTGTCCGTCAGAAGCATACGAACTGCCCGGGGCCCGGGCGCTCCGATGAGTGGGTCGTGGGCTCGAGGCTTTGGCCAACATACGCCGCCAAGTCGCTCGGGCTTTTCTTCTTCGTATTCGCGGCCCTGGCGGCGCTCGCCGGACTTGTTCAGATCAATCCCGTTTGGCTCTACGGTCCCTTTAACGCCGCCGCTGTCTCCAGTGGCTCACAGCCTGACTGGTATATCATTTGGCTGGAGGGCGCCCTGCGCCTGTTTCCGTCGCTGGACTTCCATATCGCCGGCCACCTGGTGCCCGGAATCTTCCTGCCGGGGGTATTGATGCCCGGTATCTTCTTTGGCATTTTGTACCTGTGGCCCTTTCTGGAAGCGCGGGTTACCGGCGACCGCAGCGTTCATCACGTGCTGCAGCCACCGTACATGAATCCGGTCCGCACCGCCCTCGGGCTTGGCGTTTTGACATTCTTCCTGATCCTTTCCGTAGCCGGCAGCCAGGATGTAGTCGCCGTTGCGATCGGGGGCTCTCTTGTGTCGGTCAGGACAGCCCTGCGGGTGCTGGTTCTTGCCGGCCCGGTCGTTGCCGCGGGCCTGGCTTACTTCGCCTGCCGTTTGATTAAGAGTCACCGGGGGATCGTGGCGTAAGTCGCGCCGCGCTCATTGCTGGCAAACGCAACCAGGCAGACTGGGATATAAAAGAGAAAGCCCCGACTGAGATATCGGGGCCTTCCAAGGGGGGCGAATGCCCATTACACTAAGAAAATGATGTTAGCTTGCATAATAACTTCAATATATATAACAGTCTATAATGCATTTTAACCATTTGCGTAGTAAACCAATATCAGAAAGTTTCCTTTTTGAACAGATAAAGCTGCCTTTTTAGGTAGATGCTTGATGCCCCCGCCCCTGCCGCTGCCTCTTGGCGAGGCTGCGTTCCATTTCGCGCCTGGCTTCCCTTTCCGCTATCGCCCGCCGCTTGTCGTAAAGTTTCTTGCCGCGGGCAAGGCCAATTTCCAGCTTGGCCCGCCGGTTGCGAAAATAAAGTTTTGTTGGCACAAGAGCGTAGCCTTTCGCGCGAGTCTTGCCTATCAGTGAGCGGATTTCGCGTTTGTGCAAAAGCAGTTTCCTGGTGCGGTCGGGATCGACGTTGTGGATTCCCCCCTGCTTGTAGGGGCTGATGTGCAGCCCGACAATGAAAGCTTCCTCTCCTCTGATGGTGGCGTAGCTGTCCTTGAGGTTGGCGCGCCCGGCCCTAAGCGATTTGACCTCTGTCCCGGAAAGTTCCAATCCGGCTTCGTACGTCTCATCGATGAAGAAATCATGATAAGCCTTGCGGTTGGTGGCGATTGGCTTAATGTCTTTCATTTGAACCCAAGAAAACTATTTCCTCCAGCGATTTGTCAAGACTTTTGGTTTGGGTCTGGTTTACCCATCACCCAGGAGCCGGGTTGGTTTCGAATCTATCTCAAAAGGCTGTTCGTAGCGAGGCCGAGCGAAAAGGCGATGGGCAAGGACGCAGGAGTAAAAAGCCCGCAGTCGTTCCCGCTGCGGTACGCCTTGGACTTTTTGCTCTTAAGGACGCCGCCCATGGCCTTTGCAGCCGGCCGCAGCAGAATATGCCTTTTGAGATAGATTCTTATACACCAGCCCTGTTTTGGAATCCAAATCCGCGTGTCGCAGGTTCGAGTCCTGCCACCGCTACCATTTCAAAGAGCCTGCAAATGAATGGTTTTAGCAGGCAGAAGAAGTAAGGCCGAAGCCTC
>JAJYIM010000020.1 GCA_021790115.1 Actinomycetes bacterium | reverse complement strand
GGCGTCCTCGGAGCAAAAAGTCCTCGACGTACCGCAGCGGGTACGACTGCGGGCTTTTTACTCCTGCGTCCTTGCCCATCGCCTTTTCGCTCGGCCTCGCTACGAACTGCCTTTTGAGATAGATTCTAAGAGCCAATGGGGGCAGGCTCTAAGAATTTTCTGGATAGGCTCTGCTTTGGCTTCCTTCTGTTATGTGCTGATTAACTAGTTGGCCTTTGGCCAAGCTGGAGGTTTGCATCATGCGAATCCTTGCCGCGCGTATAAGTCACCTTGATTTTGTCGCCGGGCTTCTTCTGCACCAGGTATGCGGTGACATCCTCCATGGTGTTCATATTCTGGCCATCAATTGCCGTAATGACGTCGCCTTGCTTGAGGCCTGCTTTTTCAGCAGGGCTTCCCGATTGCACCTCGGTAAGCAGCGCCCCATGGTCCACGGAAAGCCTCTGCGTCTTGGCCAGATCCGAATCCACTGTCTGGCCCACAACTCCCATGAATGCGTACTGCACCTGGCCCGTCTTGATAATCTGAGCCTCGACCTTTTTGGCGATGTTGATGGGTACGGCAAAGCCTACGCCTTCAGAGCCGCCGCTGGTGGTGGCGATCTGCTCGTTTAAGCCGATAACCTGTCCCTGGGAATTAAACAGCGGCCCGCCGCTGTTGCCACGGTTGATAGCGGCGTCGGTCTGGATGGCGTTATTGATGGTAAAACCCTGCTCGGGCGACTCAACCGTGCGGTTAACGGCACTCACCACCCCGGCCGTCAATGAGCTTGAGTAAACACCAAAGGGACTGCCGATGGCAACCACCGGCTCGCCCACCTGCACCTTGTCTGAATCACCCAAAACTGCGGGGACCAGGTTGAGCCCCTTGGGATCAACCTTGAGCAGGGCGACATCGCTGCTTGTCAGGTCATAACCGACAACCTGCGCCTGGACCGTCTTGCCGTCACGAAACTTGATCTGAACCTTGGCGGCCTTTCCCGCCGGCCCGCCTGTCTGGGAACCACTATTTGCCACCACGTGGGCATCAGTAAGGATGTAACCATCTTTCGACACCACAAAACCGGAGCCGATTCCCTGCTCTGCCGGCTGCTGGCCCATGTTGAAGAAACCGCCGCCCTGGCTCTGGAAGGTGGAATCGATCTCCACAGCAGAGTCGCCATACTTCTGGAAAATTTGCTCCGGAGTCATGGCCGCTCCGGCAGGAGCCGGGGCCTGAGTAAACTCTTGTGGCGCCGTGGCCGTCGCCTGCGTCGCCTGGGGCTGACTGGCCGGCTCGTTGCCGAGGCCACCAATGTGAAGGGCAAAAGCAAGCAGCAATAATATTGCCGCTCCGGCAACCCCGGCTGCCGTATTATTTATCAAACTGAGAAGCTTGTCTTTCATACTTTCATAAATGGTATTTATATCAAAAACCGGAGCGCCAGAGGGCTCCTTTTTGTTCATCGCTGAAGCTTGACTGTAACCATTATACCCGCTTCAGGATAAAGTCCAATATAGAACCGGTTAAGAGAAGTTAAGAAATGTTAAGTTGACATGGCTTTAAGGCTTGTCAACAAGAGGAAGAGTGCTGGTAAGCCGGGCTTTAACGCGTGATATCTATCGTGGGGCGCCAGGCCGCGCCGCGGAGCCATTGGCCGGCAGGGTAACCGTAAAAGCAGTGCCGTCGTCTGCGCATTCTGCCACGATGTTACCATTCATCAACTTGGTAATCTCGTAGGCAATGGAGAGGCCGAGCCCGGTTCCCCTCACGCGCCCGGCGCTGCGGCCGCGGTAAAACCGCTCGAAAACACGGGGCAATTCCTCCCTGGGAATCCCGGGACCCTGGTTGGCGACCGTGAAGCTGACCGCATCCCCGTTACCGTCGCCCCGCACCATCACCGTTGAATGCGGCGGAGAATATTTAAGCGCATTGTCCAGCAGAATCCGGACAAGCTGAGCCGTCCGGTCCCGGTCGCAGATTGCCGCCAGATCCGCAGGCAGGTCTTCCGTATCGACGCGGGAATCGCTATTTACCTGCTGGGCGGCAAATTCTCTCGCCACGGAATCGATGACTTCCTTAATCTCCACCCGGCTGGCCTGAACGCTCATCGCTCCTGAATCCATCCGGGAGAGGTCCAGCAAATCACGAGCCAGGCCGGCGAGCCTGTCAACCTGCTCCCGCATGGTGGCGACAAATTCTTTCTTGGTGCGCTCTTCGACCTCTTCATCCTGAAGGATCTCAAGGAATCCACCCAATGAGAACAGCGGGGTCTTTAACTCATGCGAGGCATTGGCAATGAAGTCGCGGCGCGAGCGCTCCAGCTTCACTTCCTGACTTACATCCCTGATTACCAGCAGCGAGGACAGCTCTGCCTGATCAGAGAGGAAGGAGCTGCGCACCGCCAGCGCCTGCTCCCCCCCCAGCATGAATGTATCTTCCCGTTGCGGGCTCGAGACGCTCATCGAGTCCCAGAGATCGAAGATTTCTTTGGGAACGCACTCGCCGAGCGGCGCCGGCGGCCTGATCTCCTTGCCCAGAAGCTGCTCCGCGGCCGGGTTGGCAACGATCACCGAGCCGGCCGTATCAATGCCAATGACACCCTCGCTAAGATCATCGAGCAACAGCTTGGCCCGCCGTTTCTCCACATCTATCCGCCCGAAAGCCGAGCCCAGCTTGTCGCCCATTTCATTGAAAGCGCCCGCCAGCTGCCCCAGCTCATCCTGCGACTTGACCGGCACCTTGGTGGCAAAATCACCCTGGGCTATCTGCAGCGCGCCGGCTTCTATGCCCCGGACCCGCCGCGCCAGGAAATGGGAGACGAGGTAAACAGCCATCAGCGCCAGCACCAGCGCCAGCCCGGCCGCCACCGCCAGCAGCCGCTGCACCAGCGAGACGGCCGATTCCACTCCGCTCATAGACTGCGAGACAACAATAACGCCGACGACGCGGGTGCCGCTGGCCACCGGCACCGCCGACATGGCGTACTGTCTGCCGTCGCTTAAGTTGACGACGTTAGTCAGGGGGCTGCGCTCGTAGATAGCGCTCTTGGCAATGGAATAGTCGGTAGGATTATACGCCTGCCCCTTAAGCGAGTCCGCCAGCAGATTGCCGGCGCCGTCCATGAAAAGGATGCGGGCGTCGGCCTTTTCCGCATATTCCTGCGTCAGCAGGTCCAGGTAAACCGGCGAAGCGCCCTGGTTCTGAGCCGCCAGGAAGCTCTCTGAAAACAGGCTGGCGTACTTGCCCACGTCCGTCTTTTTCTGATTGGTGAGGTTGTTCTGGAGCTGAGGAACCACGGACAGGTAAATAATCACTACAACCATCACAAACACAAGCGAAAAGATGAGACTGAGACGGACGGCGATGCTGAGCCGGATTTTGTTTAAAAGAAACATATTTATTTCCGGAGGAACTGGGGCGCGGCGTGCTGCGCCCCTGCTTACTGAATATCCCTGAACTTGTAGCCCGCACCCCTGACGGTAAAAATATACTCGGGATCGTGCGGGTCAGGTTCGATCTTCTCCCGCAGGTGCCGGATGTGCACGTCCACAGTCCGCGGGTCTCTAAAATCGGCATCTCCCCAGACCAGCTGAAGCAATACCTCCCTGCCAAACACCCGCCCGGGATGACCAACCAGTGTCTTAAGCAGCTCAAACTCCTTGTAAGTCAAGTCAATTTTCTCATCGCCGACATAAACATTCCGCTTGGGAAAATCGATGCGCAGCTTATCCAGGTCGACAATCTCCTTCGCCAGCTCGGCAGGCTTTCCCACCATCTGGGCCCGGCGCAACTGCGCCTTTACCCGGCTGCGGAACTCCCTGATGCTAAAAGGCTTGGTGATGTAATCATCGGCGCCAATCTCAAGCCCCAGCACTTTGTCAAATTCATCGGACTTGGCAGTGAGCATGATTATCGGAACGGTGCTCTCTGCTCTGATCACCCGGCAGACATCGATGCCGCTGATGCCTGGAAGCATGATATCGAGCACGACCAGATCAAACTGCTGCTGATGAAATTTCTCCAGCGCTTCCTCGCCGTCGCGGGCCTGGACAATTTGATACCCCTCTTTCTCCATTGGATACGTAAGCAATTTCTGGATCGCTTCCTCGTCGTCAACCAGAAGAATCCTGGAAACACTGCTTTCGCTCAAATGATTACCTCCTGTGAGCCAGCCATGACCAACGCTGGGCCCTATAAAAACAAGCCTGCATATTTATATTTAGATTGTAGACCTCGGAATTGGACGCTACAAGGCTTGATGCCTGTTCCCAAAGGCATATTCTGCTGCGGCAAGGAAAAACCGGGGTGATCACCGCCACACTGCGCACGTCAGGTCAGTCCGCGGTCGCGAAGCCAGAGAAGGCCCTCATAAGCCTTCTGCCGCGGCATCTCAAACGTAATTGTCACTTCCTGGGATAGCGCTTTTAAAACCTTGATGATGGGAGCAAAGTCGATCCTGCCTTCTCCCAGCGGCAGGTGCAGATCCTCATAATACGTGTCGCCGCCAACGTTGTCATGAATGTGAACGTGACCGATCCTGTCCGGGTAGCTGTTGATAAAATCCAGCGACTTGTTTTTCACACTGAGGAGCTCACTGTGGCCGATGTCCACGGTGAGCATCACCTCCGGCAGCGCCCTCAGCAGCACCTGCATGTCGGCAGCCTCTTCCGCCGTGTTTTCGCAGGCAATCCGGGAGCCATAACTGCCTGCCAGCTCCTGCAGGCGGCCAATTTCCCGCAGCTTTACCTCAATTGATTCAGGAGTATTCGACTCTGGCACCAGAATGGGGTGGATGGTGATCGTCCGCGGCTTAAAGACGGCTGCGTACCTGACCGCCGCCGCAATTCTGGCAAGCCCTTCCGGATCATCAACGCGAAGATCCGGCCCGTGAGCAACAAAAAACATGCCGGCTTTCCGGGCCGCTTTTAAAATCTGGCGCTGCTCGCGCCTAACCTTGTCAATCTCGTTCAGGTTCAGGTCGGCGAAATCAAACCCATGCCCGGCCAGGAAGGCCACGCCATCGAGGCCGGCTGCCTGGCCGCCAAAATTAAGTTTTCCCATTTGTATCCACTCACTTTTGTAAAATTAGTTTAAATCTATCTCAAAAGGCTGTTCGCAGCGAGGCCGGCCGCAGCAGAAGATGCCTTTTGAGATAGATTCTTAATTGTATCTGTATTCAGGTATAGCGCCAAGGGACTCAAGGGTTCGCCTGCCGGCTCAACTTGTGACCTGGAGCATCCGATAATGTTAATAAGAGAGCCAGCGGAAATAGCCAACAACGGATCGGGCTCCTTGACTTCAAAGTGAATCTGATGCCTACCATCCACATGCAAGAACTGGCGCCGCAGGGCCGCCGGCTGCGGGAGCAGAGATTGCGGCAGCTGAGAAAATCAATCGAAAATCAACGCTACCTCGTTAACTCAAAGCTGGTGGCGGCAGAAATTCTGGAGGAAGCCCGCCTGGACGCGGCCTTGCTTAAGGGCCAATCCTAAGAATCTTTCTCAAAAAGGCTCATTCTGCTACGGCTCAAGAGGTGAAAGCCGCAAACGCAAAGGGCTACGGCAACAGCGCCGTCAGCAGCATCCGTCTCACCAACTCTTCATAACCGATGCCGGCGGCGGCGGCGGCGGCCGGCAGGTCAGAAGTATCGGTCATGCCGGGAATGGTATTTATCTCAGTCAGCTGCGGCGCTCCGCCGGGCCCGATCATAAAGTCAACCCTGCTAAAGCCGCGGCATCCCATGGCCCGGTGAACCTGTTTGGCCAGCTGCTGGGCGCGGCTGGTAATCCCGTCCGGCAGCCTTGCCGGCAGGATAAACTCCGTCATTCCCTCGTGATATTTTGCGTTAAAATCGTAAAAATCAGCTTTGGGTTTCAGTTGCAGCACCGGCAGCGCATCGAGGCCGCCGGCCGATTCGAGCAAACCCACCGTTATCTCATCGCCCGCAACAAATTCCTCCACCAGGGCAGCATTGTAATCACGGCAGGTAACGGCAACAGCTTCCTCCAGCGAGGCAGGATCATCCACCTTGGCTACCCCCAGGCTGGATCCCTCATCGCATGGCTTGACCATCACGGGAAAACCAAGCCGCCCCGCCGCTTCAGCGGCGGCAGCGCCGGGATCGACGCTGCAATCAAAAACCGCAAAATGAGGCGTGGGTATCCCGTGCCAGGCGGCAATCTGTTTCGTGCGCACCTTGTTCATGCAAAGGGCGCTGGCCAGCACCCGCGAGCCTGTATAGGGAATGCCCATCAGTTCCAGAAGACCCTGCATGACACCGTCCTCGCCAAATCTGCCATGCAAGGCCAGGAAAGCAACCTCGATGCGCTCGCTTTCAAGCTGCGCGGCAGCCTCGCGGCCAACGTCAATCCCGGCCGCGTCGTATCCCAGCGCCTTTAGCGCCTGCAAACAGCCGGCGCCGGACCTGAGCGAGATCTCCCGCTCCCGGGACAGGCCTCCCATCAGCACGCCCACGCGTTTTGCTTTTAAATCTGTCTCGTCCAAATTGCCCAGCCGCCGGACGGCGGCTTTTTTCAGGTTAATTTAGTATTATACTCTGCGGCCGGCAACCCCACTTTCAGGAGCAGATATAATCCTAACAAACAAGAACTGGTTGCGGCACACGGCGCGCGTTGTGCTGGGCGGCCTAATCTTGCTATTTCTGGGCATGCTGCTCAGGCGCGAGATCGACCAGGGCTGGGCCAACATCTTCAATATCAGCAACGGCCGGTGGGACCTGCTGCCCCTCGTGGTCGTTGCCACCCTGCTGGGTTTTACTTACGGCAAGAATGGCCTGCGCCTGGCGGCGCAGGCCATTCTGGTGGGGGCGGTCTTTCTTTTTCTGGGCCGCGCCATCCACGAGGACTGGGGAGAAATCACCGGGCGCTCCTGGCAATTCAAGCTTCCCTGGATGACAGCTTCTCTCGTCCTTATGAGCAGCCTGTACTTGTCCCAGGCCAATGGCTGGCTGCTGATCCTGAAGCGCTTCGGACACCGGGTGCCGTTCCTGCCGGGCATCTTTGTCTGGTCAAAATCATTGTTGGCCCGCTACGTTCCCGGAAACGTGCTCATGGTCGTGGGGCGGGTCGTGATGATCGAGCCCTATGGAGTTCCCAAGCGGATCTCTTTCACCAGTGTGATTTACGAGCAGTCGCTGCTGGCGGCTGCGTCCGCCTCTGTTGTCTCGATCGCTCTGCCGCTCTGGCCGGCGCTGCGGGGAGTCTCGCCGCTCATCTGGCTGATACTGCTCATCCCGCCGGCTGCGATTATGGGCCTGCATCCAAAGGTCTTCGGCGCGGTGGCCAACTTCCTGTTGAAAAAAGGGCGCCGGCAACCGATCGAAGAATTCCTGCCCTTCAAAACCGTAATCGCCTTTATCGGATACTACGGCCTCACCCTGACCTTGTCCGGCCTGGGCCTTTTTTCCCTGGTAAGGGCCGTCACCGTAATCAGCTTCAGCAATTTGCCCGTTGTCATAGCAAGTGCGCCCCTGGCCTGGCTGCTGGCGCTGTTTGTCTTTATCTCGCCGAGCGGCCTTGGCGTCAGGGAGGGCGTTTACACCTTCACCCTTGCCTTTGCTTTTAACCACGAATCAGGTGTGGCGTCTGCGTTCGCCATCCTGGCCAGATTCTGGCAGACAATGATCGAGGTTTTCTTTGCGCTCACGGTTATGCTGCTGGTCAGGAAGTTTCATCGCCGCCAAAAGAGCTGATGAAATCAGCCCTCGCTGGCGGCGCCTTGCTTTGCAACCGTCTGCCTGGGCCTGGGCTATTGCATCAGGCGCTGTGCTATAATTCAGTCGTGTGTGAACTTAGGATTTTGCATCACTATTTGGAGGAAACCGAGCATGTACTTTTTCCCTTTTTATAATCCCCTCTTTTTGGGAAGCCTGATTATTCTGGTGCCGGGTATCATCGCCGGCGTCTACGCGCAGCACAAAGTCAAAAGCACGTACGCCAAGTATGCAAAAGTCGAGGCCGCCAGCGGCCTTACCGGCGCCCAGGCCGGCCGGCAGTTGCTGGACAGAGCCGGGCTTTCCGACGTAACAGTCGAGGAAATCCCGGGATCTTTGACAGACAACTATGATCCTCGCACCCGGGTGCTGCGGCTGAGCCAGGGGGTTGCCCGCGGCCGGTCGCTGGCGGCTCTGGGCGTGGCCGCTCATGAAACCGGACACGCGCTGCAGGATGCCGGCGGTTACGCGCCCATGCGGATCAGGTCAACGCTGGTGCCGGCGGCCCAGTTTGGCTCCAACTTCGGCTGGATCATTTTCATCATGGGAATGATTATCAGCAGTTTCCGGCCGCTGATGACGGTGGGCATTGTCATTTTCACTGCCGCCGTGATCTTTCAAATCATTACGCTGCCGGTGGAGCTGGACGCCTCATCGCGGGCCATGAAAATGCTGCAGTCGGACGGCATCGTCGTCGCCGGCGAGGCCGATGGCGCCCGCCAGGTGTTAAGGGCAGCCGCGCTTACCTATATAGCAGCAGCCCTGATGTCAATCCTGATGCTCGTGCGCATGCTAATCCTCAGCCGGGAAAGTTGATAAAACGGATGCTGGGTGCCGGATTCCGGATACTGGATTAAAACCGAGAAAGCCGGGGTGAAAGTCCCGGCTTTTTTCTTTTGTAGCTCCTGCTGCGGACCCGAATCAAGGCTACCTTTCCGGTTGGGAAATTTATTTGCTTTTCTGTATAATTGCGCGGTTATAAAATAAGTTAAGCTGCTCTTTATCTGGCGGAGTTTATCTTGAAGGTTTTAATCACAGGAATTACCGGCTTTGCCGGCACCCATCTGGCCACATATCTGGCAAAAGTGGGTGGCGTGGAAGTGGCGGGGCTGGACCTGCAGGCCCCGGCCAAGAAGGTCGCGGCCGGACTCAAACATGCCACTATCCACTGTTGCGATCTTGCCGACGCCGGCCGCGTTCAAAAGGTAATCGGGCAGGAGCGGCCGGATGCTGTGGTTCACCTGGCGGCGCGGGCTCAGGTGGCGGGCGCCTGGGAAGATGCCGTCGCCATTATGGAAACCAACGTTGTCTGCACCCAATCGCTGCTGCAGGCGCTGCACCAGGCAGCGCCTGCAGCGCGCGTTCTGCTTGTCAGCTCCAGCGAGGTTTACGGCAAGGTGCCGCCGGAGCAGATGCCCATCAGGGAAGACAGCCCGATGAAGCCAAACAACCCTTACTCGGCCAGCAAGGCGGCCGTAGAATTCATTGGCCTTGAGTATTTTTACGCTTTCGGGGCAGCGGTCATTATCGCCCGTCCCTTTAATCACATCGGCCCCGGCCAGAGAGGAAACTTTGTCGTGCCGGCGCTGGCGTCGCAAATTGCCGAAATCGAAGCAGGACTGAAAGAACCTGTGCTTAAAGTCGGCCGGCTGGATTCAGAGCGGGACTTCACCGACGTGCGGGACATCGTGCGCGCTTACTGGCTGCTGATTCAAAAGGGCGAGCCCGGCCTGGCATATAACATCGCCTCGGGGACGCGCCACAAAATCAAGGAGATACTTGATACACTTCTTAAGCTAAGCGAAATCAGGCCAAGCGTCGAGCACCCCAGGGAGCTGATGAGGCCGTCTGACACGCCGGTAGTGATTGGCGACTCCTCCCGGCTGCGGACGCTGGATGACTGGCGGCCCCAGATTCCGATCGAAACCAGCCTCAGAGATGCGCTTGATTATTGGCGTCGCGCCGTTGGGCTGTAGCGTTTCGGACGCGGCGCAGAACTTCAGAAGCCTGTCCCGGCAGGCTGCTCGCAGTAGAATAAGCCTGCTGGGACAGGCCCTAAGGAAAGGCAGCAGATGCAAAAAACTGCGTTGATAACGGGTATAACCGGACAGGATGGTTCCTACCTGGCCGAGTTCCTCCTGGAAAAGGACTATGAGGTCTTTGGCATGGTGCGGCGCTCCAGCACCGAGAATTTCGAGCGCATCGAGCACATTCGCAACCGCGTCACCCTGATTCAGGCAGACTTGCTTGACCAGATGTCATTAATTGCTGCTATAAGCGAGTCGCAGCCGGATGAGATTTACAACCTGGCCGCGCAGAGTTTCGTGCCGACTTCCTGGACCAAGCCAGTCTTGACGGCAGAGTTTACGGCACTGGGGGTAACGCGCATGCTTGAGGCCCTGCGGCTGGCGAAAAAAGACGCCAAATTTTACCAGGCTTCCTCTTCGGAGATGTTTGGCAAAGTCAAAGAAATTCCACAAAGCGAGGACACTCCTTTCCATCCCCGCAGCCCGTATGGAGTCGCCAAGGCCTACGGCCATTTCATTACTGTTAATTACCGGGAGAGTTACAACCTGTTTGCCTGCTCCGGAATTCTGTTTAACCACGAGTCGCCCCGGCGCGGCCTGGAGTTCGTCACCCGCAAAGTAACTTACGCCGTGGCGCGGATAAAGCTGGGCGTGCAGGATGAGCTGGCGCTGGGCAATCTCGAGGCCGAGCGGGATTGGGGCTACGCCCTTGACTACGTCAAAATGATGTGGATGATGCTGCAGCAGGACGAGCCGGACGATTATGTCATCGCTTCGGGCGAAAGCCACTCGGTCCAGGAACTTGTGGAGGCAGCCTTCAGCCATATTGGCCTCAACTGGGAAGACTATGTAAAAACCGATCCCCGGCTGGTG
This sequence comes from Actinomycetes bacterium, assembly GCA_021790115.1. Lineage (GTDB taxonomy): Bacteria > Actinomycetota > Thermoleophilia > BMS3ABIN01 > BMS3ABIN01 > JACWAD01. The sequence goes on along the minus strand of JAJYIM010000020.1, from coordinate 27,770 downwards.
CGGCCGGCCGAGGTTGACATGCTGATCGGGAACCCTGCCAAGGCCAAGGAAAAGCTGGGCTGGAAACCACAGGTTTCTTTTAAAGAGCTGATAGAATTGATGGTTGACAGCGATCTGGATCTAGTACAGAGACAGATCAACGCCGGCGCAGCAGATCCGGAGCGCCGGCTTCCCCACCGCTAGCAGCTGCGGCGGTGAGGTCTTTCATCGGGAGCAGGCGCAGCTAGCGGATCGATTCCTCTTCAAGCGCCGCCAGGCGGCTGGAGAGCTCCGGCACCAAATCAGTATCCCGGTCAAAAGCGGTGCCATCGATTTCACACACCGGACAGACGCCAAGCACACTGCCCGTAAGAAAGGCAGCCGTTTCTTGCGGGTTAAGCTCCCTCAAGCTGGGGGCCTCAAACCTGGTTTCAAAACCGAGTTTTGCCGCCAGCTTAAGCAACTTTGCCCTGGTCACGCCGGCAAGAATGTTTTCTTCCTCGCCGGCGGTAAGCAGGGTGCCGGCCCGGATGAAAAAGATATTGCTGTAAGAGCCTTCCAGCATCCTGCCCGCGGCTGTGGTGAAGATTGCCTCCCGGGCGCCGCTTTGGCGGGCGGCCTCCCTGGCCAGCACGGAGCCAAGCAGGTTCGTTGACTTTATCGAGGCAAAGTGGCCACGGTTGAACGGCACGGTGCGGCAGCAAATCCCCCGCCGGTAAATTTCACCGGGATAAGCAAAAGACTGGGCGGTGACAAGCAGCGTCGGCGATCCTGACTGGTCCGGATCGGGTCCTCCCGGTGCCGGCGGCGTGCCGCGGGTAACCTGAACGCGAAGGCGGCCGCTGATCACGGAGTTGGCCTCGGCCAGAGACAGCGCCTGGTTTTTCAACCCCTCAAAATCAAGAGCGCCGGTGATGCCTGCCGCCTCCATCCCCAGCGTCAGCCGCTGGAAGTGCTCTGCGAAGAAGGCCGGCCGCCCAGACAGAATCTTGCCGGTTTCAAATAAAGCGTCGCCATAGGCAAAACCCCGGTCAAAGACGGATACCAGCGCCGCTTGCGCGGGAACGAGGCGGCTGTTCAGATACACATACATTTACTTTCCTGTGTCAAGTTAACGCCTGGTCTAGGCGCCTTTCCCTTTTGCCCGCCAGCCGCACGGCATTTACCATTGCCTCCGCCTTGCGCAAAGTCTCACGGTATTCGCGCTCAGGATCGGAATCGACAACGATGCCGGCGCCTGCCTGAGCATAAACCATGCCGCCCCGCCGCACCAGCGTGCGGATGATGATATTCATATCCATGTTGCCGTTGTAGCCGATGTAACCGAAGCTTCCTGTATAAGGACCCCGGCGGACGGGCTCCAGCTCATCGATGATCTGCATACACCTCACCTTGGGGCAGCCCGTGATGGTGCCGCCGGGAAACATTGCTTTCAGCAGGTCAAGCGCGTCTTTCCCTTCATGCAGCTCTCCCTTGACATTGGAGACAATGTGGATGACGTGCGAGTATGCCTCGTTAACCATCAGCTCGTTAACCCGGACCGAGCCGTAACTGCACACCTTGCCCAGGTCATTCCGCTCAAGGTCAACCAGCATGATGTGCTCGGCGCGCTCCTTTTGGTCAAGGTTTAATTCTTCAGTCAAAAGATCGTCCTCGATCCCGTCGCCGCCGCGGCCGCGGGTGCCTGCAATGGGCCGCGTCTGCGCCGTGCCGGCATTAAGCTGGACCAGCCGTTCCGGCGAAGATGAAACCAGTTGGAAGCCGTCCAGGTCAAGGTAGCCAGCAAATGGGGACGGGTTTACTGCGCGCAGGGCGCTGTAGAGCTCAAGGCTGTCGCCGCCATAAGGAATCTCCAGCCGCTGTGACAGGTTTGCCTGGAAAATGTCGCCGGCGAAAATATATTCCTTTGCCCGCCGCACCATATTTTTGTAACTACCGCGGCTCACATTGGACCGGGCTCTGGCGCTCAGGCCAAAGCCACGCCTGTCAACTTGAGCGGCGGGCTCCGGCTCCAAGCCGGCGCAGCCCAACAGGGCAGCGGTTGCGCGCTCCATGTCGCCGCGGCTTGGATCTTCAAAAAAGAGATGCGCGGCGCCCTCAAGGTGATCATAGCAAATCAGGCGGCGGGGGAAAATAAAGCACAGCTCTGGAAAGCCAAGATCATCGGCAGCCTGCCGCGGCAGCTTTTCAATGTAACGGCAGGCGTCATAGCCAATCAGGCCAAAGGCGCCGCCGCTGAGCGGCAACCCCAGTTCGGCCGCCTCCGGAGCTTCGCCCGGCGCCAGCCGCGCCAGCAAAACCCTGAGAAGCAAAAAAGGATCGCCGGCAGGAACGCCTGAAAAAATGCCAGCCTCAGTGCGGACGGTGGCAGCTCCATCCCTGATAGTTAGCACAAGGCGTGGATCCCAAGCCAGAAAAGAAAAACGGCAGAGCGCCGGGGCGCCGCCGGCGCTATCCAGAAGCGCGAGAGGCCCTTTGCCGGCGAGATCCAGTTCCCGGATCAATAATGCGGGTGAAGTGAGCGGCGCCTTGATTTTTTGATGGACAACCAAGCGGGCGCCCGTGGCGATTTCATCAAGAATATGCATGCCCGATGCGGGCTGGAGCCCCTCCTATTGCCTGAACTTTGGCGCCTGTGACCTAAAAGATGTGTATGTATCCTGAAACTCCAGATGAATGGTAGCGGTCGGCCCGTTACGGTGCTTGGCTACGATCAGCTCGGTGCTGGTCTGAAGATGTCCGGCCTCATCCCGGGGGCGGTAGATAAACAACACAAGGTCGGCGTCCTGTTCAATTGAGCCTGATTCACGCAGATCCGGCAATATGGGGCGAGGCGGCTGGCGTGATTCAACTTGGCGGGAGAGCTGGGAGATCGCGATCACCGGCACTTCCAGCTCCCTGGCTAAAATTTTCAGCGAGCGCGACATTTTGGACACCTCTTGCACCCTGTTTTCCGCACGGCTGTCAGGCATCATCAGCTGCAGGTAATCGACTATCACAAGACCAAGGCCGGGATGCTTGCTTTTCAGGCGGCGAGTCTTGGCCCTGATCTCCAGCATGTTCATATTGGGCGTGTCGTCGACGTAAATGGGAGCTGCCTGCTGCAGCCTTGTGCAGGCCTCGGTTATCTTTGGCCAATCATCAGCCCCAACCTTGCCTGTCCGCAGGCGGTTGCTGTCGACCCTGCCCTGGGTGCACATCATTCGCTGCACCAGCTCCGAGGCGCTCATCTCAAAGCTAAAAATGGCGACCGGCGTCTTTTCCTTCAGGGCTACGTTTTGCGCCAGGTCAAGCGCCAGCGCCGTCTTGCCCATCGCCGGCCGCGCCGCCAGTACAATCAGATTCGATGGCTGCAAGCCGGAAATCTTGTCATCAAGGTCGGGAAAGCCGGTGGGAACGCCTGTAATTGTCTTGCCGGCCGCCGCCAGTTTCTCGATCCGCTCAAACTGTTCTGAAACCAGGTCTTTCAAAGACCTGAACTCCCCCTTAATCTGTTCCTGTGAGATGTCGAACACGCGGCTTTCCGCAAGGTCAAGCAACTCCCGCACCTCTCCCGGGCGCTCGTAGCCAAGGGCAGCGATCTGGTTGCCGACCTCGATCAGCGACCGGAGGATGGCGTTCTCTCTGACGATGCGCGCGTACTGGGCGGCATTGGCCGCAGCAGGCACCGTTGACACAAGCGTATGGATGTAGGCTTTGCCGCCGACCTGCTCAAGCACGCCCTTAAGCGTCAGCTGCTCGGTGACGGTGATGGGATCGGCGGGCTCGCCCTGTGAGTAAAGGTCCATGATGGCGCCAAAAATCTCGCGGTGAGAGTCGCGGTAAAAATCACCGGCCCGAAGCCGGGCATCGAGCACGGAGACAATAGCGCCGGGCTGGAACATCATCGCTCCCAGCACTGACTCCTCCGCCTCAAGATTCTGAGGTGGAACAGAAACAGGGGCAGACTTTAGCTCTTGGGCCATTTTACTTTCGCTACTTTGCGCCGGCGACGATCACCTTCGTCGTGGCGCTCACACCGGCATGCACCTCGATCTCAACCATATAATCGCCGGTTTCCTTGATCGGCTCCGCCAGGTTAATCTTCTTCTTGTCAATCCGCACCTTGCGCGCCTCGAAGATGGCGTCAGAAACATCCGCGGCTGTTATGGAGCCGAACAGCTTGCCGTCCTCTCCGGCCTGGGCGGGGATCGTCAAGACGGTCTTGCCCAGAGTTTCGGCCAGCTCGTCAGCCCGTTCGGCGTCCCGCCTCAGCTTGGCTGCTGCTTCTTTCTGATGACGGCGGATTTCCTCCACCCGGCCTGGCGTGGCGGTTTCTGCCAACTTCCGCGGCAGCAGGAAATTCCTGGCGTAACCGTCGGCGGCAGATACTATTTCCCCCCTTGAGCCCAGGCCACTCACGTCCTGCAACAATATCACGTCCATCCGAAAATCTCCTCTCCGTATTATTCTCCGGGTGCGATCATCACAATCAAGCCGACTTTTTAATCCGTTTGTCAAAGCGGCGGCGGTAATCAATCCAGATGTCAAACAATCCCAGCCAACTTGGCAAAGATAACGCCAACTGCAACACCACCAGGCAAACATACACGATCGCCTGCTTTGCCTTAGAAACCTTTAACTTGGCCAGGAAAAAGATTGTAATTGCCAACGCCTGCACAAAAAAGAGCGTCTCGGATACAATCAGAAGATTAAGTCCAGCCAGGCGCACAGGCGCGGCCAGGTCCACCGCCAAATACGGCGAGACAAGAAAACAGACCAGTCCGATAATCATCACGTAGGCAAGCGAAAAATGCAGCCGCAAATCCCGAAAGCTGAAATCGCGGGGGAACGGCTGCTTCAGACGGTCAAACACGCGCGCAGCGAAAAACACAGACAAAGCAGAGAATGCCAGGGACGCCAGCAGCACCAGGGACGGCAACAGATAGGGGAGCAAATCAAAGAACTCGCGCAACTGGTTAAGACTGTTTCCCCCCGCCAGCAGCGACGGCGCCTGGCGGCTAATTTGCAAAGCCTGATCCGTGAGGCTGTGAACCGCCTCCACCGGACCCATCCTGATTGTGATCAAAACTGCTGCCGCCCAGATCAGCTGGGCCGCCAGGAACAGGCCCGCCAGCAGCAAAAAAAGCATCGGCAGGCTAACTCCGCGCCTGAGCGCCAGACCGGCGCCGGCGCCAACAAACGCTGTCAGCAGAAACGCCAACAGCGCGCCTGCCGGCCCTGCCAGCACAAAACAGATGCCGCCAACAGCAAGGGCGGCCAAAACACCGGCCGACGGCCCCCGCCTCGAAGCAAGATGCGCAACAGGGACCGGTATCAGCGGCACTGCCAAAACGGCCAGCAAGGGCATAAATATAAGCGACAAACCGAAAGCAGCAGACAAGGCAACTGCCTTGACTGACTCCGTGAACGCTGACTTTGAACGGCTGGTCAAAACAGCTCCGAACCCGGCTGCGCCTAATGAGCCACGTAAGGCAGCAACGCCATTTCGCGGGCGCGCTTGATGGCGATCGCAAGCTGGCGCTGGTGGCGCCGGCATGTGCCAGTCACCCGGCGCGCGCGGATCTTGCCGCGATCCGAGACAAAACGCCTTAACTGATTGTAATTCTTATAATCGATCTGCTCGATCTTTTCTTTGCAAAAGTAGCAGTACCGGCGCCTCTGCGAGCCTTGGACCCCGCTCCGCCAGGACGGGCGTTTGCCGCTGTTCTTGCGGGGCCCTCCTCTTGATGATGCAGGCATAATTGAAGATTCCTTTCCCTGATTACATTTTCCCTGATTACATTTTTATTCTGCATTGGCGAACATCCGGCCTGTGTCCGTCTTGATCCCCTCATTCCACGTCAGGAGCATTCGCCATTTTAAAACGGTATTTCATCATCGCCTTCGGCGGCTGCCGGCGGCTCAAAGTCCGACGTGTCAGGGTTCAGCCCTGAAGGCGCGCCGGCCGCCACCGGCGTCCCCGCCTGGGCAGCGTCCCGCGAGCCCAGGAACTGGACGGAGGTGGCGACAACCTCCACCTTCGAGCGCTTGCTGCCGTCCTGCGCCTCCCAGGAGCGGAAGCTTAGACGGCCATCCACGGCAACCGGCCGCCCCTTGCTCAAATAACGGCTGCAATTCTCCGCCTGGGCGCCCCAGGCGACAATGTCAAAGAAATTAGGTTTCTCCACCCATTCCCCGGCATCATTCTTGTAACGGTCATTGACCGCCAGGCCCATGGTGCAAACGGACTTGCCGCTGGGCGTTTGCCTCAGCTCCGGGTCGCGGGTCAGATTGCCAACCAAAACCACCCTGTTAATGCTGGCCATCTTTGGCCTCCTTTAGCTCTCACTGGCTACTTTTTCACCGAGGTTTACCGGCATAAACCGGACGACCTCATCGGTTATCTTCAAGACTCGCGTGATCTCATCAAGCACATCCGGCGACGCGGTGAGAGTGATGACAAAGTAATGGGCGTCGCGGGTGTGGTTAATCTCGTAAGAAAGCCGCTTTTTGCCCCATTCGTCGACATTGTCGACTGAGCCCTTGCCAGCCGTGGCCGTTTGCCTGATGCGCTCAATAATGTCAGTGCGGCGCTCCGGCTCGCAATCCGGGCTGAGCAGCAGCATGATTTCGTAGTTGCTCGTGGCAATCACCTCCTTCGGTCTAAAACGGCCCCATGCCGGAGGCAGGGAGCAGGAGTGGGAGATATTCAGATGTGGGGCGCCGCTTCCATGGCGTCCTTGCTGTAACAGGGGCCAGTATATCAGAAGCAGCGGACGGAATAAATTAATCTCCGGCAGACAAATGAAAAAAGGCGTTCCTGGCGGGTATTGTTATATACTAGCGGCGTTGGCGGGCCGCCGACATTTTAAAAAGCCTGCCGTCGTGCTGCGCCTCAGAATGGCCATCAGCTTTGGGTGAGCGGGCGGCAAGGGACAGAAATGACATTTTGACATGCCGGTTAACTTCATCACATTTCTCAGCGATTTTGGCTACACCGACGATTTTGTCGGCACCTGCCATGGCGTCATTAAAACTATTGCTCCAGATGTGGAAATCATCGACATCACGCATGGCGTCCGCCGGCACGATGTACAAGGCGGCGCGCTAATTCTTGCCAACACGCTGCCATACATGCCGGAAAGCGTCATCCTGGCAGTGGTCGATCCAGGGGTTGGCTCCGGCCGCAGGCCCCTGGCCCTGCGCACCGCGAGCGGCCGTTTTCTCGTCGGACCTGACAATGGCCTGTTGTCGCTGGCGACAAAAGAACTGGGCGGGCCCGCAGAAGCAGTCGAGCTTGCCTGCTCGTCCTATAGCCTGCCGGAAGTATGCAAAACCTTCGAGGGGCGAGACCTGTTCGCGCCGGTGGCTGCCCATATTTACCTGGGAGTGGGGCTCGCCTCCCTGGGAGCGCCCGTGGCGCTGGAAAGCCTCCAGCAAATCGAGCTTCCGGTTCCCGTCGTGGAAAAAGGCGCCGTCACGGCCTCAGTTATTTACATCGACCGGTTCGGCAATGTGCAGCTTAACCTGAAACGCAACCAGCTGGAGGAGGCCGGCGCCAAAGCCGGCTCGGCGCTTCTTGTCAGCCACGACCAGGAAAGCTGGCTCGTTCCCTTTGTTTACGCTTATGGCGACGTGGAGCCGGAGCATTTGCTCATTTTTGAGGATTCATACCACAATATTTCCTTTTCCGTCAACCAGGGAAACGCCGCCCACATCTTTCAGATTCAGGTTGGCGACGAAATGAAATTTTCCCTGCCGGCCTGACTCCGGATTTGGCGGGCCGGGAAAACATCGATCCAGGCGCTGCAGTGATATTTTTGTTTGATACCACTCATGCCGCCATGGAGGCGGAGGAGGCGATTATTGACGCCGGCTTCTGGTGCGATGTGGTTCCGCGGCCCCCGCAGGCGGCAGCCACGCTGTGCGGCCTGGCCATTGAGGCGCTCCGTGCCGATGAGCAGGAAATTTCTCTGCTGCTGGAGAAAGCCGGGCTTGACTTCGAAACGTTTGCGCCTGACTTATGATGAGCACAAATCCCGGGAAAAGTGAAACACACCAGGATGCCCTAGCCGGCGCAGCGCCGGTAAATGGGCAACGGGGCAACCTTGACCGGCGCCTGTTCGTTGCCCTGCGCACCAGGGGCCACTGGCGTCCTTTGCAGGCTGCGCTGATCGTGTTTACGCTCGCCGGAAACTGGGGGCTTTTCTGGATCGAATTGGCGGTTGTATTCTGGCTGGCGGGCGCCGGCCGGGGAAGAGGGCTGATTGCCGCTGTCACGGCACTTGTTTATTTGACATTGCTTCTGAATTTTGCCATAAAACTGGTTCTGCGGCGCAATCGGCCGGTTAATCCCAGCCGGGCGCTCAAACCGCTGGTGCGGGTTCCCTCAAGCAGGTCCTTTCCATCTTCCCACGCAGCCATGTCGTTTGCCGCCGCCGGTGTTTTTAGCCTTTACTTTCCGCCGTTGTTCCCGTTTTTCTATGGCCTGGCGCTGTTGATGTCGTTGTCAAGAGTCTACGTAGGGGTCCATTATCCTTCCGATGCCCTGGCCGGCATGCTGGTAGGGCTGGCGGCCGGGGGAGCGGCGGCGCTGATATTGAAATAGTTCCGGGCTCCAAGTTCAAAGTTCCAAGTTGCTGGTTAAAATACCGGGAAGATGGGAGATAAAGATTTTCCGCAGCCGTGCACAACCAGCAGGAGCTTTACCAGCGGTCGGCTAACTTTGAACCATTGAACCCGGACCCGGGGTTTGAATGAAAGAGATAAGACTCTCAACCGGCAGGCGCACTGAGCTGATTGACATCACCGGCCGGGTGCAGGACGCTGTCGCGGCCGGCGGGGCTTCGTCAGGGCTGTGCGTCGTTTACGTCCCCCATACAACTGCCGGCGTCACCATCAACGAGGGCGCCGACCCGGCTGTCCGGCTGGACATCGCCGCACAGCTCGACAGGCTGGTTCCCTGGGACAACGATTACGGGCATCTGGAGGGCAATGCAGCCGCGCATATCAAGGCGACACTGACCGGCAGCTCAGTTGTCATCATGATCGAGAAAGGCCGGCCTGTGCTGGGAACATGGCAGTCGGTATACTTTTGCGAGTTTGACGGCCCCCGTTCCCGCAGAGTGGCAATCCGGATATTCCCGGCGCCGGCCCCTGACAATCCCGCCACGTAGAATCTATCTCAAAAAGCATATTCTGCTGCGGCCGGCTGCAAAGGCCATGGGCGGCGCAAGTTCTGCCTCCTCGCTATTTTTGTAAACTTTTGGGCGGGGCTACCTTGACTTTCCACCGCTGCAGGACTAGTTTTAACAGTTAGCAGCCAATCCTCGTTAGGTGAGGCTCCAGCGCAGATACAGGCCGTTGCCCGGAAAGGTCCAAAGACCCCAACGGGTAGAACAGGCATTACCGGCGTAAGGTTCTGCCCGAGACGGCTGAGAATAATCTCTACGGTGCGCTGTGCCAAAGCTTGGACGAGCTGGGGAAGGCTGATGATGCCAGTGCGGCGCTCCTGCAGATTTTGACCGGGCCCATCCCGGGCATGAATCCGGAGCTTGTTCGGCTTCAGATCAAAGATCAATGCCGTCTCATGGCGCCGCCCGCCACAACCTTCCCCCGGGAAGGTTTTTTTATTGAATGATGCGGGTAAGGCGTCTGAGCCCGCACTGCCTTGGCGGTGGAAATGCGGGCTGCCCGCAGCAGGAGGAAAAGGTGTTCTTTTTAAGCAAGCTTCTGGGTCAGCAGGTAAATGACTCCCGGTCCCAGCCGGTGGGCTCGCTGGACGACATCGTCGTGTCGCTGAAGCGCAAATATCCATCCGCAACCAAGCTGGTCGTCAAAAGCGGCCGCAAAAAAATGCTGCTTCCCTGGGAGCTGGTGCGCAGCTTCGAGGAGTCCCAGACCCTGCTGCGGCTTCCGCTTGACAAGCTGGAAGAAGTTGAGCCGGCGGAAAACGAGATCTTCCTCGCAGGCGACATCCTTGACAAGCAGATTGTCGATACACAGGGCCACAAACTGATCCGGGTTAATGACCTGCAGCTGGCCCGCGCCAACGGCAGCCTGCGGGTTGTGGGCGTGGACATCGGCAGCGGCGCCATTCTCCGCCGCCTGGGGTTGTCGAAGCTGGCGCAACGGCTGTCGCGCCGGGTGCAGCCGACCCTACTGGACTGGAAAACAGTGGAGCCGGTCAGCGGCGAGGCCTCCGGCATGAAACTGCAGGTCACGCATGACAAGCTGGCGCTGCTTCATCCCGCCGACATTGCCGACATCGCCAACGAGCTTTCGCCGGAGGAACGCGTGGCGGTCGTGGAATCGCTGGCGGCAGAAGTGGCCGCCGACACTGTCGAGGAGATGCATCCCCACTTTCAGGCCGCCCTGCTCAACGATATGGACGAGCGCAAGGCGGCGATCATCCTCTCCAACATGGATCCTGACGACGCCGCCGACCTGCTGGCCGACCTGCCGGAAGAAAAAGCAGCGAAACTGCTGGCCAGCATGCGGCGCAAGGAAGCGCGCGACGTCAAGCAGCTGCTCCGTTACGAGGAAGACACGGCCGGCGGCATCATGACTACCGAGTATGTGGCGCTGCCGCCCGGCATGACCGCCGGCGCGGCCATCGGCAGGCTGCGCGAGCTGGAGCCGGGCGCCGAGACTATTTATTACATGTATGTCGTTGACGAAGACGGGCACCTTGTGGGGGTATTTTCCCTGCGCGACCTGATCCTTGCCCGCCGGGATCAGAAGGTGGAAGAATTCATGGAGCACCACCTGATCAGCGTCCACACCGACGCCACGCAGGACGAGGTTGCCCAGGTGGTAGCCAAGTACAACCTGTTGGCGGTGCCGGTGATCAACGAGGAAAACAAGCTGCGTGGCATTATCACGGTCGACGACGCCATCGACCTCATCTTGCCCCTGAAGTGGAAAAAGCGACTGCCGAAGATCTTCGGCTAGGAGCCTGCCGTGAAACGTCCGAAGGTCATTCCCCGCATCGGCAAGACACGCCTGCTGCTATTCCTGGCCATCATCGGCCCCGGCCTGATAACGGCAAACGCTGACAATGACGCCGGAGGCATCGCCACCTATTCGGTGGCCGGGGCGCGCTTTGGCTACAGCATGCTCTGGATGCTGCTCCTGATTACCATCAGCCTGGCCGTGACTCAGGAAATGGGGGCGCGCATGGGGGTTGTCTCCGGCCAGGGCCTGGCGGCGCTTATCCGGGAGCGCTTCCGGCTGAAGCTGACCCTGCTGGCCATGGGCGCCATGCTCGTCGCCAACCTGGCGACGACGATCTCCGAATATTCCGGCATCGCCTCCGGTTTCCAGTTGTTGGGGGCGTCGAAATATTACACGGTTCCCCTGGCCGCCGTTTTCATCTGGCTGCTGGTCGTGCGCGGCTCTTACAAGATTGCGGAGCGGGCCTTCCTGATTTTTTCCGCTTTTTACCTGACCTATGTGTTGTCAGGACTTCTTGCCCATCCCGACTGGGGCCTGGCGCTTCACGATACAGTGGTGCCATCCTTTCAGCTAAACAGCGGCTATATCCTTCTGTTTATCGCCGTGATCGGCACCACCATCACTCCCTGGGGCCAGTTTTTTATTCAGGCCTACGTTGTCGACAAAGGCATCTCCATCAGGCATTTCCGTTACACCAAGACCGAGGTCATCATCGGCGCGATTATTACCGATGTCGTGGCGCTCTTTATTATCCTCGCCTGCGCGGCAACCATATTTCACACAGGTGGCAGCATTGACACCGCGGACCAGGCGGCGCAGGCCCTGGCGCCGCTGGCGGGGCGTTTTGCTTCCACCCTGTTTGCCTTCGGCCTGCTGAATGCATCGGTGCTGGCGGCCGGCATCCTGCCGCTGGCGACAGCCTATGCCATCTGCGAAGCCCTTGGCTTTGAGGCCGGCGTCAACCGCAGGTTCCGTGAAGCCCCCTGGTTCCACGGGCTGTTTACCTTCTCCGTTATTTTTGGAGCCCTGGTAGCCATGATCCCCGACCTGCCACTGCTGAAAATTATGTACCTGGCTCAGGATGTGAACGGCATTCTGCTTCCCTTCATCCTCATTTTTGTCATGGTAATCGTTAACGATCGCGCCATCATGGGCAAGTACGCAAACACCAGGCGCTACAACCTCGTAGCGGGCGTGACCACAGCGGCGCTAATCCTGCTTAGCCTGATGCTTGTTGCGACCAGCTTTTTCTCCTGAGCCGGCCGCGGCAATTTCGGTTCAAAGTTCCTTTGCATCTTTTTGCCGGCATCCGGCATCTATATTTTCATTCCGCAAGAAGGGGATTTTGGAAAGGAGGGGCCATGAACGCCGAAGAGCTTAGGCAGCGCATCGAGGAGCTGAAAAAGGAGTTGGGCGACTTAAGAAAAGTCCGCTCAAACCACGGCGGCCACAAGATCGACTTCATGATGATGGAGATCGAGGACGAGATCGCCGAGCTAAAAAGCCGGGCCGGTTAGCCGGTCACGCCGACCGGCTACGCTTGCCGGCTGAAAGCGGTGACCGAAATCGTGATCATTGCCGCGGACAGCAGGCCAACCACCAGGATGTCAAGCGGCAGCGGATAACGGTTCGGAAAATTGGGCAGCATGATCGCCCGCATGGCGTCCACACCGTAAGTAAGGGGATCGACACGGGAGATGCCGTCCAGCCACCGGGGTGCATTCTTAAGCGGGAACATGGCGCCGGAGATGAAAAACATCGGCATCATGAAAAAGTTCATCACCATCTGAAACCCCTGCATGCTTTTCAGCCGCGTTGCCACCAGGATACCCATGCCGGTCATGGAAAAAGCCACCAGGAACATCATCGGCAGCAGCTCCAAGATCAGCAGCGGCGTGAGATGCACGCCCGCAAAAGGCGCCAGTAACAGCATCAATGTTCCCTGAAAGGCGGCGATCGTGGCGCCGCTGATCACCTTTCCAAGGGCAATGGTCCAGGTGGGCACCGGCGCCACCAGCATCTCCTTGAGGAAACCAAACTCCCGGTCCCAGACAATCGACACCGAGGCAAACACGCCCGCGAACAGCACCGTCATACCAAGGATTCCGGGAAACATGAACTGCTTGTAGTCGAGGCCGCCGGTGAGGCCGCCCGCGGCAATCGAGGCGCTTAAGCCCTGACCGAGAATGAAGATGAAAATAATGGGGCTTCCCAGCGAGCCGAAGATGCGGGCCCTGTCGCGGAAATGACGCTTCAGGTCGCGCAGCCAGATGATGTAGATGGCGCGGAACCTTCTCATTACCGCATCCGCCGCCGCCTGATGCGCGTGCGCATAAACTCCATTTTGTCGGCGCTTTCCTCGCGAATCTGGCGGCCTGTCAAATTAAGGAAGACATCGTCGAGCGTGGGCTCGCGCACAGACACCGACTGAATCTCAACTGAAAGGCCTTTCAGCAAATGCGGCAGCATCGTCCTGCCGCTGGGCACCTCCAAGCGGATGCGTTTGCCGGCAGAGCCGTCTGCTTCGGACACGTCCGTAATTCCCGCCTCAATGCTAAACTTTTCCTGGATCTCCTTTTGGGCAGCCTGAACATCCTCCGCTTTCAGGGTGATTATGTCGCCGCCAACACTGTGTTTGAGGTTCCCCGGGGTATCCAGCGCCACTATGCGGCCATGGTCAATGATGGCGATGCGGTCGCAGTTCTCCGCCTCGTCCATGTAATGCGTTGTCAAAAATACAGTGATGTCATACTGCTGCCTCAGCTCGTGCACGTGCTCCCAGATGGAGCTGCGCGTCTGCGGGTCCAGCCCCAGGGTCGGCTCGTCCAGAAACAACACGTGCGGGTAGTGCATCAGTCCGCGGGCGATCTCCAGCCGCCGCTTCATTCCCCCGGAGAAAGTCTCCACTTTGTCTGCGGACCGGGGGCCAAGGCCAACCATGTCCAGAACGCTGGCGGTGCGCTGCTCCCGTTCGCCCTTGGGGACGTTGTAGAGCATGGAGTGAAACTGAAGGTTCTCCCTGGCCGTGAGCTGGTCATCAAGTGTCGGATCCTGAAAGACAATGCCGATTGACTGGCGCACCTCGTCCTGCTGGGAGACAATGTCAAAGCCGCTTAGGGAAGCACGGCCGGAAGTTGGCTTAAGCAGCGTGCAGAGCATGCTGATCGTGGTCGTTTTGCCGGCGCCGTTAGGACCCAGAAAACCAAAAATCTCCTTGTGGCCGACGCTAAAGCTGATCTCATCCACAGCCTTGAGGCCATTGAAATGCCGCGACAGCCGCTCGACTTCGATGGCGGCGCCCAGGTCTGCCGCGCCGCTCATTTGCCCTTCCCGCGCGCGATCTGTTCCATTTTGGCCAGCCTGGCCATGGCGCCGGAGACAAATTCCGTCACCTGCTCCGCCTTCATCACTGACAGGGCCCTTCCGTGAAATCCGGAAAAAATGAGCAGCTTGTCGCCAGGCCTGATCTCCAGCTTTTGCCTGGCGTCAGAGGGAATCACAACTTGCCCCCGCTCGCCGACTGTGGCGGAGCCAAAGAACTCGACATCATGCTCTTGTTTTTTAGCCATCGTGCTTTCTTTATTATGTTCATTTCACGATTAATATGATAATTCATCTTAATAACGTTTTATGGAAAAAACAAGTATGAAAGATTTATTTCTTCGATGCCTGAAATTGTTTGCTGAGGGGCCGCGCAAAAAATAAAGCAAACTTCACTAGTTTAAAACTGCGCCGATCGGCAAATTAATAGTTGTAACTGAAATTGGCTGTCGGGGCCTTTTTACTGTTTAAAAGGAGGTGAAAGTGATGCCGCTGGTAAGATGGACACCGTTTAGGGAGCTTCTGGATATGCCGCGCGAGATGAGGCGGGCGTTCGGAAGGCCGTTATCGTTGTCGGAGCCCGGCCTTGACGTGATGCAGTTTCCACCCATGGATGTCTATGGCAAGGGAAGCGACATGATCGTCAGGATTGAGTTGCCCGGCATCGGGGTCGATGACCTTGACATTTCGCTGAGCGAGCACATGCTCAATATCTCGGGCGAGCGGCGCTCTGACAAGGAGATCAAGGAAGATGACTATTACCGCCGCGAGCGCTCTTATGGCCGCTTTGAGAGGTCGCTGCCGGTGCCGGAGAAGGTAACGGAGAAGGACATTGACGCCACCTACACCGATGGCGTGCTGGAGGTCAAGGTGAAGGGAGCCATCGAGGAGGTTCCCACAAAAAAGATCGAGATCAAGACCGGCAAGGGCGAGGCAGCCCGCATCGAGCCGAAGGGCCCGCCGCCTCCGCCGCCCGGAGAGGGACTGCCGCCTCCGCCGCGTGGCGAGGGCAGGTAAGCTGGCTGTGTCGCCTCGGGAAAAACCGAAACCAACGGTTTTGAGGCTACTTGAAAGGGCGCGAGTTTCGCGCCCTTCTTCATGAGAATCTCGTGCCTGCCTATTTGGCGGCGGGTATTAGCGGCTGGTCGGTCGAGGCAAGCAACATGAAGACCTCGCTCAGGTGTTCCAGCGTCACCATGCCCAGCAGGTGGCCGTCCTCCAGCACCGGCACTGCCTTGATCCGCCGCTCGTTCATTTTTTCGTAAACATCGGAGAAGGGGGCGTCGGCGGAGACGACGGGAAAGTCTTTTTCCATCACCTGGCTCACCGGCCCGTCCGGGCCAATGGAGTGCAGGCCGTTAATCAGGTTGGCCCGGGTCAGAACGCCGGCAAGCTCCCCGCCTGAGACAACCGGGAAATCCTCCTGATATTCGTGCATGACCATGTTTACCACCGCGCCCAGCCGGTCATCCGGGGCCACTGTTTTCGTGTCGCGGGCCAGCGCCTGCCCCACCTTCAGCTGCGCCAGCGTGCTTTTCATCTCGGCGCCGGCGCCCTCCTGCTCGGCGCCCATATAGATAAAAACGGCGATAATGATAAAGATGATGTTCAGCGTAAAGATGCCGATTATGCCCAGGATAAAGGCGAATGCCTGGCCGACGACGACGGCGGTGCGCGTTGCCTTCATGTATGACATGCGCTCAGCAAGGATGCTCCTGAAGACGCGGCCGCCATCGAGCGGGAAAGCGGGCAGCAGGTTGAAAGCGGCCAGCAACAGGTTGATAAAAAACATGTAACTGATAAACCCCTGGGCGGAAATGCCGATCAGCACATCGCCGTTGCCTGCCGCCAGCCGGCTAAAGGCGCCGAAGGCGCCGTCGACAGGATTGGGGACCAGATAAAGCAGCGGGATAAGCAGGACGGCGATGATGACGTTGCTCAGCGGCCCCACCAGCGACACCAGCAGCTCCCTGGTGGGCTCTTCCGGCATCTTCTTCATCAAGGAGACGCCGCCGATGGGAAGCAGGGTAATGCTGGAGACTTCGCCGCCAAAGTACTGCGCCATCCGCGAGTGGCTCAGCTCGTGGATGACCACGCAGACAAACAGGGCCAGAATGACGACGCTGCCGTAAATGGCCCCGGCTGTTCCCTCGCCGTAGAGGCTTCCCCAGAGGTAGGCAGCGTAGACCAGGATCAGGAAAAAAGTGATATGAACGCGCAGCTCGATGCCGAAAACGCTGCCGACTTTAAAAGACCACTTCATGTGGCTTAAATACCCGCTGGGGGCGTTGATTCAAACCCTCCGCGGGACCGGAGCCTGCACCGAGTGAAAAAACAGGAATGAAAGTGAATACGGGCTGCGGACTTTGGGATGCCCTAAATTTGGCGGGCGCGGGACCGCATTCGTTAGTCCGCGCTAGTCCGGTCCGGGCGGCCCCAGAAGCCTGCCTGAAGGAATCCTTGATTTTAGGTCTGCCCAGAGCCCGTCTCAACAGGCTCCGCCCGCCCTAAAAGTCCGATCCCCCCTTGGAAAGCCCCATCCTAGGAGCTTTTGCCTCCCCGCAACTGTTCAAGCAGGTCCAGGGCCGCCCGGGCGCGGTGGCTGATACGGTTCTTTTCATCGGCAGAAAGCTGTGAAACCGTTAGCGAATAACCCTCGGGTACAAATACCGGATCGTAGCCAAAGCCAAACCCGCCCCGCGGCTCTGCGGCTATGCTGCCCTCCAAGGCGCCGGTGGCATGCAGTTGCTCCCCCCCGGGGGAGATGGCCACGATCTCGCAGACGAAGCGGGCGTGCCGGTCTTCCTTGCCCGCCAGGGCTTTCAGCAGCTTGTTGACATTGTCCACATCGGTGGCATTCTCGCCGGCGTAGCGCGATGAGTAGATCCCGGGCGCGCCCGCCAGCGCCGTCACCTCGATGCCGGAGTCGTCGGCCATCACCCAGGGAACCTTGCCGTCGAAAGCACTTGCCCGGGCAATAAACTGCTCCCGCACCGCCATCGCCTTCAGGCGCGCATTCTCGTAAAAGCTGTGGCCGGTTTCCTCCGGCAGCTTGAAGCCGGCAGGCATCGGCTCCACGCGCACGCCGCTGAGCAGGGTCTCAAATTCCCGGGATTTATTGGCGTTGGCGGAAGCAAGAGTTATCGCTGGCGGCAGCATGGCAGTTTGATTTTACCCGATTTGGCCAAAGAAAATATTTGGAATCTTTCTCGCAAGGCTGTTCGTCGCGAGGCCGGCCGCAGCAGAATATGCTTTTTGAGATAGAATCTTAGCGTCATAATTGGACTCTTCCGTGTCAGGCGGCCCGGGGTGCCTGATTTTATGAAGATGATGAAACTGCGACATCGGCTTTTATCCAGCGTCCAGCATCCGAATCCAGCATCCGTTTTATTGTGTTAAACTTTGCCCGACGCCAGCCGAATCACGGGGAAAATAAGCACGGCTTTGAAAATAACCCTACCTGACAACTCCCACTTTGACTTGACAGAAGGGGCGACGGCCCTTGATGTGGCGGCGGGCGTCGGCCCGCGTCTGGCTGGCGCAGCAGTTGCCGCCAAAGTCAATGACATCACGGTTGATCTCAGCTATCACCTTGATGAGGGAGACAGGGTTGACATTATTACAGTTGATTCTCCAGAAGGCCTGGGGGTGCTTAGGCATAGCGCTGCTCACGTGCTCGCCGCTGCCGTGATGCAGCTTTACCCGGGCGCCAAGCTGGGCATCGGCCCCGCCACCCGGGATGGCTTTTATTACGATTTTCAGCTGCCGCGGCCGGCAAGCGAAGCCGATCTGCCGGCAATTGAGGCGAAAATGGCTGAGATTGTAAAAGCGGCGGCTCGGTTTCAGCGGCGTGAGCTTAGCCGGGAAGACGCCGCCCGCGAGTTCGCCGGCCAGCCGTTCAAGCTGGAGCTGCTTGGGGAGTTGCCGCCGGAGGAGCCGGCCAGCACTTACACCAACGATGAGTTCACCGATCTCTGCCGCGGTCCGCATATCCCTGATACCGGCCGACTGAAGGCTTTCAAACTGGTATCCGTTGCCGGGGCTTACTGGCGCGGCAGTGAGAAAAACCCCATGCTTACCCGCATTTACGGCACTGCCTTCCCCACCCGGAAAGAGCTGGAACAGTACTTGCTGAATCTAAAGGAGGCCGAGCGCCGCGACCACCGCCTGCTGGGCAAGCAGCTTGACCTTTTCCATATAGATGATGAAGTTGGCGCCGGCCTGCCGCTCTGGCATCCAAAGGGGGCGCTGGTGCGCAAGGTTATCGAGGATTTCTGGCGCGACGCCCATTTGGACAACGACTACGAGATGGTGATGATACCGCATATCGCCAGCGCCGACCTGTGGAAGACGTCCGGCCACTGGGACTTTTACCGCGAGAACATGTATTCGCCGATGGACATTGAGGGGCAGGAGTACATCGTCAAGCCGATGAACTGCCCGGGCCACATCAAGATCTACAAGAGTCGCATCCATTCCTACCGCGAACTGCCCATCCGCTGGGCGGAGCTGGGCACAGTTTACCGCTATGAGCGCAGCGGCGTCCTGCACGGTCTTTTGCGGGTGCGCGGGTTTACCCAGGACGACGCCCACATTTTTTGCCGTCCCGACCAGCTGGAAGAGGAGATCCTGTCCGTAATCAGGTTTGTGCTGTTTATGCTGGGCACCTTCGGTTTTGACCAGTATGATGTCTATTTGTCCACGCGGCCGGAAAAGTCAGTGGGCAGCGACGAGAACTGGGAGAAGGCGACCGGGGCGCTGAAAGCAGCCCTGGAAAAGGCCGGCTTGAAGTTTGCGGTTGATCCCGGCGAGGGCGTCTTCTACGGACCCAAGATTGATCTCAAAATCCGCGACGCCCTGGGGCGGGCGTGGCAGTGCACAACCATCCAGGTTGATTTTAACCTGCCGGAACGTTTTGATGTTACATATGTGGGGGAAGACAACGAGGTGCACCGGCCGATCATGATTCATCGCGCCCTGCTGGGCTCGCTGGA
The DNA here is from genome assembly GCA_021790115.1 of Actinomycetes bacterium. GTDB lineage: Bacteria > Actinomycetota > Thermoleophilia > BMS3ABIN01 > BMS3ABIN01 > JACWAD01. The sequence continues at coordinate 8,538 of JAJYIM010000020.1, read as the reverse complement.
ACGGTTCATGGGCTGCCTGATCGAGCACTACGCCGGCGCTTTTCCCTTGTGGCTGGCGCCGGTGCAGGTTGTCATACTGCCGGTTGCCGACCGGCATCTGGACTACGCCGGGCAGGTGGCGGCGCGGTTGAATCAGGAACGGATCCGGGTGCAGCTGGATTACAGCAAAGAGTCGGTGGGCAAGAAAATCCGCAACGCCGAAGTTGACAAGGTGCCTTATATGCTCGTTATTGGCGACAGGGAGGAAGACGCCGGCATGGTGTCGGTGCGCTCCTACGCCGGGGGGGACCTGGGGTCCCGGCCGCTGGAAGAGCTGGTGGCGGACCTGGCGCGGCGGGTGGAGACAAAAACTTAGGGACGTACGTTTCCAATGTTTCCAAATTCAAGAAATCGCGTGCAGCAACAGACACTTTCCAAATTTGGAAACATTGGAAACGTACGTCCCTGAATCAGTGAGGCGGCCGATGCACCTCATTCGCATAGCATTGGCCCAGATCAACTCCACTGTCGGCGATTTTAAGGGCAACGTTGTCAAAATCATCGCGGGCATAGAGCTGGCCGCTGAGCTGGGCGCCGACCTGGTGGCGTTCCCGGAGCTGGCGCTAACCGGCTACCCCCCCGAAGACCTCACCTTTAATCCTGATTTCTTGAGGGCGAACATGAAGGCGCTGGGCGAGGTGGCCGGGGCCGTGGAAGACATTATTGCCGTCGTCGGCTTCCTCGATGCGCCGGGAGAGATCTACAATGCCGCGGCCGTCATCAGCGCCGGCGAAGTTGCCGGCGTCTGCCACAAAATCCGCCTTCCCAACTACGGCGTCTTTGACGAGTTCCGCTACTTCAATGCCGGCGAAAAACCGCTGCTCTTCGAGATGGGAGGCGCCAGCATCGGCCTTAACATTTGTGAGGATATCTGGTATCCAGATGAGCCGATCGGCGCCCAGGTCGCCGCCGGCGCCAACCTGATTCTAAATATATCTTCATCTCCCTACCGCGTCCGCCGCACCAAGACCAGGGAGGAGATGCTGGAGACGCGCGCGCGCGATTACCTCACGCCCGTCGCGTATGTCAACATGGTGGGCGGCCAGGACGAACTGGTTTTCGATGGCAACAGCCTCATTTACGACGAGCATGGAAACCTGCTGGCGCGCGGCAAAAGCTTCGAGGAAGATATGGTGGTTGCCGATGTCGATCTCGAGGAAGTGCTTGCCTCCCGCCAGCGTGACACCAGCGGCCGCCGCCGCGGGATCGAGGAAAGGCATCCCGGGCCGGTGGAGCGGCTGGTTGCCGGTTTTCCCAAAACGTGCAGCAAGAGCGGGCGAAAAAACGGGCAACTGCAGCCGCACCTGCCGGTTCCTCTTGATGGCGCGGCCGAAATTTATCAGGCACTGGTGCTGGGAGTGCAAGATTATGTGCGCAAGAACGGCTTTGAGAAAGTGCTGATCGGGCTTTCCGGCGGGGTCGATTCCTCCCTCACCGCAGTCGTGGCGGTGGACGCGCTCGGCAAGGAGAACGTAATCGGCATTTCCATGCCTTCCCGTTACACCTCGGAAGGAACGCGCCGGGACGCCCGGGTTCTGGCCGAGAGGCTGGGAATCGAGCTGAGGATTGCCCGCATCGAGACTATTTTTTCCGCATATCTGGACGATCTGAAGCCGCAATTTGCCGGCCGCGGGCCGGACATCACCGAGGAAAACCTGCAGGCGCGCATCCGCGGCAACATCCTGATGGCGCTCTCCAACAAGTTCGGCTGGCTTGTATTGACTACTGGGAATAAAAGTGAGACCAGCGTCGGCTACTCGACGCTTTACGGCGACATGGCCGGCGGCTTTGCTGTCATCAAGGATGTGCCCAAGACGATGGTGTACGACCTGTGCCGTTACCGCAATTCCCTGGGCGCCGAAATTATCCCCCAAAGCGTTATCGACCGCGAGCCCAGCGCCGAGCTGGCCGAGAACCAGAAGGATCAGGATACATTGCCGCCCTACGAGGTGCTTGACCGCATCATCGCGGAGTACGTCGAGTACGACCGCAGTATCAAGGACATGGTCGCGGCCGGGCTAGACGAGGAGACCGTCCGCCGGGTGATCCGCATGATTGACCGCAACGAGTACAAGCGCCGCCAGGCGCCGCCAGGCATCAAGATCACCGCCAGGGCTTTTGGCAAGGACCGCCGCTTCCCGATCACAAACCGCTTCTGGGCGCCATAAACGGACTTTAATCCAGCATCCGCCATCCGCTTTATGTTATACTCTCTTTCGTGAATAAAGTAGAAGCACCCGCTTCTCACCTGCCGGCAATGTCGCGGCCATGATGGCCGTGCCCTGAATGAGAGCTTGCAGGTCCGCTATATCCGAGTTCAGCTGGGCGGTGCGCCTATGCTTGAAGCTGATTACAACAGGGTGCTTGCGGGTACCCTTTTTTCGTGCTGATTCCCAGCGTCAGGCTGAAGACGTCAAAGAAAGCATCGCAGAAAAGATGAAGATCAAATTGTTAAGAAGGGAGGTGTTTGCCGGTCGCACAGTATAAGGCCCGGGTGAGGGACTTTACCCGGATAAATGAAGCCGTCAGGGCGGACCAGGTGAGGCTGATTGGTCCCAGCGGCGAGCAGATTGGCATCAAGAGCCGCCAGGAAGCGCTTGACTTCGCCGGCTCGCACAACCTGGACCTTGTCGAGGTGGCCCCGAATGCAGACCCGCCGGTGTGCCGGATCCTTGATTACGGCAAGTACAAGTACGAGCTGGAGCAGAAGGCCAAGCAGGCGCGCAAGCATCAGTCCACAATCGTTGTCAAGGAGATAAAGCTGCGCCCCAAGATCGGCGCCCATGATTATCAGACCAAGAAGGGGCATGTGGCGCGGTTTCTGCGTAGCAAAGACAAGGTCAAGGTGACGATCATGTTTCGCGGCCGCGAGGTGGTCCATCCCCGGAAGGGAGAGGAGCTGCTCCGGCGTCTGGCTGATGATGTAGCCGGGCTGGGCGTGATCGAATCAGAGCCAAATCTTGACGGCAGGAACATGGTCATGGTGCTAGCACCTGTCAAATAGAAAGTCAGCGCCAAGCTAAGCGAAAGGAACGCCTGTGCCAAAGATGAAAACGCACCGCGGCGCCGCGAAACGGTTCCGGTTTACGTCCGGAGGAAAGCTGTTGCGCCGCCGCGGTTTCAAGAGCCATATTCTGGAAAAGAAAAGCCCGAAGCGGAAAAGGAGCTTTCGCAAAAATGTTGATGTGAGCCCGGGCGATGTGGGCGGAGCCAGAAGATTGCTGGGCAAGAGATAGCCGGGCCGGGCGCGAAGTGCCCCCCTGGGCGCTGCTTTTTTTGGCAGGCCAAGAGGCTGCCGGGTGAGAGATAGAGGAGTTGACAGAAAATGCCGCGAGTAAAAAGGGGCGTGCACGCCCGTAAAAAAAGGCGCAAGGTCCTGGCTGAAGCGAGAGGATACCGGGGCAGCAAGAATTCCAGTTACAAGCGCGCCAAGGAGCAGGTCAGCCGTTCGCTGATGTATGCTTTCCGTGACCGGCGGGCGCGCAAGCGCGATTTCCGACGGTTGTGGATCACCAGGATCAACGCCGCCGCCCGCCAGAATGGCCTTTCCTACAACCAGCTCATCCATGGACTGAAGCAGGCAGAGATCAATCTGAACCGGCGCACGCTTGCTGACCTGGCGGTGAGCGACCCGGAAACGTTTTCCACTTTAGCTCAGCAGGCCAAATCGGCGCTGTCGGCCTGACCCGGCGCGGCTCAGGTTTCTTGTTGCCGGGTATTTTAATCCCAATCGCGGCTGCAACCCTATCCCTGATTGAACCTTAGATGAAGGTGAAGCCCAAGCGGATCGCCAGCAGCAATAATCAGGCGGTTAAGGAAACTGCCCGGCTGAAACGGAAACGGAACCGTTATGCAGGCAGGCTTTTTTTGACCGAGGGCGAAGACCTGCTGGACGCGGCGTTGGAACGCGGCGTGATTCCTCGGCGCGTTTTTTCGCTGGCGGAGTTTGAGGAAAAAGCAGCGGAGCGCCTGATGCGGGCGCAGGCCGGGCCGGGCCGCACTTCGCTTGCGGGCACGGAGCTTTTTTCTTGCCCGAATCCGGTGCTGACCAGGCTATCGGGCCTCGGCAGCGGCAGCCGGGTTATTTCCGTCTTTAGTTTTGTCGATCAGCCCCTGCAGAATTTGCGACCAGCGCCGGCCACAGGTATTTTCCTTTATCTGGCCGGAGTTGCGGATCCGGGGAACGTAGGGACGCTCGTCCGGGCGGCGGCCGCATTTGGAGCGGGCGGCATCATTTTGGGTCCCGGCAGCGCCGATCCTTACAGCTCCAAGGCCCTGCGCGCCACCATGGGTTCAATCTTCCAGGTCCCTGTCTGCCTGAACGTCAAATTGCCGGAGATGATCTCCTGGGCATCCGAAGCAGGCCTTGGCATTATTGCCGCCGATCCTCACAAGGGTGGGCCGGTGTGGAAAGCCGGCTTGGCAAACGGCGGCGTCCTGGTCCTGGGCACGGAGCGCGGCGGCCTTTCCAGGCGGGCTTTGGCGGCCGCGGGCATAACTGTGAAAATTCCTCAAAAAACAGGGGCGGAATCTTTAAACGTCGCCATGGCCGGGTCGGTTCTGCTTTATGAAGCATCAAGGCAACGGGATGAGCGCAACCGGGCGCCCGGAAAGCAATGACCGGACAGAAGCTTTATGCGCTGCGAATTGTAGAACCGCCTGAACGTAAATGTTAGAGTTTGTGCAGGTGGGCCGCGCCAACAGCTCGATGGTTCGCAGCAGCGTCCTGGCCGATGGCCTTTTCGCCCGGCTTGGCAACGACCGGCCTTTTGAGATAGATCCTGAACCAATTAACATGTATGGACTTTGACCTCAAAAAACAATTGCAGCGGCATCCCGGCCTGGCGGCAATTTATGAGAAGGCGGCGGCCGACATTGCCGCCGCGGAAACAGAAGCGGCGCTGGAGGCTGCCCGCGTCCGGCACCTGGGGCGCAAGAGCGAGCTGTCCCGGATGCTGCGCGCCATTCCCGGGATGTCGCCATCGGAGCGCCCGCTCGCCGGCAAGCTTGGCAATCAGGCGCGCGCTGCCGTGGAGCAGGCGCTGGCCGGGCGCAGGCAGGCGCTGGAGTCGGAAGCGCTGGATCGCCGCCTGGCCGAAGAACGCGTCGACATCACCTTGCCCGGCGAGCCGTTTCCAAACGGCCGCCTGCACTTGATAACCCAGACGCTTTGGGAGATAGAGGACATCTTTACCGGGCTTGGCTACCGCATTGCCGAGGGGCCGGAAATTGAGACTGATTATTATAATTTCACTGCCTTAAATACACCCGAAGGTCATCCGGCCCGGTCGCTCCACGACACTTTTTTTATTGAGGGCGAGGCGGAGGCGCTGCTGCGCACTCATACGTCTCCGGTGCAGATCCGGGTGATGGAGAAAGAGGATCCGCCCGTTTATGTCATCATTCCGGGGCGCGTCTACCGGCGCGACTCCGACGCCACCCACACGCCCATGTTCCACCAGGTCGAGGGCCTGGCTGTGGATGAGCGCATCACCATGGCCGACCTGAAAGGGACGCTGGAGGCCTTCGCCAAGGCCATGTTTGGCGCCGAGCGCCAGATCCGCCTGCGGCCGCACTATTTTCCTTTCACCGAGCCCAGCGTCGAGGTTGATGTCTCCTGCATGATCTGCGGCGGTGAAGGCTGCCGCTCCTGCAAGCAGAGCGGCTGGCTGGAGATTCTGGGCGCGGGGCTGGTCGATCCGAATGTCTTCGGCTTTGTCAACTATGAGCCCGATGAGGTGACGGGATTTGCCTTCGGCATGGGCGTTGAGCGGATTGCCATGCTCAAGCACGGAGTCACTGACCTGAGAATGTTTTATGACAACGATCTCAGGTTTATCAAGCAATTTTGAAGCAGTTGTGGATAATGGATGCCGGAAAAAGGCGCAGAGAGCCTATTTCGATAGGCGTATTCTGCTGCGGCCGACTGCAAAGTCCATGGGCTGCGTCCTTAAGAGCAAAAAGTCCAGGGCGTACCGCAGCGGGTACGACTGCGGGCTTTTTCCTCCTGCGTCCTTGCCCATCGCCTTTTCGCTCGGCCTCCCTACGAATTACCTATCGAAATAGGCGCTTAACATGAATGTTTCTGAATTGAGCAGCTTGATGGCCACAAACCCGTTGGATCCAAAAAGGTTTCTTCCAGCATCCGGTTTATCATGAAAGTCCCTGTCTCCTGGCTAAAAGAATACGTGGATATTGATATGCCGGCCCGGGAGCTGGCCGACCGGCTGGCTCTGACCGGCACCGAAGTGGAGCGGATCAGCCATGCCGGCCTGCCTGCCGGAAAGGGCAACCTGGACCGCTTCGTTATCGGCCGGGTCGTGTCCGTTGAGCCTCACCCCAAGGCTGACAAACTGACTGTCTGCCGGGTCGATGTCGGCGGCGAGATGGCACAGATCGTCTGCGGCGCCAAAAATTTCCAGGCAGGCGACAGAACTGCCGTCTGCCTGCCGGGCGGGATGCTTCCCGACGGCCGCAGGCTGGCAGCGGTGGAGATCCGGGGCGTTAAGTCGGAGGGCATGATGTGCTCGGAAAGCGAGCTCGGGCTGGCAGCAAAATCTGCCGGCATCATGGTTCTTGCCGGAGACGCGCCGGTGGGCGCCCGCCTTGCTGACTACCTGCCCTTAAGCGCCGAGGTTCTTGAGATTGAAGTGACGCCGAACCGGCCCGATTGCCTGTCTGTTTACGGCGTCGCCAGGGAAGTGGCGGCAGTCACCGGAGCGGAGCTCAAGTCCGCGCCGGTGCAGGATGTTAAGGCCCGTGGTGACGACAATATCAATGAGCTGGTCAGCATATCCGTGGCCGACCCTGGCCTTTGCCCGCGCTACGGCGCCCGGTTAATCGCTGGTGTCAGCATCGCCGAATCACCGGCGTGGCTGAAGGCGCGCCTTGCCGCCGCCGGCCTCAGGCCGGTCAATAACGTCGTTGACATCACCAATTATGTGATGTGGGCCCTGGGAGAACCAATGCATGCCTTTGACCTGGCCCGGATTGCCGGCAGGCAGTTGGCCGTCAGGCGCGCCGGCAAGGGGGAGCAGATCACCACCATCGATGGCGGCAAGCGCCGGCTGGCGGCCGGCATGCTGGTGATCGCCGACGCCGAGAAACCCGCCGCCATTGCCGGCATCATGGGTGGCGAGGGTAGCGAAGTTACAGCCGGCACGACCGACATTCTTCTGGAAGCAGCCAACTTTGACGGCCGCAGCATCATGGAGACTTCAATGTCGCTGGGCCTGCGCAGCGAGTCCAGCACCCGTTTTGAAAAAGGGCTGGACCGGGAGCTTGTGCCCAAAGCGCTGGCGATGGCCTCGCGGCTGATGGTGGAAATTGCCGGCGGCAGGCTGGTTGCCGGCCAGGTTGACATTCAGGTTGAGCCGTTTAAAGCCAACGTGATCCACCTGAGGCCGGAGCGCGTGGCGGCGCTGCTGGGCGTGGCGGTGCCTGCCGCGGAGATCGAAGCCATTCTGGCAAATCTCGGCTTTAAAGTCAGGAAAGAAGAAGCCGGCCTGCATGTAAAAGCGCCAAGCTTTCGCGCCGACGTCGAGCGCGAAGTTGACTTGGTGGAAGAAGTTGCGCGCGTTTTCGGCCTGGAGCTGATTCCGCCTTCATTGCCAAGCGGCATGCGGGCAATGGGCGGGCTTTCCCATCAGCAGGCCGCCGCGCGGGCGCTGGCGCGGGCGCTGGCCGGGCGCGGCTTAAACGAAGTTATCACCTACAGTTTTATTGATCAGGATTTCGCCAGCCGGCTGCGGCTGGGCGGGGATGACGCCCGCCGCACCGCCGCCCGGCTGGCCAACCCGATCTCCAGCGGGCAATCGCTGATGCGCACGATTATGTTGCCCAGCCTGCTGATGACGGTTTCTGCCAACCTGGCGCAGCGCAACTTTGACGTCAACATTTTTGAGTTGGGCCGGGTCTATTGGCCGGCGACAGGGTCAAAACTTTGTGATGAAAGGGAGGCGGTCGCCGGCTGCCTGTGCGGCTCCTTGCAGGGGCAGTCCTGGCGCGGCGGCGGTTCTGGGCCTGATTTTTTCACGGGCAAGGGCCTGGTGGAAGCAATGTTCGCAGCCGTGTCCGGCAGCTTCGGAGTGGCCCGCACAAAGGAGCCGTTCCTTCATCCCGGAAAGGCGGCGGATATAACCGTTGCCGGCAGCCGCATTGGCTATGTGGGCGAAGTGCATCCGCTGGTGCTCAAGGCCTTTGACATCGACCGGCCCGTGGTCGCTTTTGAGCTGTTTCAGGAAGAGCTGATAGCAGGCTCCAGAGGTATTGCCGTTTTTGAAGATCTCATCACCTATCCGGCCTCCTTTCAAGACATTGCCGTGGTAGTGGAGGCAGATACGGCGGCGGCGGAAATCATCGCCGTGGTCCGGGATGCAGGCGCGCCGCTGCTTCACAGCGCCCGGATATTTGACATTTTTGCCGGCAGCCAGGTTGGCGCCGGCAAGAAAAGTGTTGCTTTAAACCTCGAGTTCCGCTCGCCGCAGCGCACGCTCACCG